>CAYRKB010000075.1:0-20242 GCA_964424705.1 uncultured Victivallales bacterium
CATGGACCCGCTATCCGCGCAATGAAAAATCCCCCCACAAACCCAGAAGCGCCACGAAGAAAGGATTTGGCTGAGTCAGACATTTTGGGCTTCTACGCTCCGTCCGGGTGACTGCGGTCCGTGCCTTGCATCATCGGTTGCCACCGAGTCAAAAGAATGCGTCACTGAGATAGCAGCACCCGCCGACGGACACTACGATGCACCGGGGACATGGCTGTCTCCATAAAAGAGTGCGAATGGAAGCGTGGCGGACGGAGCTCGAAGGAATCCGTGAAACGGATGCTTGACTCTAGCCTTCTCATGGAAGCACGATGGGCAGGCGCACCCCTGCCTTGGCGAGGGTCTCCTGCAGCTCAAGTCCGTTCAGCCCGGGCATCTGCAGATCGACAAGGGCGCACCCGGGAACGTCAGACGCCAAACCAGCCATGAACTCTTCGGCCGAGGAGAAAGCCTGCACCGCAAAGCCGGAGGCGCGCAGCAGCCGGGAGACGGCGTTGCGGAAGGAAGAGTCGTCATCGACGATGCGGACAAGAGGCGAGGTTGTCATCAGTCATCAGTTAGCAAGATAGCCAGCAGAGTCTTCCTTGAGTATGGTCGGAGATGGCCCGCAAAATGCCTCGGCTTTATGTATCATTCCGCCGAGTATACGACCAATCTCGATCAGGGCAGCAATTGCTTTCACCGCTTCCTCCTGCGAGGGCGCATGTGAGTTCCGGGGATCGCTGCCCGGGGGAGATGCGGCGAAGATCGGAGAGAACGCGGCGGGGTCGCCGCGTCTCCAGTCGGAGTTGCCCGTTGTCGCTCCCGGCTTGCTTCTGGAGTCGCGACGCCCTCGTCGCGGAGGTACAAAGACGCGCCTGAACGGACAACTCCCCGGAACGCACATGCGCCCCTCCTGCGAGACATAGCCACAGTCCTAGGCCTCAGAAATCCAGTGTTGAGTTTCCATCTGTTCACCGTCTGCATCCGTGAGTTTGGAAATGAAATGCTTCTCGTAGCGGCGCTTCGCCCAAGCTTCGGCGATGTGAGCACCGATCGAGCGCGACGACCGGCGAATCTGATCAGTCAGCGCATAGGTTTCCTCTTTGGGAAAGCTCTTTGTAAGGGAGAAGACTGATCGCGAAACAACCCTGGACTTCTGATACACAATCAGGTCTTTGAAACTACTTGCGTGCTCCAACGCCATCTGGCCCCCTGTTCACTGCTCACTGATCACTGCCTACTGATTACTGACTCTCCCCCGCCACCGGCAGGCTGAACGCAAACGTCGCCCCGCCGTCCGGGTTGTTTTCCGCCCACAGCCGGCCGCCATGCGCCTCGACGATGCTTCGGGAGATGGCCAGCCCCATCCCTAGACCCGTGGGCTTGGACGTGAAGAACGGCTCGAACACACGCGGAAGCAAATCCGCCGGAATGCCGTGGCCCGTGTCGCTCACGGCAACCTCGACCGGTGCGCCCTCTGTCCGCGCACGCACCGTAATGAGGCGTCGCTCTGGCGGATTGCTATTCAATGCGTCCATGGCGTTGAGCAGCAGATTGAGCAAGACTTGCTGCAGTTGCACCTGGTCGCCAAGTACGGGGGGCAGGGCTGGACCGGTCTCCAGCGCCAGTCGCACATGGCGCAGCTCGGAATCCGGCCGCACCAAGGTGCTGACTTCGCTCGCCAACAGGTTAAGGTCGAGGTGACGCAGTTCGAATTCGCGCCGCTTCATGAAACTGCGCATCCGATCGATTACCTCGTCGGCGCGATGATCATCGCTGCGGATGTCCTCAACCTGGTCCGTATTGCCCGAGCGCCGGGTCAGCCCGAGCGACCCCTTGCCCGACCAATAACGCAGCCCGGATCCGCCGGGCGTAAGACTGAGTATGCGGTCACGGGGGAAGGTGCCAGGCTCCGCGCCGCCCACGACAATGTCCCCGGGAGTGACCGTGACGAGGCCCTTTAGCTTCCTGCCATCCGCAAACAACGCATCAAGGACGTGAGCGGATCGCAATTGCCGGATGTCTCGCCACTCGAACGTCAGGTCATCCAATTCCTCGCTATCAAACTCTATCTCGCCATCCTGCATAGCCTTGAGCCGCCACTTGAGCTATTCTCCTGACTTGATCTGAATCCAGTCAAAGCGGTCCGCCGGCGGCACCCAGCTCAGGTCGGGCAGTAAGGCATTTGTGGAGCGGGTAAAGGCAGCAACTGGCGCGTGAGATCCGGCGGCATCAGCAGCAAAGCCCGGGCGCTCAAACACAGGCCATGTTAGGAGAAGCGCGACCATCGCCAGGGAGGCTGGAATGGTGGACAACTGGATCTTGGCCTCCTTGCATTCCAAACGCTTCTGTTCGGAAAAAGAACCACACCAGATATCGGTTTGTGCGGGTTTCAGTTGCATTGAACAGCGAAGACCGAATCTTGAAGAATCGGCGGTTTCAAGGCTATTGCGCTAGCGGAGTCGGGGCCGCAGTGGAACGGCAGCGACTCCTTTCGTTCGGGGGCGTCGTCGGCGCTTGGGGCGGGTGGCCGCCGACGCCCGAAGGGCTAAAGCGCGCCATGGGTGGGACACTTCGCCGCCGGCTCCGGAAGGGGATCTCCCCCCTCGACAAGCGCCCCCCTTCGCAAAGACGCTACGGCGGGCACAGCAGGGCAGGTCCGGAGCGGCCCTTCGACCGGCTCAGGGCAGGCGGCGGCGCGGGTCAAAGTGATTCGTTCGAACATCGTGCCCAGGAGATGGGTGTCGCCCATCACCTGGACACGGCCGACTTCCTGCACGTCGCGGGTGCCCGCGGGGAAATAGTCCGCCACGTTGGGGAACTCCTTCAGGTCGTCGGCGTCGATCAAGTGTACTGCTACGGGGTTGCCGCTGCCCGTGCGGGCTCTAATCACTGCGTATTCTCTCGTTGCGCTCATGGGTGTATTGCTCCTGCCCGGCATCTCCCGGCCGGGCTCGGGTGTTGCGTGTTACCAGTTGCCCGTCATAACTGCTTCGTCGAACGCGGCGCACTCGAACGCGTCCATTTCCGGCTCGCCGCACTGCTCGCAAAAGCAGAACTTGCCGTTCGGGAAGTAGACGGCGCGTTTGTCCGTGAGTGGCTTCTTGCAGTTCTCGCAATTGCCGAAGCGGGCGGTAATCCATCTCGGGTCTCCTGCGTAGCGTTTGCCAGGAGCCTGAATTTCGGCTCCTGCGCCGCAAGGGCGCAGCGAGCCCGTCTTCAGGTATCGACTACTACTAGCGGCCGGATTAGTAAGGATGCTGTTCTCGGGGGAAGGTTGCGGGGATATCCGACATCCTATGTGCCGCCGAACCGTGCAATGTCGCCGACAGCTATCCAGTGGACGAGTCTTCTGGGCGATGACCCGTGTGGCGTGGTGGATGGCGGCGACGGTGTCGGGAAAGCGAGAGACTGGGAGCAGGCTGCGGCGGCGCGGAAAGACCGATCTGTACCACGCTTCATCTCGTCGCGGGAACGCGCCGAGACGGAAAGACGGGGGGCTGCGGCGCCCGACCCGATAAGAGCACAGAGAACATGCGGAGGTTTAGCCACGGATGAACACGGATGAACACGGATGGACGCGGACGGGAGGGGTGAACGATGGCGATACGTCTGAAATACAAGCCACACGCGGCGCAGATGGCAAGGAAAGGATCCTGGCCGGTGGCGGCCAGGATAGTGGTCAGGGATCCGGCGCACCGTAACACCCGACCGGAACTCTGTTGCCGCCCCGGCAACCTCGCCCGGTCCGTGCGAAGAGGATGAAAGCCCCTGCCCACAGGTCACGTTCTCTTCCTTCTTTTTTGTTTGCAAACTATGCCCGCAGGTCTATCATTCACCCAAGAATTTGATCCAAACCAAGGGCCCGTGTACCGCAACCGAGGAGGACGCCATGAGCGAGTATTGTGTGGTGGTAGCTGATGCTTCGCGTGCCCGTTTGTTCACGTTGGAACCGTCCTTGAACCCGGTCATAGAATCCGGACCTAACTTGAGAGAGCTTGCCAGCCTTACGAATGTTGCCATGGAACTTATTAAGTCGGAGCAACATGCAAATACGCGCAGCGGCACCAATCGCGCCCGCGGCACGTCGGCCCGCGCCACGGACGACCACCGGGAGAAGCACGCTATGGAGTGCGAGAAGCGTTTTGCACGCAGCGCGACGAAGGAACTGCGCAAGCTCGTCGCGGAGTCAGGAGCGGATCATGTCGTGCTGTGCGCCAGTTCGCGTATGCTGGGATTCCTACGAAACGAGTTCTCGGTGCACCGGGGCATTGAACTGCACGAGGTGCCGCGCGATATGACGAAACTGGCGGCGGCCGGCATCCATGCGCACCTGGCAAAGGTGGGACTGCTGCCCGCCCTTCAGAAACGAAACCGCACGTGGCGTAGCTGTGCGCAGCGCGTCAGGCCAAGAGCCACACGGTAGATCCGCAGGCGACAGCTTCCGGGGAAGGATGCAAACCCGGTGGGGAGTGCGACGCTGCTAAAGCGCAAACCACGAGGAAGTTTGGATCGTGGTTTTCTTTCGAGCTTTTGGCGCGCTCCGCAGCCGTTGACGCCGGTGGATTGGCGGCTAGCTCACGACGCCGAGCGGCGTCCGTTTTCTCCAACGCCCGCGAGTCAGGTCTGGGACTCTGACCGGGCGGCTTCGCTTTCTAACGGACTCCTCGCTCAGGGGGCCGATGATCGACCAAGCCGCCGCGTCATAGACATCCTGGTCAAGAGGCAGCCCGTTGCGCAGGCAGTAGACGAGCCTCCAGATCATGAGAAAATCCATTCCGCCGTGGCCCCCGACCTTTGCCGCCACCTCTCCCATTCTTGTCCATAGCGGGTGCTCATACTGGTCATACCACGGCTTCAGACCATCGCCCTGTACCCATTCATGCGTCGACGGCGTGCGGCCCTGCACGACAAGCCGGGAAGGATAGCCCGCCCAGCATCCATTCGTCCCTTGGATCATGTTGTGCAACGAGTACGGCCGGGGCGAGGTTTCGTCCCACTGGACGAGAATCGTCCGCCCGAGCGCGGTCTTGATCAAGGAAGAGTTGATGTCGCCGCAGCTCCACTTCTCCACCTTGTTCCACTTGTGGTCCGCCGGGAAGTTCGCCTCGGCATACAGCTCCCTGCCCGCCGCCGGTGAACTCATGGAAACCACTCGCTCGAACCGGTCGCCCCGATTGATGTTCATGTACTGGGCGATCGGGCCAAGGCCGTGCGTGGGATACAGGTTTCCGTTGCGGGCCGCGTAGTGAAGGGTACGCCACGCCCCGATCGTGTCCGCGTCGTGCATCTGCGAACGCAAGTCATGAATATACGCAGCTTCGCCATGCAAGAGGTGCCCCAGCACGCCCTGTCTGACCATGTTCAGGACCATGAGCTCTTCCCGGCCGTAGCAGACGTTCTCCAGCATCATGCAGTGGAGGCCCGTCTTCTCCGCCGTCTCCACCAGGTCCCAGCACTGGTCGACCGTGACGGCAGCCGGCACCTCCATGAAAGCGTGCTTTCCGGCTTTCATCGCCTGCACAGCCATCGGCCCGTGCGTATCCCAGTCCGTGGTGATAAAGACGACGTCGAGATCATCGCGCTCAAGCATGCGCAGGTAGTCGTCCGGCTTCGTGCCATACAGCGCGGGCCGGGGCTTGCCCCTCTCGGCCGCCAGCTGCGCCCCACGCTCCAGCGCATCCGCCTTGAGTTCGCAGAGCGCCGTCACCTCTACCCCTTCCAGCATGAGCAGGTGACGGAGATGATCCATCCCCCGTCCCGCGAAGCCGATCAGTCCAGCTCTTACCGTTTTCATCGGGGGGAACGACCTCTCAAGCTCCCTCGATTGCAGCTTCCTCATGCCTGCGGAATCTAGTCAGAATTGAGCATGGCGGCAATGATATTGAACAATCCCGGCGGAAGGACGTCGTGATGTAGCGGCCTCGGTAGAGACGACTCACCCCGTGCCTGAGGAGGGAGAAAGGAGCTCGTTCACAACCCTTCCGTCCAATTCTCCCCGACTCTCTCCTCACTTCACGAACAGCAGCGAGACTCCGATGCAGGCCACGACGGCCCCGGCCGTGGCGCGCCAGCCCACGCGCTCATGGTAGAGCACACGCATGAACGGGATGATCATGACGGGGGACGTAGAGAGGAAGGTCTGGGCAAGTCCGCTCGGAATCCGTTGGACCGCCACCATCATCAGCGTCACACCCACCACCGGGCCGCACACCGTGCCAAGGCTGATGATTCCAAGGGCTTGACGATTCCTGCACGCGCCAAAGACCATTGGATAACGTCGCAACACTAGGATCAGGATCAGAAAACACCCGAGCCCTGACACAAGCCGTATCTCAGTCGCTCCAATGGCCGAAATGCGGTCCTGCAGACCGATCTTGGCCGTGACGATCGCGCAGGCCTGGGCCGCCGACCCGACCAGCGCCATCAGGCCGCCTCTCACTGAAAACACATACCTCCGACCCGATCCCCCGCGCGTAGAGGGTGACTCGAGAACAACCCACGCAACGCCCGCAAGGGCCAGTCCCATGCCGATCCAATTAGTACCACTGAGTCGCTCGCCCAGCGCAACCCACCCGATCAGCGCAGTGAGAGGCGGCGAGAGTGAAAGAATCAGCATCCCCAGCCGCGGACCGATCAACAGGAACGAGCGGAACAGGAACATATCGCATACGAAGAACCCGAACGCACCGGAGAGCCCGAGCCATAGCCAGCTGTGCAACGACGCGGAGAACGGGAGCGCCTCGCCTTGAACAACCCAGGCATACAGCACGAGCAGGGGCAGCGCCATAAGCAGGCGCAGGACATTCACGGACAGCGAACCCACCCGCTCGCCCGCCGCCGTCCAGCACAAGGAACTGAGCATCCAGAAGAATGCCGTCAGCAGCGCCGCGATCTCTCCCGTATAGGTCAACATGGGCTGGTACGGCCATCAACGCGCGATGGGCAGCCTTCCGCGTCCGCATATTCCGCACTCTTCACTTCCCGCCTGGCCAGCGCGCCGGTCGGGCAGACATCGGCACAGGCGCCCGCGGACCGTGAAAGCCCCTCCCCCAGCGTCCCGCCGAACGGCACGCCCGCCTCCACGGCATATCCGCGCTGAAGCATGGCCAGACCTGGCCGCTCCCCGGCACGATCGCTGACCTGCACGCACAAGCCGCACTTGATACATTTCCCGGGCTCCAGCACTAAATCCGCATGCGTGCAGTCCCTGCGCACGGGAGCCCTCGCGCCGCCCCGGTACCGGTGCTGCAGGGCGCCCGTCGCGTCTGCTCCGTCGCGCAGCCGGCAGTCGTCCTTCCGGCGGCAATCGCAGCGCAGGCAGCGCGCGGACTCCCGCACCGACTCCTCGGCGACAAGACCGTTCGCGCCTGGCCCCGCCGGGCTCACACGCGCGTACGCAGCGGCATCCTTCATGAACTCGGCCATCTCCCCATCCTCCACGCGGCCGATATGACAGTTGAAACGCCTGCCCGCCGCAACGGCCGCCCCACCCCTCAGGTAGCGATCCGCCATCTGCGCGGCATCCCTGGCGTCCGCCACGGCATGCACAACGGTGCGACAGGGGTGCAGCGCGCTGCCGCAGACGAACACGCCTTCGCGCACCGAGCGGCCCGCCGCCGCCGTCGCATGCGCTTTATGATGGCCCGCCTGAATCCCGGGCAGCAACGCCTCGGCCTTCGCGTGACTCCCCGTCGCCACCACGACGGCGCTCACCCCTGCGCCCGCCTCGGACAGGTCGCCGATCCTGCGCCCAAGCTTGAATTTCACGTCGGCCGCAACCAGCGCGCCGACATCGAGCGCCAGCGCGCCGGCGTCCAGCGCTCCATCGGCCACGGCGTCATGCAACGTCCCGCCCATGGCGGGGCGCGCATCGAACACGATCACGCCGTAGCCCAGCATGCGAAGCTCGAACGCCGCCGCCAGGCCGGCCGGCCCGCCGCCCACTACGGCGACGAGCTTGTTCACCTCCGGGCAGCGCATGACTGCCCGCAACTCCGCCGCGTGCCGCTCCAGGTCCCGGATCGCCACCGCCCCGTCGCGCTGCTTGCGCCTGCAGACTTTTTCGCAGGGCGCGTGGCACAGGCGCGACAACACCCCGGGCAGCGCCAGGTCGCGCCGCGCGATGCGCGCCGCGCCCTTCTCATCGCCCGCCCGGATCGCGCGAATCATCGCGGGCACATCGAGATGCGCGGGGCAGGCCAGCGTGCAGGGCGCCTCGCAGTCCCCCACGTGCTCGCTGAGCAGAAGCTCCAGCGCCGTGCGGCGCGCGGCCAGCACCTCGTCGCTCCCCGTCTCGATGCGCATTCCATCCTGCGCCCTCGCCGTGCAAGACGGGATCAGCCGGCCCGCGCCGACGTCCTTGACCAGGCATACCAGGCACGATGTCGAAGGCGAACATTCCTGCCGGTGGCATAGCGACGGAATCGAGCGCCCCGCGCGCGTGGCGGCCCCGAGCACGGTGACGCCCGACTCAACCTTCACGGCCTCCCCATCGATCCAAAGCTCAGGCATTGGCCTCCTCCGATGAAAGGAAACAGCCGTCAAGGAATTCACTACGCACAGAGCCGGGCACGCCCGCCCGCAGACTCCGCCACAGGGAACGTTGTGTGGATTTGCTGCAAATCCACGCAGCACTCATCGAGAAACCGGAGACCTCAGAACGCGCATCTCCGTGCCTCCGTGCCTCCGTGCTGAAACCTCCCATCTTCGTCCTCAAGTTTTGGAATCGCGCCCTACTCATTGTGGCGGCTCCTTCGCCGCGCGGGGCAGGATTTCTACCGCCCCCGCAGGGCACACCTTGCGGCACGTGTCGCATCGCGTGCACAGCGCCTGGTCGATTTCGTGCCGCTCGTACGGGCGCATTGGGATTGCATCCACCGGGCAGCGCTGCGCGCAGCGCGTGCAGCCGATGCACTTCTCATTGATCGCGTATCGAATCAGCGCCTTGCACTTACCGGCCGGGCAGCCCCCCTGCGCGTGGGCCTCATACTCGCCGCGGAAATAGCGCAGCGTGCTGAGCACGGAGTTCGGCGCCGTGCGACCCAGCCCGCACAGGCTCCCGGCCCGCACCGCCAGCGCCAGTTGCTCCAATTCCGCCAGCGTATCCCGCCCCGCCCTGCCCGCGCAAAGAGCCTCGAGCATATCGAGCATCCTCCGCGTCCCGACCCGGCAGAACGTGCACTTGCCGCAGGACTCATGCTGCGTGAACTCAAGGAAGTAGCGGGCGACGTCCACCATGCAATCCGTGTCGTCTAGCACCACCAGCCCGCCCGAGCCCATGATCGCCCCCGCCTCGACAAGCGCCTCGTAGTCGACCGGCAGATCAGAAAGGGCGGCGGGAAGGCATCCGCCCGACGGCCCGCCGATCTGCACGGCCTTGACCCGTCGCCCCTCCCCCGCGCCCCCGCCCAGATCCTCCACGATCGCGCGCATCGGCGTTCCCATCGGCACCTCGATCAGCCCGCCGCGCCGCACGCGGCCGGCCAGCGCAAAGGTCTTCGTCCCGGCGCTCCCGCGCGAGCCCATGGCGGCGAACGCGGCGGGGCCGTGGCGCAGGATCCAAGGCACCAGCGCCAGCGTCTCGACGTTGTTGACGAGCGTCGGGCAGCCGTGCAGGCCGCTCTCAGCAGGATACGGCGGACGGTACACAGGCGTTCCTCGCCGCCCTTCCAGCGCGGCGATCAACGCCGTTTCCTCCCCGCACACGAACGCACCCGCCCCCTCGGCCACGCGCATGCGCGGAGCGTCCTCCGCGGCCTTGGAGCCCTCAAAACGCTGGATTGCCTCGCGCACCCGGCGCACCGCCAGCGGGTACTCCTCCCGGATATAGAAGATGCCCTCGCGCGCGCCCACGGCGTGGCAGGCGACCAGCAGTCCCTCGATCACGCGGTACGGGAACGACTCCAGGATCATGCGATCCATGAACGCCCCGGGATCGCCCTCGTCCCCGTTGCAAATGACATACTTCACGCGGCCCGCTGCCGCGCGCACGGCCGCCCACTTGCGGCCGGTCGGGTACCCCGCCCCGCCTCGCCCGCGCAGCCCGCTGTCCGAGATCCGCGCCACAACATCGTCAGGCGCCGTCACGCGCGCCCCTTGCCACGCCTGAAATCCATCGTGAGCCTCATATTCGTCCATCGCCAGCGGCCCCATCTGTCCGCCGTGCTCCGTGGCGACGTGCACCTGCCCGGCAGCGCCCCACGGCGACCGTCCGTCCCGCACGTCGGCCGCGTACCGTACGATCCCGTCCTGCTGAGCCCCGCTGTCCACCAGCGAGCCGAGCACCCGCTCAATCGTGGCAGACAGTCGCGGCAGGAGCCGCGCGGGGGCGAAGTGCCGTAGCAGAATGCGCCGGCAGTCGCCCGGACGCACGCGGCCGTACCTGTACTCGTCGCCGCGGGCGCCTGCCACGTGCACGAGCGGCGCGTCGAACGACGCGCCGGTGCAGCCGACCGAGCGCACTGGAACGGTCAGCCCGAGATCCTTCGCATCGTCCGCGAATTGGCGAAACACCGACTCGGCACCCGCTGCGCCGCAGCTGGAACAGCAACAGAGCCGAACCTCCCCACGTCCCCTGCCTGCGCCGGTGCCGGGGCCGTGACTCGCACTCGCCCGGGCGGACCGGAGAAAGTCGCCCAGGGTGGCCGCAACCTTTTCCGGCGCCATGGCGCCGTAGATGACGTCGTCGATCTGCACCACTGGCGCAAGCATGCAGCACCCGAGGCAGGCCACCTTCTGCACGGTGAAGAGCCGCTCCGCATCCGTATCGTCCTCGCCTTCAATTCCCAACAGGCGCCGGAACGACTCCAAGACCGCGCCCGCTCCCTTGACGTGGCACGCCGTGCCCACGCACACGCGCACGTTGTGGCGGCCGGCCGGCTTGTGCCGGAACTGGGCATAGAACGTGGAGACGCCCGCAATCGCCGACGGAGCGATGCCTGTGAGCGCGGACACCCGCTTCAGCGCGGGGATCGGCAGGTAATGATAGTGCGCCTGGACCGCCTGCAGCAGCGGAAGCACGCACTCCGCAGCGCCGCCGATCCGCGCCACGATACGGTCCACTTCCGACAGATCAAGGGGCTCATCCATGCGCTCAACCCCCCGGGGCCCCGATGCAATAGAGATTCTGCACGCCGCGGATGTACAGCCTGCCCTCCGCAATCGCGGGTGTGCACACTGTGGCTTCGCCCAGCGGCGAGGCCGCCACCGGCCGGTATTCAGGGGCTGCCGCGAAGACCCGCATCAGGCCCGCCCGGTCGAGTGCATACACGTTCGTTCCCGCCGCAACCGGCGAAGCCCAGAACCCGTCGTCGAATGCCTGCCTCCACTGCCGCTTGCCGCTTCGGGCATCGAGGCATGTGACCGCGCCGCCTGCCGACGCCAGGAAGACGCACCCATTCACGGCCAGCGGGCTTGCCACCTCCGGCAGGTCATCGCGATACTCCCACGCCACCTGCGCCGCGCCGTTGCTCCCGGCGATCAGGATTGCGCAGCCGAGCGTACCGTCGTTGCCCGCGAACACCATGCCCCCCTCATACGCTGCCGAGGTACCGACCTCCGCATCCATGCAGCGCTGCTCCCAAAGCCTGCGCCCGGTCGCCGGTTCATAGGAGTCCACGCCCGTACTGTCCGTCAGAATCAATTCCTGCCGGGCGCCGGTGTTGACGAGAATCGGTGACGACCACGAGATGCTGGAGCGCGGCGCCCGCCATAGCTCGCGGCCCGTAGCCGGGTCCAGCGCCGCCACCGAGGCGGCGGCGCTGTGGTCGAACTGAACGAAAAGCCGCCCCTCGTGCACTAGCAGCGAGGAGGAGTGCCCGTACGGGTTCTCGGGGGTTCCGAGCGCCTTCGCCCATATCCGTTTCCCCTCCCAATCAAGCGCGACCAGATCGCCTGTGGCGAAGATTGCAAACACCAGCCGCCCGTCGGTCGTCATGGTGGACGCGGCGTAGCCCGTGTCCGACGCCACCTTGGGCGGCTCGGCCGGCGAGCCGCTGATCCCCGCGACGGCGTGCTTCCACCGCAGCGCGCCGCTGGCGGCGTTGAAACAATACACCTCGCGCTCATCGCGCGTGCCACCCGTGAGAAACACGTCCCCGCCCCACACGATGGGCGAACTGAAGCCCGGAAGAGGCACCGCCGTCTTCCACAGGACGCCCTTCCCCGCAGCCCCATCCCACTCCACCGGCGCCGCGCCGGGCGCCGCAATTCCGCCGCCGCCCGGGCCCCGGAACGCAGGCCACTGCCGCGCGGCCTCGACCGTTTCCAGGGCGGACCGGGTCACCGGTCCGGGCACAGCAGGCGACGGTTCCGCCAGCCCGGAATCCAGCGCAGCGGCCGGCGGCTTCCCGAGATAGAGCGACCACAGCGCCAGGGCGGCCCCGAGGACGGCCACGCCAACCCGCGCCCCGCGCTGCTTCGCGGCGAGATCGAGCAGGCCGGTGAACTTCCCGGGGTCGGGCAGGGGCGGCCGCCCCCACGCCATGAGCCTCAGCGAAGCAACGAGCACCCCTGCACCCGCGAGCAGCAGCCATCCGCCAGTGCGCGCGAAGCTTGTGCTCGCAAAGAACGTCTGCCGCGCAAGCAGGTCGAGCGTGCGGATCTGCTCCCGAAGTTCCCCGTTTCCGGGGCTGGCCTTCAGCTGCAGGCGCAGGTCCTTCAGCCCCGACAGGTTCAGCACATCCGCGCGCGTCGTCTGAAGATGATTAATCACGACCAACGCCACCACCACGGCGCAGAACATCGCCGCCACATGCGCCGTAGCGCGCGCAGCTGCGTGGATTGCGGGCCTGGCTCGATGCCCACGGCCGCCTGACGCAGACCTCATCATCCTTCTCCCTTCTGCAGAGCAGCAGGCGCCAGTCCGAGCCTCAGCCGTTCGTGCTCTGGCGGACAAAAGCGAAAACACCGCCCGCAGCTCAGGCAGTGGCCGCGATCGGGAGTGTGTTCTGCAACTCGCCGGCGAAGCACAAGCGCCACCAGCTTTCCAATGAGAAGCGCGCCCACGGCCGCGCCAAAGACGCCTGCGGCGAGGCGAAATCCGCCCTGAATCCTTCGCGCATCCTTCTGCAACTCCTCCACCGGGCGCGCCCCCTGCACGAACGCGTCGACCTCCAGCGATCCCGCGGGAAGTGCGGCCCCGCGCTTCCACGCGGCCGTCTCATGGGCTAGCCGCACCGTCTTGTGCAGTTCCGCAAAGCGCGGACCGAGCCCGCTGCCAAGGCTCCATCCCGCGACAAGGGCCGCGGGCAGAAACGCCAGCAGCAGCGCGAGGCTCCGCGTGTCGCGCCGCATCTGCTCCGGCGTCGGCGGGGCAACCGGAAACCGGATGGCATCGAAGGGGCACGAGCCCTGGCAGAGCCGGCAGTCGATGCAATCGTCCGGTGCGATCGTGAGATGGCGGCGCGACAGCCGCGAAGCCAGGTTCAGCAGCACGCCGTAGGGGCACAGGAACCGGCAATAGGGCCGCGCAATGAACAGGCCGATCAGCAGCAGAACCCCGCCCGCGACCAGCATCGGCGCCGGGCCGCTCAGCCGATAGAAGCCGACAAACGGGTCGTAGCGGCACACAAGGAACATGCCGCCCGCCGCGACGAGCAGCAGCGCCGCGCCCAGATAGATCGCCGGCCCCACGCTGAGCACCGTGGATAGCCATAGCGGCAGGCGCAGTGGCCGCACCACCACAAGGTCCTGCATCACGCCCAGCGGGCAGACCGCGGCGCAGAACGTGCGCCCGAAAAGGAGCGTGAAGATCAGCGGCAGCACGAAGAACGCCACCACCGTCACTGGGACGGTGTACGAGGCATCGATGCATCCCAGCGCAACATTCTGCAGGGATCCGACCGGGCAGATGCAGCCCTTGCGCCAGAAGCCGAAGTACACCATGGAAGCAAGCGAAAGGGCCAGGAGCCCGGGCCGCGAGCGACGCCGCAGCGCCAGCCACGAGGAGAGAGAGAGAGCCCCCACCAGCACAAGGACATCAAGGTGCGCGCGCCAGGCCGGGGCGGGCATGGGGGTCGTCGTCACGGGCAGCGTGTGCCCGGTCTCGAACTGCGGCTGGGGAAAGCGGCTCGGTCCCGGCGCCGCCGGGCACAGGGCCGCGGCCATAACAACGGCAAGCATCAGAAAGCCTCTCACGCGCGTCCTTTCAGGAGATACGGCTGGGTGGCGGGCACGCGCCGGAAGGCGTCGGATGGACAAACCCGGGCGATCGCGCACTCGTTGCAGTGAACGCACCGGTCGTGCCGCACCTGCAGATGAAGCGACCCGTTGCCGAACATGCCGCACCCCTTGACGCACTTGCCGCACCCGATACAGAGCGTTTCGTCGATCGTGTACTCAAAGTACGGCTCCTCTACAAAACCGCGCCGGATGGCGCCCGTGGGGCAGAGCTGGTTCTCCGCGTCGGCCGTAAGCGCATCCGCGCCCGGCTGGAAATACCCGAAGCAGAGCTTGCAGTAGCCGCACATGTTGAACGCGTGCACGCATTTCACAGCCGACGGCGCCAGCACGCATTCGGTGGCGCAGCGCCCGCACTGGACGCATTTCGACGGGTCCAGCTGCCACACCAGGGGCACGTCGGCAACGCGTACGCAGCGCTTCGCGTCGCCGTCGCACTGCGCCGCGGAAGGGCAGCCGGCAGCGCTCGCGCACCCCCCCGCGAGACGGCCCTTGCGCAGCGCGCGCCAGGCCCCGACGGCCCCGTATGCCGTCAGTCCGCCTAGCAGCAGCGAGCGAACTATGCCGGCCAGGAAATCCCGCCGCGTCCTCACTTTCTTGACTGAAGCATTCATGGTTTTCGTACAAAGACGCGCAGGGCGCCCGTTGCGTCAAGCACCAGCACGCGGCCGCGCGCGTCTACCGCGATGTCGCTGATGCTGGCAGCGATCGTGCAGCTCATCCCGACCGCCGGAAACAGCTCCGCGGAGGCGACCACGGATTCCAGATCGCCGTTGGTCCCGTAGACCTTCACGCGCGCCAGCCCCTTCTCCGCCGTCACAAACGCGCCGTCAGCCGCAAGCGTCAGGTGAATCGGGTTGCAGCACCCGCAGAACTTTTCGATCTGCATGCCGGACTGGCCCCACTGGCCGACGAAGGCCCCCTGTGCCGTATATTCCTCGACGCGCGCGCGGCCGGGGTTGGCGACCCACACGCGCCCGCGGGCGGCCACCACGTCGAAGTAAGGGCTGGGCACCACAAAGTGGTGGGCGCCGTCGCCGGCGTCCTGTGCTCCAATCTGGCCCAGCAGTCTTCCATCCTCATCAAAGCGCCAGACGACTCGGTTGCCCGCGTCAGCCAGGAACACGAGATTCGACATGGCGGCCACGCTTGTGAGCACGGCGCTCTCTCCCATGCCGACCCACGTGTCCGCTGGCTTTCCGTCGCGGCTAAAGCGTTCCACGTGGTCGCCCACCCCGATCAGGATCTCGCCGCCCGGCAGGAACGCCGCGCAGCCCGCCTTGCCCGGAATCGCGAATCTGCTCCTCCGGCCGCCGTCAGGATCGAACAGCGCGGCCTCCCCGTCGCCCGCCACCAGCCAGCGGCCGGCGGAATGGACGGCAAGGGCGTGTGGCGATTTCACGCCGGGCGCGATCGCGGCTGTCTCCGTGTACCGGACCAGCGCAGTCGCCACATTCGTGAACGCGGAGATGTCGTACTCGTACGGGTTATCCGCGCTCTCCGCCCGCAGGACGCTTGTACCCAGAAGAATAGCCAGAAGATAGCAGATGCTTTCTTTCATGATTCGGACCTCGTCATTTGTCATGCTGCGGCTCACGCCCCGCTCTCACGTCGAGGCATACCATCCGGTCGCGATCCCGCACCAGCAATCGGCCCCCGGCCAGCGCCATCGGGGCCCACGCCTCGGGGCCGGGCAAAACCTTGGCGGCGGCCAGCCATTCAACGCCCGCCCCGCCCATGCGCGCCAGGGCCAGCGTCCCGTCGTCGCTGAGGACAAAGATCTTGCCGTCCGCGATCAGGAACGGGCCCAGACCGAACCGCCGCCCTTCCCCGCTGTTCCAAGCCTGCGTCCCGTCAGGCCGCAGGCAGACGAGCTGCTGGCGCAAGGCTCCCGCGTCGGAAGGCAGCACCGCGTACAAATGGCCGTCAAAGAATAGCGGCGTATGCTGCTCACAGGCGAACACTTTGCGATCGAGCACATACTCAGTCTTCGCCGCATACACGCCATTGGATTCCGTCACACGCAGCATCCGGCTGCCGACTCCGTACCCCGCCGTAAGGAACAGCCTGCCGTCCGGCAGCGCCACGGGCGACGGCGCGACGACGGCATGATTCCACTCGGTGGACTCCCAGAGCACTCGGCCACGCTCCGGCCCGTCCGCCGCCACCCCGGCAATCCCGCCGATCGCCGCATACACATACATCCTTCGCCCGGCCATGGTCATGATCGTGATGGACGCGTGCGACATCTTCCACGCCCTCGGATTCGGCGTCTCCCATAGGATCTTCCCCGTCGCGCAGTCCACTCCCATCATCAGCGCCTTGCCGCCGGGCGCAAGCACCGCCGTCTCACCGTCGACAAGCGGGCACTGCCCCGTGTACCACATGGGCACCTCGGCCCCGTAGTCCCGCGCAAGATCCATGCCCCAGAGAAAACGCCCCGTACGCGCCTCGACGCAGAGAACGTGGCATTTTGGGCCCATGGTGACAACGAAGCGCTCGGTCACGGCCGGCACGGTGCGAGAGACCCCGTGGTTGCGCTTGATGCGAACCTTGTACCAGCGCCGCCAGACTTCCCGCCCGTCCGCCAGCGCGAAGCAGCGAAGCGTGTCCGCTTCGCGGGCGCCGTCGTAGTCGAGCACATACACACAGCCGCCGCATACGGCCGGCCCGGCATAGCCCTCGCCCAGGGCAACCGACCAGAGCACCGGCGGGCCGGCAGCCCCCCAGCTTGAAGCGAGGGCTACCTCTTCGCGGCTGACCCCATCCGCCGAAGGGCCGCGAAAGCCGGGCCACGACCCGCCGCCTTCCTCCGGCGCCGGGGCAAGCTGCTCGAACTGCCCTTCAATATCAACCTTTTCGCGCGCATTCGCGGATGTGGAATCGTTGCCCGCTGACCGATTTGTATCCACTCGAGCAACCGCGGAAGGGCGCGCCGAAACGTTCAGCCACCAGACAATCGTGGCCGCGCCGACGCAGAAGGCGACGCAACCGGCCACGAAACCCACCCATCGCTCGTTGATGCGCATCGGGCCGCCTCTCTCTCCGACCTCTCGCAGTCGCGTCTCAGCCGAACGTGACCAGGCCCTCTTCTCGCAGGCTCATATACTCTCGCGAGCCATCCTGCGTGGACTTGCCAAGAACGACGTGGTCGAGCACGCTGATTCCCACCACTTTTCCGGCCTCGACGAGCTGGCGCGTGATCCGCACGTCCTCCGCCGAAGGCGTGGGGTCCCCGGAGGGATGGTTGTGGACCACGACCACCGCAGCCGTCGCACAGCGTATCGCATCCCGAAACACCTCGCGCGGATGCACCAGGCTCGCGTCGAGAAGGCCCCGCGTAACCTCCACCGGGGGGCGCTTGAGATAGTTCTTGGTGTCGAGCAGCAGCACCCAAAAAACCTCGCTCGAAAGCACCCGCACCGTATCCCGAAGCAGTCGCGCCGCATCCTCGGGCGTGCGGACGCGGTACCGCTTGGGCAAGGACTCCTGCGCAAGGCGCCGGGCAAGCTCAAGCGCCGCAAGGATCACCTGCGCCTTGACGCGGCCGACGCCTTTGAAATCCCTGCATAAATCGTCCGCCGAGCAGGAGCCGAGCTGGGTCAGCGAGCCGTGCTTGACGAGCATCTCGCGTGCAAGGTCTGCCACATTCTTGCCGCGTGTCCCCGCCCGCAGCAGGACCGCGAGCAGCACGTCGTCGCTCACGTTGGCCACGCCCACGCGCTCCAGCTCCTCGCGCGGCCGCATGCGCTCGGGCATGTCACAGATGCGCCAGGCACGCTGGTCGATTACGTACTCATTCCCTGCCGGCTCAGCCGGCGATCCGGACGGGTCCATGCATCCTCCAGCGCTCCAGCACTGCCGCGGCGACCTGCTCGACCGGCGCGGACTCGTCCACGTTGACCCAATCGACGCGAAGCTGATGAGTAAACCACGTTCGTTGCCGTTTTGCCAGTTGCACTGTGCGCTGAGTCGTTCTTTCTCTGGCCACGGCCTCGCTGCACAAGCCCGCCAGGCAGTCGCAGGCCTCGGCATAGCCTATTGCGTGCCGGGCCGTCGGGGACCAGGCGGGATACCGAGAACACAGCGCCCGCACTTCTTCCAGGAGTCCTCGCCGGAACATGTCCGACACGCGCGCGGCAATGCGGGCCCGCAGCTGCTCCGAGGGCATGCGCAGCCCCACGACGGGCTGCGGCGGCAGCCTGCTCTTCCAATCGCCTGGCGCCTCGCATCCGCCTTCCGCCATTTCGATGGCGCGGATCAGCCTGCGGGGATTCTCGGGGTCCGCAAGAGCCTTCAGCCGCGCCGGATCGCGCCGCTGAAGCTCGTCCCGCAACGCGCGGACGCCGCCTGCAGCATGCAGCTGATCCAGCGTGGCGCGCAGCGAGGCATCCGGCGGCAGCACGGAATCCAACCCGCACAGAAGAGCCTTCACGTACAATCCGGTCCCGCCTGCAACCAGCAGGCTTCGCGATCGCTGGCCGATCGCCGGCGCGGCGCCCCCGTACGTTCGCCCGCTAAGCGAACTGCGGACGGCGTCAAGATAAGCGCCCACGCTGAACGTCTGGTCGGGGGTTGCGAGATCGATGCCCAGGTGCATGACTCGGGCGCGCGCGGACGCGTCAGGCTTGGCCGTGCCGAGGTCCATGCCGGCATATGTCGTCATGGAATCCGCAGACAGGATGTCGCAGTTGCACTGCCCCGCGATCCACTCGGCCACTGCGGACTTGCCAACGGCCGTGGCGCCGACGAGCACGAAGGCAACGTGCGCTTCCGAAGCCGACGTAGGGCGGGCATCACTCATGAGCGGAAGAGGCAGCGGGCCTGGTCGCCGGGCCCGCCGGCTGCCCGCGTAACGGAAGCGCCTGGGCGAGCATGAAAAGGCCCGCCCCGGTGCAGATCGAAGCATCGGCCACGTTGAATGCAGGGAACTGGTACGCACCGGCGTGGAAATGCAGAAAGTCCACGACAAAGCCCAGGCGCACTCGGTCAATAAGGTTGCCAATGATTCCGGCAATGATACACGCCAGGGCAACCCGCGAGATCACGCGGTGATCCATCAGGTGCCTGCGAAACCCGATCACAGCGACAAGCATAACCACCGAGAACACGACGAGCCAGTGGCTCAGGCCTTCCAGCATGCCCCACGCGGCGCCGGTGTTCTGAATGTAACGAATGTCAAAATACCCGTCGATCACCGGGATGAAACCGTCCCGCGGCAGACGGGCGCGAACGAGGTTCTTGGTCCACTGGTCGAGCAGCGCGATCGCAAAGCTGACGCTAAGGACGAACATCCGTTTTACGTTTCCTCGGGTTCTTCCGCGACGCGAATGTGACGGCGACTACTCTCGCTCTTGGACTGGCAGACAACGCACCGGCGGACAAAGGGCAGAGCCCTCAGGCGGGGAGCAACAATCACGCAGGCGCACTCCTCACACTTGCCATAGCTGCCATCGTCAAGTCGGCGCAAGGCCTCGTCCACCTCGACGAGGTCATGGTTCTCCGAGCTGGCGATCGAGAGCGCGAACTGTCTCTCGAAGGCGTCCGTTCCGTCTTCCGCAGAGTGCACCCCATCCTCGCGCGTCAGCGCGTCACACTTCAGCGACGCAACCTGCCCGATAAGGCGCTCCTTGATGCTCAGAAGGAGTTGCTTGAGACGCTCGCGATCCTGCTTGCCAAGCACAAGCTTGTCTTCGCCCTGCATAGGGGACGACTTCACGGCCGCCAGCTTGGCAGTCTTCGCCGCCGCAGAAGGCCTGCTCGGGTTCTTCGACGCGACGGTCTTCTGGACCTGCTTCTTCACGGCGGGACCCTTCGCAGAGACAACCTTCCGCGCAACGGCCTTCTGAATAGGCTTCTTCGCCGCCACGTG
This sequence comes from uncultured Victivallales bacterium, assembly GCA_964424705.1. Lineage (GTDB taxonomy): Bacteria > Verrucomicrobiota > Kiritimatiellia > UBA8416 > CAYRKB01 > CAYRKB01. The sequence continues at coordinate 20,036 of CAYRKB010000075.1, forward strand.
CGCAGCCTCCGCTTTCGATTTCTTTGCAGCCATAGCCATCTTTGCTCCGCTTTCCGACGTTTGGCGATCGCTCCTCTATGTGGAAAAGCGGCGCAAATTAGCACGCTCCCCTTTACATGTCAACTATTGCTGCTGATCTATTCTGCCAGGGGCATGATCTTATCTTTTGCCTCCTGTAACCGCTTACAGTGGAGAGGAGTGTTTTAG
>CAYRKB010000076.1:0-8788 GCA_964424705.1 uncultured Victivallales bacterium
AACCCTTGACCTAAGGCTTATGAGTCCTCCGCTCTACCAACTGAGCTACCCCGCCCCACGAGGAGCGACAAAATAAGGCAAAGCACCGTCCAGTGTCAACGCCGCTGATCTGCGGCTTTGCGAAGTGTTCATGTCGGAGGCGGGCCACCGTGAAAGCGGCGGAGGGATGACGGCCGGCCGGCGTGACGATCTTCAGGCGGCGGGCTGCATCCAAATCCCACCCGCGGTGACGAGCATGGCCATCAGGATGCCCATGATCATGCCCATGACCACCTCCAGGCGCGTGTGGCCGAGCAGCTCGGCCAGCTTCCGCTCCGAAAGATGATGCTCCTTGAAGAGTTCGTCCACGATCTCGTTCAGGAGCCGCGCCTGCAGTCCCGCCGCGCGCCGGACGGTGGACGCATCAAACATCACGATGATGGCGAACGTCAGGGCAAGGGAGAAGATGGGCGATCCGAACCCCTGATGAATGCCGATGCATGCAGCAAGGCCGCAGGACGCCGCCGAGTGGGCGCTCGGCATGCCGCCCGTGCTGGCCAGGTACCGGAAGTCCAGCCGCCGCGTCTGGTAGAGCCCGCAGAGCATTTTGGTGAACTGCGCCGCAAGCCACGAAAGAATTGCCGACCAGAAATAGACGTTCCGAAACACCTCAACTACGTTGTCGTGCATGGGGTCAGTACGCATTATCGCGGGCGGTGAATGTTTTTACGAGGATCTTGAAATCGAAGGCCAGGGACCAGTTTTCAAGGTAGTACAGATCATATTTGATTCGTTCTTCGATGCTGGTGTCGCCGCGCAGGCCGTTTACCTGCGCCCATCCCGTGAGCCCCGGCCGGGAGACATGGCGCCACATGTAGCGGCTGACGTCGGTCTTGAACTTCTCAACAAAATGCGGACGTTCCGGGCGGGGGCCTACCAGGCTCATTTCGCCCTTCAAGACATTCCAGAATTGGGGAAGCTCATCCACGTTAAGCCGGCGCATAACGCTGCCCACCCGGGTGCGCCTTTCGTCCTGCGCGTTTGCGAACACGGGGCCGGTGTCCTTCTCCGCGTCCACGCGCATGGTGCGCAGCTTGTGCAACCGGAACAGGCGCCCCTTCTGGCCGCAGCGCTCCTGATGGTAGAACACCGGGCCCGGCGAGTCGAGCTTGATGAACGCCGCTGCGACAGCGACGACGGGGGCGGAAAGTACCAGCCCCAGCAGCGCGCCGGCGATATCCTCCGCGCGCTTCAGCCTCCGGTTCCAGAAATGATCGAGCGGCCAGCTCTTCACTCCCAGCAGCGGGATGTCGTCGAGGGAGTGGAAATCCATGCTTGCGGTCAGGAGCCGGAACAAGTCCGGCACCATGTTGAATTCGATCAGCTGCCGTTCGCACAGCAGAAGGATCTCGAAGACGCGGGCCCCTTCCAGGTGGGAGCTGCTCAGGATGATCTGGTCCACCGGCTGCCGGGCCAGAACCGAAGGAAGACCATCCAGCGATCCAAGAATCTCCGGGGGCTCGATGCCCTCCGCGGGCGGGGCCTCGTCCGTGCGCAGAAATCCGATGACGCGGGAGCGGAGCATGGCCTCGCGGCGCAGCGTGCGGCGAAGGTGCGCGGCCACGCTGTCAGATCCTAAAATCAGAACGCTGTGAGTCTGGCGGCTGTGGCGCGCCGCGTGCCATTCGGTGCGGAAGAGGATGTAACGTTCCAGCAGGGCCAGAAAAGAGACTGTGATTAAAGCCAGCCCGATGGTGAGGCGGGAGAACTCATTCCCGGGCGCCATCTCGTTCTGAACCGCGAAGGCCAGCACCATCGACAGCACGATTCCGAGGGCCGAGGCTTTCAGGATGCGGGGAATCTTGTTAAGGAAGGAGCCCGTCTGGGGCCGCAAAAAGAGCCCCAGCGCACGGAATACGAGCAGAAAGACCACGGTGGCCACGGCTGCGCCGAGAGCGTAGAGCTCATGGAAGCGTACGGGAGGAGCGTATCGGACTGGAATCCAGCCCGAGTCAAACCGGATCCAGGTGGCCAACATGAATCCGCCAAAGATGGCCGCCGCGTCGGCCGCCACCGCGATCATGCTGTTCAGAACGTCGAGCGTATCCTTCCGTCGCATGGGGGGGATAGTATTCCTGCCACCCTTAAGTTTAAAGGGCAAAGAGCAAAAAAGAGCATCCCGCATCGACCCCCGCATCTGCCCGCATCTGCCCGCATCTGCCCGCATCTGCCCGCATCTGCCCGGCTGGAATTCCGTCAGGCGTGTCGGGCCCGGACAGGGTGGTAATGCACGTGGACGCGCTTGACCATGGCGATCTCGCGCGTAATGGTGTTCTCGACCCGGGTCGCGATCTCGTCGCCGTCCGCCACGCTCAGCGCTCCGTCCACGCCGATTGTGATGTTGATGACGAGATAGGGGCCGAAGCGATGGGAGAGCACCTCCTCGATCTTCATGTTTCCGGACATGTCTTCCAGGATGTGGTGAATACGGTCGTAAAGCGCTTTGCCGGGGACCGTATCCATCAGGTCGCCGGACGACTGCCGCAGGATCGAGAGGCCGGTGTGGAGGATGATCGCGGCCACTACCGCGCCGGCCAGCGGGTCCACCCAGACGTAGCCCATGCGCGCGAGCAGAATGCCGATAAACGCCGCCGATGCTGCGAAGATATCGTTGCGATGATCCTGTGCGAGGGCGAGCACGGCCGGATTGTCCGCCTGGCGCCCGATGCGGCGCGTGATGGAGGTGAGCGCAATCTTTACGGCGATGGTCAGGATCGCGACACCCAGCGCGCCGATCGACGCGCTCTCGGCTCGTCCCCCGCTGGTCCAAAGATCATACACCTTGTTGATTGCATCCCAGAAAATGGCGATGCCGGTGGTCAGCACAAAGGCGCCCACGACTACGGCGGCGATGCTTTCAAGCTGCCTGTGCCCGTACGGATGCTCATCGTCCGCCGGCTCCTGCGCAAGGCCCATGAAGACGCGGACCACGAGATAGTAGGCCACGTCCGACGTGGAGTTAATGCCGTCCGCAAGAAGCGCAGGGCTGTGGCCAAGGATGCCCACCGCCGTCTTCAGGCCCGCCAGCACGATGTTTGTGCCGAGTCCGAGATTGACGGCAAAAAGGCTTCTCTTTTCATGGTGTGAAGCTTCCGAGGTCAAGTTGTCTTCCGGTTGAGGCGCCCTGCCGGGTGTCGCCGTGTGTGACGAGAAAGGCCGCTCGAGAATTGGGGATCAGTACTCCTGCGAGACGACAAGACTATCGAACCGTTGTTCTTGTTGAAGTACCTGCTTAGATCGCGATGGAGAAAGACACTGCGGGTTATCATGATGGAACCTGTGCCGAAGATCGGGGCATCGACGGTGCCGGCTGTAATCCCTGTGCCGGAGCAGGGCTGGGCAGCGGTTACGCCGGGCTTGTCCGTTATAACCGTCAGGCTTCCTGTATATGTGGCAGCCCAAACAGGGGCGAACGTCATGGTTCGCGTGCCGTCCGCCGGAACATAGCCTGGCGGCTTGCTTCCGCTGAAGCCGTCCGGGCATGTGATCTTCTTGATCTTAATCCTTGATCTGCCTGCATTCTGGACCGCTTCGGACATGGTGTGCAGATGATGAAGCACTTCGCTGTCGCTGGGCATCTTCTCAGGATAGGATAGGAGCATATCGACCGTCCCCTGAATGGGGGTTAGGGACTCTCCGAAATCGTGGACAACACCCCGGATTACCTGCTCGTATACGTGGAGGCGTTCGATCTGCATGGTTTTCTGCTGCGACTCCTTCATCCTGTTAAGCGCCTCGGACAAGTGACTGGTCCCGATTTGCGCGGCATCGGCCATGCGCCTGTGTTCGCTGGAATCCATCCACCACCGCGCGGCGAGGGCCAGCACAATGGTAAACGCAATGGGAAGGAGGCGCTAAGCTGCAGGCTGGTCCTCAGTTTCATAAGAATTCGCCCTCGTCACTGTCTACAATTGGTAATGCTCTCAGCATGGGGCAGGGCTGTCAACATCTGTGTTGGCAGGTAGGCAGGTAGGCTGGTTGCGTCCTTGACGCGTGCGTCTCGGTTTTGTACTTTGCTCCCGTTACTTCTTCGCTGGCCAGCGTTTCGAGCTGTGTGGGCCCGGTGAGCAGCAAGGGCGGCGGGGAAGCGCACGACTTCTCGGGAAGTACCCGCAGAACGTGAAAAGCCTTTGTTGGTAGTCACTTGGAGAGGTGGCTGAGTGGTCGAAAGCAGCGGTTTGCTAAACCGCCGTACCGGCTTAAACTGGTACCGAGGGTTCGAATCCCTCCCTCTCCGCCAATTTGTGTTCGCTTCGCTTGCTTGCGCGCGGCAAGTCATGAGGCCAGACAAAGCGAACGCTGAGAGAGCCCGTTCAGCGTGCGCTGGCGAAAAGATGATTCATGAGGTCGCCGTTCTTCATGGCGCCCAGACTTCCCTTGGGACAGGCAATCTCGTCGAAGGTCTGCACGGGGTCGGGCCGGACGCCCCGCATGCGGAGGGCCACCGGCACGGGCGTGCGCGTGTGTTTTCCGAGTTCAACCGGAACCGGATGATCGGGCAGCACCGCTACGTTGACGTCGGGGCCGACGGCGCGCAGCACGCGCGCAACAAGACGCCGGTCGAAGTCCTCGATCGCTCTGATTTTGGCTTCCAAGTTCCTGGCGTGGGAGACCTCGTCGATGCCCTCCACGTGCAGGTAGACCAAGTCGTAGTGCTCCAGCGCTGCGATGGCGGCGTCCGCCTTGCCTTCGTAGTTGGTGTCAATGTAGCCGGTGGCCCCCGCTACCCGGATGGACTCCATGCCGAGACAGCGGCCCAGCCCGACAATGACGTCCACCGCGGAAATGATCGCGCCGGTGATGCCGTGCCGCTGCATGAGCGTCCGCATCCCGCCGGCGCGCCCGCCGCCGTTGGGCCAGATGCCATTGATGGGAGGCAGGCCGCGCTCTGCCAGATCACGATTTACGGGGCTGCGCTCCAGAACCGCGGGCGCCTCGAGAATCAGCTGGCAAAGCGTCTCCGCCGTCACGAGGGACTGGGCGTCCAAGGCGGCGGGTAGATGGTCGGCGACGGGCTGCCCGGTATTATCGTCCGGCTTGTCGGTTCGCACGCGGGGCGAGAATTCGCTGCCGGAGAGCACCAGAATGTTGCGGTAGCTGAGTCCGGGATGGAAGCGGATCCTGGGGCTGGCGAAGCGGCGGTTCAAATCATCGATCAACGCCTCCGCCACCTGTTGCCCGGGATGTCCGGCGGAGAAGTCAATCAGTCTGCCGTCGCGAACGGTCGTTAGATTCACGCGGAATGCGATATCCGAGGGATTAAGCGGGATGTTCCGCGCGGCTGCTTCAATGGGCCCGCGGCCGCAGTATTCGGTGGCGAGGTCACAGCCGAGCACAGACATGTTGGCGACTTCGCTCCCGGTGGGAAACCCCTCGGGCAGAGTCAGCAAGGTGCCGCAGCAGCCGTCCCGCGCGATCGAGTCCATCCCCGGCGTATGGGCCGCCTGCAGAGGAGTCCGTCCCCCGAGCTGCGGCACAGGCTCGTCGGCCATCCCGTCGCCGAGGAAAATGAGAGTCTTTCTGGATGACATGGAAGATGGAGTCTGCCAAACGAGTGCAGCGGCTGTCAATGAGTTGAAGCGTCAATATATGTACAGGACGCAGCCGGGCGCGACGTGGGGATCCAGCTTCATGTCTCTGCCGTCTTGCATCCCCTCTTCTTGAAAGAGCGCATTGCGCGCCTCCTTTCGGGAACCGTGTGGCGCTCTATAAGAGCTCAAAGTGCGAGCCGGCGATATAGCTGCGGCCGCCGTACCAGGGCACGTCTTCGTCGCGGTTCTGCCAGTCGTAGAGCACGAGGATGCGCCCGGGGCCGCGTTCGACGGCCACCGGGTAGCCGAGGTCCAGCGCGCCGCGCTGGCCGGCGAGCAGGGCTGCCTCGCGCAGCTGGATGGGGCGCGACCAGGAGCCGCCCTCGTCGTTGGAGACCAGGCAGAACAAGCCGGCGGGATCAGGGGCACAGCGCATGGACAGCAGCGCGATGCGCCCGTCCGAGAGGAGCAGCGGGTACGGGGACCAGGCCCACGGGGCGATGCGGCGCGGCGCGGACCAGTTCAGCCCCAGGTCGTCAGACCAGCATAGGGCGGTCCAGTGCAGGGGCGTGGCGGCCGACGCAAACCAGCCGTTCATGAAACAGAGCCAGCGCCCGGACGCCAGGGGCAGGAGGCGCGGGCTCGCATACGCGATGTGCCGCGCGGGGTCGAAGGCGATCTCGCTGAGGAACGTCCACGTGGCCCCGCCGTCTTCCGAACGGTAGAGGGCGGGCCCCAGGTAGGCGACGGGATGCCCCGTGCATTCGCTTCCGTTGGCAGCTCCGAGCCAGGCGACGAGTGTGCCGTCCGCGCAGCGCAAGGTGTTGTTGGCGCAGGGAATCAGCTGGGCCGCGTGGTGCGGCGGCACGACTTCCGGAGAGGCCTCCCACCGGCGGCCGCGGTCGGCGGAACGGATGCAGTACGTCACGCTGTTGCGGATCCGTGTTCCCGGGATTTCGTCGCCGCACCAGGCTCGACCCATGAGCAGGAGCGTGTTGTCGGACGTGGGATCAATGGGCTCATGCGGCCGCGCGGCGTTGCCGCGATACTCGTCGAGCCCGAGGAAGTGGCGATGTTTTTCGAACGAGAGGGAGTTGTCAAAAGCCTTGCCGTCATCTGCCCACGTCGCCCCGCCGTCCAGCGATCGGCGCAGGCGCACATAGCCGCGCTTCCACGTGCCGTTCAGGTCGCGCGCCGCCTCCTGCGGGTGCCGATAGGCGCAGGGCGACTCGACGAAAGCGGCGAGAAGCTCGTCTCCCCATTGCCAGAGCCCCCCCCCCAGCCCGGGCCAGAGGCATTGCAGATTCTGCCCGCCGGCCACCGTGAGGTGTTCTATTCGGGTCGCCGCTGCCGCGATTGTCATGTGCGCAGACTCCGCTGTTCCTTCGTGCATGGCACGCCGCCAAGAATGCGCGAAGTATAGTGTCGCACAGTTTTCCGCACAAGGGATCGTTTCTTCGGGCCGTGCCGGCGAATTGAGTTGTGCCACTGATCCGCGTGGCCCTGGACCACGGCGATCGGGGGCTTGATGCCGATTGTTGGAGCCGTGCGGTTGGCAATGGCCTTTCTCCTGCCGTTGTGCAAAACTGTCCCGGTTCGGCGCCGGATGGACTGGTGGCGGGGGGCGTAGCGATGAAGGATGTGTTTTTCTTTGAGGCGTTTGAGGAAGAAGCGGCCCTGATCCGCGCCTGCCTGCCGCCCGGCCTGAGTGCTGAATTTACAGGCCGTACCATTCAGGAGTGGGGCGACAGGGAAACTGCACCGGCTTCCGTGATCAGCATACGGACGCAGTCGGAGGTGCCTTTGGCGTGGGCGGCGCGGGGGATGCGCGCGCTCCTGAGCCGCAGCACCGGCTACGACCACGTGTCGGCATACCGCGCCCGCGTCGCGCCTCTTGCGCCGGCCTTCGGCTGCCTGCCGCTCTACTGCGCGCGCGCCGTGGCGGAGCAGGCGGCTCTGCTCTGGATGGCCTTGCTCAGGAAGCTCCCGCAACAGGTGCGGCAGTTCCGCACCTTCCATCGCGACGGGCTCACCGGCGGCGAGATTGCGGGGCGTACGCTGCTGGTTGTCGGAGTTGGCAATATCGGGGGCGAGGTCGTGCGCATCGGGCGCGGGCTGGGCATGTGCGTGCTGGGCGTGGACCTGGTGAAGCCGAAAGTCGACGTGGAGCTTGTGGCGTTGGACGCCGGGCTGCCGCGGGCCGACGTGGTGGTCTGCGCAATGGATCTGACCCCGGCGAACCGGGGATACTTCGGGTACGAGCGGCTCGCGCGGATGAAGCCGGGCGCCGTGTTTGTCAACGTCGCGCGCGGCGAATTCGCGCCGGCGGCGGACCTGCTGCGGGCGCTGGACGAGGGCCGCCTGGGCGGGGTCGCGATGGATGTATACGAAGACGAGAAGGAGCTGGCGGTATCGCTGCGTGCGGGAGCGCCGTCGTTGCGCGAAGGGGTCCGCGCCACCTTGCAGCTGGCGTCGCGGGAAAACGTGATCTGCACGCCCCACAACGCCTTCAACACGGTTGAATCCGTGGAGCGCAAAGCGCGCCAGAGCGTGGAGCAGGTTCAGTTCTTCCTGAAGGAAGGGCGATTCTTCTGGCGCGTGCCGGAGCCGCAGAGCGCGTAGCCCGGGCGGCCAGAGCTTGACGCCGCCGTGACGGGCAGGTAGGAGACGAGAACAAGAGAGGGGGAATTTATGCCGGGCCGTCGCGATGAGATACTGGATTACCACCTGGGGGGCAAGATAGGGCTGAGGCTCGCCAAGCCGCTGAAGACGGTGGACGATCTGTGCACGGCTTACACGCCGGGCGTTGCCATTCCGGTCAAGGAGATTGCCCGCGATCGAACCGCGCTCTACCGCTACACGGCGAAGAGCAACCTTGTTGGCGTGGTCAGCGACGGCACGGCAATTCTCGGGCTGGGCGACCTGGGCGCGGAAGCAAGCATTCCGGTGATGGAAGGCAAAGCCGTGCTGTTCAAGGCGTTTGGCGATGTGGATGGGTGGCCTGTGCCGCTGAATCACTGCCGCAAGGACGGCAAGGATCAGGGCCCCACCGATCCGCAGCGCGTCATTGACTGTGTCTGCGCGCTGGCGCCCATGTACGGGGGCATCAACCTGGAAGATATTGCCGCGCCGGCGTGTTTTGAAATCGAGGACCGCCTCGACGCGATGCTCGACATTCCCGTCTTCCATGATGATCAGTGGGGCACGGCGGTCATTAC
>CAYRKB010000076.1:8798-20183 GCA_964424705.1 uncultured Victivallales bacterium
CGCGCCTGAGCGAGCGGCGCATGCAGGACCTGCGCATCGTGATCAACGGCGCCGGGGCGGCCGGCATCCGCATCTGCGAGATGCTGAAGGCCGCGGGCGTCGCCGACGTGACGCTGTGCGATTCGCGCGGCGTGGTGCGGGCGGACCGCACGGACTTGACGCCCAAAAAGCGCGAGCATGCGGTGCAGGGCTCCGCGAAGACCGTGGGGGAAGCCCTGCGCGGAGCCCACGTGTTTGTCGGCGTGTCGGTGGCGGACTGCATCAAGCCCGCCGACGTGCTGGCCATGGCGCCATTCCCCGCGATTCTGGCCATGGCCAATCCGGATCCCGAGATCCGGCCGGACATCGTGCGGGAAGCCATGGGGCAGCGGCCCTATGTGATGGCAACCGGGCGATCGGACTACCCGAACCAGATCAATAATGTGCTGGGTTTCCCTTTTCTTTTCCGCGGCGCGCTGGATGCGGGTGCGAAGTCGATCAACCTGGCCATGAAGACGGCCGCCTCCCATGCGCTTGCCGCGGTGGCCCGGGAGCCTGTGCCCGAGGATGTGCAGCGCCTCTACGCCGGCTCGAAGCTCGTCTTCGGGCCCTCGTATATCATACCCAAACCATTCGACCGCAGGCTGTTTGTGGAGGTGTCTTTTGCAGTAGCGCAGGCGGCAGTGCAGTCTGGCGCTGCCCCGGGCTTCGATCTGGCAACATACCGCCACCAGCTCGAAGATCGGAACGAATTGCGTCCGCGGTTTGGTTGACGGTGTGGATTTGCACGGAACTTGCTTGTGTCTCAGGCGGTTCGTCCTCTGCGCGACAGGAACCGGAGCCGTTGCATGGAAATATCTAGTCTCGGGGTCAGCAAGGATGGCGTGGTGGATATCGAAGCCGCTGCCATGATGTATGAGCGGATCGCCCTGGCGCTGCGCCCCGTCGGTGAACCGGAGGCGCGCGGTACGGACCTGCAGCTGGCTTGGCGGGATGTGAGGGGTTTGGTGCCCGCCGCGTGCCTGACCCGGGAGGGTCAGGCCGAGACGGGCTCCGGCCGCATGGTCGGCGTGGCCGTCGACGACCTTTATGAGCAGCTGGGGCGGGGTCGGGTATCGCTGTCTGTGAACCAGCTTCTCAGCTTGGTTCCGTCGCAATGGGTAACGCCTGATTCACACACTGATGCATCCATGGTTGACCTTCCGTTGCGCCTTGTGGTGCCGGCGGTTCCGCGCATAGAGCTCAATGTGCGGACAGCCAAGAAAGCTCGAACGCTGCGCACGGAAGGCTTGCCGAACATGTTTGAGCGGGAGTCGCACGTCTCGCCCGGCGCAGAGCATTCGCTGCCGTCGGTGGCGCCTTCCAAGGCTGGCGCCTCCAAGCCCGCGTCTGGCAGTGACCCCAACGCCGGGAGCCAACACGCAGTACCCGCAGTTCCGGTTCGTTTTGGCCTGCGGCAACGCGGCTCGGCGCCGGGCCTCGCATCCTTGACAGAGCCCCGCCTGCCGTCGCCGGCGGATGTTCCAGAGGAAGCGCTTCCGGAATCTGTGCCGCAGCCGGGTGAGGTCGGAAGGATTGCCGATGCAATCTCCACATTTAAGAACATCGAGATGGCGCTGGGGGGCGCCGGCGACGCGGCGGAGAGTTTGCCCGGCGTGGAACTGCGATTCGATGAGATTCTTCAGATCATTCCTCGGCAGTACGTGGCGAGCGCCCCCGGCGAGGAGGATCGTCGCCGCAAGATCAGGGTCATCATCGAGAATCTGCGCGAGCAACTGACGCAGGGGCGGGTTGCCATTCCTGTCTCGCAGCTGATCTATAACGTCCCGCCGGAACTGTTGGATGCGAGAGCCTTTGAGGACGCCTCGCTGGTTGTCCTTCCGTTGCCGATGATCGTCCGCGCTGTCGGGCCAGGATGGTTTGGCGAGGGCGCCTCCGGGGGTCCCGCGCCGTACCGCACGGAAAGACTCCCCGACTTGTTCGCTGAACATATTGAGCGGCAGGAAGAGCTCGCCTCCGCGAAGGAGGAGGCTCTTCCTCAACCCGCCGCGCCTGCGGCGCACGTCCTGGTGGAAGGGCCCGAGACCGAAGGACTCGGGGGCGTTAACCTGAACACAGCGACGGCGGACCAGCTTCGGACTCTGCCCGGCGTGACGCCGCACATAGCCGAACGCATCGTTGCCTACCGCGCGGAACGCGGCCCGTTTCTTGATGTCTTCGATCTCCATCAGGTTCCGGGCATCGGACGCAAGACGTTCCGCGCCATAACGGGCATGGCCCACAGCGGCACGGGGCGGCATCGTATCCTTCGTCTCGCAGCGCTGCTGCACATGCCCCTGGAGCGCGCGGCGCACCTGCCCGCCGTGGCGGGCTGCTTCGCGGCCGCGCCCGGCTTCTCAGGCTGCGTGATTTCCGACGCCGATGGACTGCTGCTGGCCTCGGCCGGGGCGGACCAGCGGGCCGTGGAGACCAGCGCCGTGACCCCGCGCCTGATTCGCCAGGTGAGCGAGAACATGAAGGAAGTAGGGGCCCCGACCACGGACGCGCTCACCATTCTATCGCAGGGCCGCATGATCACCGTCGTGCCCGGGGAGCATGTGTTTGTTACGGCCATCCACGACGCTCGCCGTCTGACGGCCGGGCAGCTGCGTTTCGTGCAAAGCGTGGCCTGCGAACTGCAGTGGCTGGTCAGCCGCCGCGGATACGTGTAATCTGCAGAAGCACGGGCTGTTCGGGAGAGATCGACATGCGCATAGAAATGGCAGTGCTCGCGCGGAAGCTGGCCCTGCAGAATGTCGTAACCGAGGAGCAGTTCGAGGCAGCGACCCGTCATGCGACGGCGAAGCGCATGCCGGTGGAGAAGGCCCTCATCGAGCTCAAGCTGGTGACGCCCGTGACGCTCGGGCGCTTCCTCTCAGACTACCACCGCATGCCGTACGTGCGGCTGCCCGCTCCTCCGCTCGCAGGGCTGGCCGCAACCCTCCTCTCGCCGCACGCCGCCTTGAGCTGGAACTTCTTCCCTGTGGCGTACCAGCCCGATATTAATGTCATGACAATCGCGGTGAGCGATCCGGAAACCATGACGGTCATGGAGCGCATCCGCAGGCTGCTCCTGCTCGACTTCGACTTCGCTTTTACAGTTGCTTGCGCCGAAGAGATCGAGGAATCCCTGCGCGGCCATTGGGGGCTCGAGGCGACGGTCGTCCGCAGCGAACGGCATCGGTTGCCGGATCTTGAGAAGAGCAGTTTTCCTGCGGTTGTGCGCGATGCTGCCGCGGCCGCTGTGCCCGGGGAGGCGGCCGACAAGGGCGGCGACGTGCTGCCGCTGGTCGAGGCGGCGGCCGAGCTGCACCTTGGCGCCGACCCGAACGCGCTGCGCGACCTGCGCGCGCGCGCGCGCTACTGTGGGCTCCTCAGCGCCCGCCTGCAATTCGCCGCCGATCAGCGTCGCAACCTCATGGTGTCCGCATGGCTGACTGCCTTTGAGGGCCAGCCGGACGCCCACCTGCGCCTCCGGGACCTCAAAGGCGTCGGCCCGGTCCTGTACCCCGCTGCGGCGATGTCCGGCGATGTTTCCATGGAGGCGCTTGTTCTGGCGTTGGTGACGACCTACGTCATGTTTCGACGGGATCATCCCGATGCGGCCAGGGATATCATTGCCGTGCGCAGGCATCTGCGCGCGGCCTGGTCTTCGCTGGCGGAGCGCCAGGAAATGATCGAGGCATTCCTTCAGATCATGGCCGATGAAACGTATCTGGATTCAAGCGGTGCGGCCGGAGGACGCGTGCTGCTGGCGGCCCCGGCGGATGAAACATGGGCAGGCGTCCTGTCGCGGCTGCGCGCGGAGAACGTCAAAGCAAGCATCGTGTCCGACGAAGAAACCCTCTGGCTGCAGCTGCGTGACAAGTCTCCGGATGCGCTCGTCGTGGCCGCGACCATCCTGCCGGGCGGCGTCGAGCGCTTCCTGCGCAGGATCCGTGAGGACCAGCGCCTTTCCAAGGTTCCCGTGCTGATTGTGGAAAACACCGGTGATCCGGCGCTGACGGCCCAGCACTTGCGCGCAGGCGCCGCAGACGTGCTTTCGTCGCCTGTGGACACCGTTCTGCTGGCTGCCAGGCTGGAAAAAGCGCTGGCGACGCGGAAGGATGTCGCCGCCGGTGTCGGCGGCTCGCTGTCGGAGATGAGCTTTACCGACATGATCCAGGTTCTCAGCGCCGGGGGGCGCACCGTGGAGATCCGTTTGAGCCGGGACCAGGAAGAGGGGCGGGTCGTGTTGGATCAGGGCAGGGTGATCCATGCGTCCGCCGGAGCAAAGACGGGGGAGGACGCTTTCTACGCCCTGATGCGGTGGTCCCGTGGAACATTCCAGACTGCGCCATGCCACGAACTCCCGGCATGCACAATCCAAGCGTCGGTCATGTCTCTGCTGATGGAAGGCGCGCGGCGCGTAGACGAGCACGAGCCGGCGTAGGTCGGCGCAGGCGTGGGCTCAAGCAGCGGGTTCTGCCGCAATGATCCGGTCACTGCCGCCGTCCGATGCGTTCCCTCTGTGATCTCGCAAAGCGCTTCTGGCCGTCTTCACGCCGGCCACAGGTCTTCACAGAGCGCCCAGACGTCCTTGATGCGCTGCAGATCCTTCGCCGGGCCGTTTACGGGCATCAGTTCGGAAATGCACAGCGTGAAGGAGTGCCCCTGGCATTTTGTCAGGATCTCACGAATGCGCGCTTGTGCTGTCCCGAGGGGACACCCGAGCACTTCCCGGTAGGGGTGCAGGCAGATGATCAGGTGGGTGGTTGGAAAGCATCGGAGAGCGGTGTCCAGGTCGGACCATGCGGAGACATGCATGTAGGACCACGCCTGGGTGGAGGCGATCGCACTCATCAGCGCCGTGGTGTTGCCGCAGCTGTGAAAGCCGGCTTCGCCGCCCAGGAACTTCGTGAATTCCACGTCGTAGGGCGCGATCCTCTCCCCGTAGACTTCCGCGGGAAAATTCTCGCTGGAGACCTCGTCGTTAAAAATGGTGCCGCCGCGTGGCATGGGTTCGCCGAGGTACGCCGCCCGGTCGGAAAGCCACTTCTTCATTGCGTCCATGCCGTGGCGCATCACGCCGTGAAAGAACGACGGGTCCTGGTACAGGCTTATCAGCGTACGTTCGCAGCCCGCGAGGTAGAAGGCATTGCCCAGCGGGCCTCTGCACCAGCCCGGAAAGCCGACGCTGAAGGGCTCCCCCAGCAGGCGCTTCATCTCCGCATGCACTCCCAGGACGGCGGGCATCATGCCGGCCGTGCGAAAGTCAGGCAGCGGCCGGCCTTCGAGGTCGGCCGCACACCGGATGGGCGGCTCCCCGGAGGCCCATGGCTCCTGATCCCGGCGTGGCGTCCACGGCACGCCGAGCACCGTCGCAGGCATTGCGACGCCAAAGTCCGGCGCCACCGACCGGCTCAGGTTCCTCCTGTTTCCGGGGATATGCTTGCGCGCAAAGATCTGAGCTTGGAGCTGGAAGACGATCTGGTCTTCGGCGCGGCCGCCGTAGTACCGGCCGAGATCGGCATCGAGGAACCGGGCCATAAGCGCCCGTTCGATGCCCAGGCCCACCTTGCCTTCAATGGGGGAAGCCGGCGCCGTGTCGGCCTGCATGGCCTGAAGCTCGGCTTCGAATTCGGATATACAACGTTCGAGCTCGCCCACGTGTTTCTCTCCGCGCGGCACCGCGCGCCTGCCGAACTACGGACTGAGAAAAGCGCCGCCACTCCGGCCGGCCTCCACTCACCAGGGCATTTTTTCCGCGGAGCGATTGATGAGTCGCACGATCTCGTCCTGCGTGAGCGGCGCGGTGCGCGAGCGGCGCGGGAAGGCCTCCTGGTAGGCTTGCAGAAAGATCTGCGAGCGCTGCTTCAGTTCCTCGGGCCGCACCGATCCCTGCAAGGCTTCGAAGCGGAATTCCTGCACCGCGCGGCTCTTCGAGGAGTCAAGTCGCGCGGCGTCCAGAAGCTGCCTGGCCTGCTCGATCGACTGCCGACCTGACTGCAGGGCGTTGCGCAGTTCCTTGCGGTAGGTCTCGATCACGGCATTCTGGCCCGCGTGCATGAACTGGAGGGCCTCGAAGAACAAGGCGACGCCGAAGAGCAGATCTTCCTGATCCCGGATCTCGCCTTCAAAGCTGCGCAGAGAGTGCTTCTCATACCAGCTCGCGCCGACCTGCCGCTCCGGAGGGGGCGAAGGTTGCTTGTCTTGCTGCGGGGTCACGTCAGCCTCCTTTGCTTGCGCCTGCTCGCCGTAGCGCGATGTGTGGCCTTGAACATGCAGCAGTTTGCTGCTAACATCTCACAAAGTCAAACAAGCGGTGACGTCCAGGTGCAATGGTTCTACATGATTCGGGGGGATCCGAGCCGACATGGGCTGGCGGATGAGCAGCTGATTCTCGATATGGCGCTGCGCAGGGAAATGGGCCCCGAGGATCTGGTCTGGAACCGGGAGAGCGGCACGGAGTGGGTTCGAGCCGGGAGTGTTCCCGGCCTGCTCCCGGCGGCTGCGACTCCGCCCGTCGTGCCCGCGACGACGGCGGCCGCTGCGACGCTGGAGCCCGTGGCCGTGGCGCAAAGCGAGGCCTCGCAGCCGGCGCGCCTGCCCCGCTGGATCTGGGCGGCCGTCGCGGCGGGCGTTTTGCTTGTGACGCTCGCGCTTGTACTGATGCGGCGGAGCTAAAACAATGGACGCCCTCATCAAGGCCTTCTCTCCCTCGCTCAAGCTGCGCGTGGCCTTCGCGGACGTGACGGTGACGGCCAAGGCGCTTGAAGCGCGCCACCTCGCGGGCCCCACGTCCGCCCTGGTCCTGGCGGAATCCCTTGCCGCCGTGGCTCTGCTGTCTGCCGACGTGTCCGAAGCGGACGAATGTATCTCGCTGCGCATGCACGTGACGGGCCCCGTGCGGGGCGTTCTGGTGGAGGCCAGCGCGCAGGGCCACCTGCGCGGGTTCACCAACGTCAAGGTGCTCAACGATCTTGACGGCGCTGCGAAGCCTGCCTCCGACGGCGGCTTGGGCGACTCCGGTGCGGTGAACATCATTTCGTCCCGGCCGGGCAAGATCCTCGGGCGGACGTCGATCAACGCCGCGCCGCCGAAGCTGCGCCACGTCCTTGCGCGGTATTTCAACTACTCCATGCAGGCGCCGACCGGCGTGGAAATTGAATCCCGCGCCGATCCCGGCGGGCTGATCCACGCCTGCGGCCTCTACGCGCAGCGCATGGTCGATGGATCTCAGGACGCCTTTGTCCGCATTCTCGAGGACCTTGAATCCGGCGCCGTGCGCCGTGAGATGGCGCAGCCGGATCCGAAGGCCCGGCTGGCGGCGCTGCTTAAAATCCCCGACCTCGAAGTGCGGGAAACCCGGCCGCTTCAGTTTCTGTGCCGGTGCACGCGCGAGAAGACGCTGGCCACCCTCGATATGCTGAAGCGCGAGGAACTGACGGAGATTGTGGCGGCGGGGAAGCCTCAGCGGGTCTTCTGTCACATGTGCAGCGCGGAGTACAGCGCCACGGTGGAAGAGGTGAAGGGCTTGCTGGAAAAGAAAGCCGGGTAGCAGGCGTTCTGTGGGGTGTGGCCCGCTGCCTTCGTCAGGGCTTTTTCTTCTTCTTTTTGAACGCCGCGCCAAAGTCCTTGAGCGTGCGCTCCAGGTCATCCGTTTGCTGATTGGTGGCCGCTGTGCCGCCGGGCGCCGCGAAGCCCGAGAGGAATCCAGAGATAAGCCCCGTCGTGAGATCCAGCTTGGGATCCTCCACGCTGCCCGTCACCGGGATGGTCAGGGAAAACCCGGGAGGCAGGGCTATATACGTTGGGTCCTTCTTGCCCTGGCGAAAGCGTGCGTTTGCGACGCTGAGGACGAGGGTGGAGCCGGCCTGGTAGGTTCCCTTGACGCACGCCAGCTTCACAGCGATCGAAGCATTGTCGCCCTCGACGCCCGACTTCCGGATCAGGGACTCCAGAAACTTGCGGTCGACGTTCTTCACCGTGCCGGCGATGCTGAAATCCGGCACCCCCCGGCCGAGCGTGCCGGCGGTGCCCTGCAGGTCGACGACGCAATCCGCCGGCGAGCCGGCCAGGTGGCCCTTCACCGCGAGCCGGCCGGGCTTGCCAAAGTCGTATGTGCCCAGATCCCATCCCAGAAAGGCCAGCTCAAGCGGCAGCTCTACCGTGGTCCCGTCGTCTTCGTGCTGGACCAGGCGCAGGAGCAGGTCGAGCTGTACGTTGTCCATGCGAATGCGCGGCGGCTCGGGGCGCGCGCCGCCGCGCCGCGCCGCCAGCGTGGCCGCGTCGTCGGATTCCGGGCGCGTGGGCTTGGGCTGCGTCGACTCCCCGTGCGATGCAAGGTTTGTGTTTGCGCGCTTGTCGGAAACAATCCTCAGCACGACGTGGTCGGCCTTCAGTGTGGACACGCGCGGCGCCCCGAACAGGAGCGATGTGAGCGCGACTCCGAGCCGGCCGCTTCCGACCGAAAGCATCGGCGGGCCGGACTTGTTGTCGGGCCCCTGCACGCGGATTCCACGGGCCTCAACAGCGGCGCCAAAGAGGTCCGCGGCCGCCTGGTCAAGTTCGACGCGGGAGCCGAGCGAAGACTCGGCCCGGGGCAGGACCCAGCGCTGGACGTAGCCCGTCAGCCTGCGGTTTAGCGCCCACTGCAGCGCGCCGAGGACCACGACGGCAAGCAGGACAACAACCGCCAGGATGCGCAGGGCTTTCTTCATTGGGGTTGCGGCGCGTCAGAGCGTGAGGGCCATGGCTATTTCGGGGCAGGTGAAAGGGGAGTCGTATTTTGTGCAGTTGATGCAGCCCGCATAGATCTTGTGCATCAGCGATTCCTTTGGCACTTCCACAAACCCGAGCTTCTTAAAGAAGCCGGGCGTGAAGGTCAGCGCGATAATCTGCGCCGGATCCAGGGGCCGGATGCGCTCGATGGCGCTGCGGACGAGGTCTCGCCCGATGCCGGCGCGCGCGTGTTTGGCGTTGACGGAGAGCGACTTGATTTCCACCGAGGCGCGCCGCGGCGCGCCGATCTCGGGCATGATCTGCCATGAGACGGTTCCGATGACGGCCCCTGCCAGATCGCAGACCAGAAACCTGTCGATGTTCTCCACGATGTCGCTCTGGGCGCGAGGGAGGAGCTCGCCCGGAAAGCTCTTGATAAGTTCGAAGATGGCCTGGGCATCCTTGAATTCAGCCGGCCGTATGCGTGGCGTCTTCTTGTTCATGCGGGACAGTGTATCCGCAGAGCGCGGGTCGGAACAAGGCGATACTGCGGGTGCGCGGCGCTCACGCCGCGTTGAATCGATGCCAGAACCCCGCGGAGAGGACAAGGACGCGGTCTTTCCACTGCAGTGTCTTGCTGCGCTGGAGGCGTTGCAGCAGCCGGCTCAGGGTCTCCGGCGTGGCGCCAATGGCCGCAGCCAGGTCCTTCTTGGAGAGGGCCACCGGGATCTTTTCGCGCTCGCCGTATTGCTCCCTGAGAAAGAGGAAGAAGCGCTCCTCAACATCGCAGGAGGTGAGATACCGCACCCGCTCGGCGAGGTAGCGCTGCTTGCGCATGAGAATCGCGATGAACTCGTTCCGGAAACGCGAATCCTCCAGCAGCCCGAGAACATCCGCCCGGTCGAATGCAAGCACGCGGCAGGGGACGAGGGCGGTGGCGGTGACGGGGTAGCGGTCCTGTTCAAACAGAATCACTTCGGCAAAGATCTCCCCCGGCCGGAGTGTGCGGATGACAATCTCCGCCCCGTCGGCAGCGGCCTTGTGCAGAAGGATCTGTCCTTCCATGAGGAGGAACACCTCGCGCCCGCGCTGGCCCTCCCTGAACAGCGTGTCCTTCTTTGCGGGGGTGCGCACCGCGCAGAGCTTGGCGAGGCGCCGGCAGCCCTCGGGCGGAAGGCCCTTGAAGAAATCGACCTGGCCGAGGCGCGCCGCAACGGCGCTTTCCCCAAGGGCGGCACGAGACTGGATTTGCGAGCCTGTCACTTTCATGGGAAAGCAGGTAAATAATGTGATAACTTGACGTAGATCAAGGAACCCGTTCGAGGAGTATGAGAAAGTGCCCCCAGTTAATCAACACAAACCAAGTAAACCGAAGAGGCAATAGATATGTTCTGCTATCAGTGCGAACAGACAGCGAAGGGAACGGGCTGCACACAGTATGGAATCTGCGGGAAGGATCCTGAAGTGGCAGCGTTGCAGGATCTGCTGGTGCATGCGGCGAAGGGCATTTCGATGTATGCGCACCGGGCGCGTGGCCTCGGCGCGAAGGACCACGCGATCGACTGCTTCATTCTGGATGCTCTCTTCACAACGGTGACGAACGTCAATTTTGACGCCGACCGGCTCGAGGCGATGCTGCGCGGCGCGGCCGATATCATGGCGAAGGCGAGGGCGCTCTACGCGATGGCGTGCCGCAAAGCTGGCAACATTGAAGAAGACCTGAGCGGGCCGGCGCGCTGGGTTGCAGCGGCGGATCGCGACGGCCTGGTGGCCGAGGGCGAGGAGGTCGGCATCGAATCCCGCCGGCAGGATCTCGGGGCCGACGTCGTCGGCCTGCAGGAGTTGCTCACGTACGGGCTGAAGGGCACGGCCGCCTACGCGGACCACGCGCTTGTGTTGGGCAAGGAAGATGACCACGTGTACGCGTTCTTCCACGAGGCGCTGGATTTCCTGAGCTTGGAGAAGCCCTCGGTGGACGCGCTGCTGGCCATGAACCTGAAGTGCGGCGAGGTGAACCTGAAGGTCATGGGCATGCTCGACGCGGCGAACACCCACACCTTCGGCCACCCCGTTCCCACCCCGGTTCGCATTGAGCCGGTCAAGGGCAAAGCGATTCTCGTGTCCGGGCACGAGCTCAAGGATCTCGAGGAACTGCTAAAGCAGACCGAGGGCAAGGGCATCAATATCTACACGCACGGCGAGATGCTGCCGGCGCACGGCTATCCCGGGCTGAAGAAATACGGCCACCTTGCCGGCAACTACGGCGGGGCGTGGCAGGATCAGCAGAAGGAGTTCGAGACGTTTCCCGGCGCCATCCTGATGACCACGAATTGCATTCAGAAGCCCCGCCCGGGCTACATCAGCCGCATCTTCACGAGCGGCCTTGTTGCCTGGCCGGGCGTAGCGCATATCGCAGACCGCGACTTCAGCCCGGTGATCAAGGCTGCGCTCGAGGCGCCCGGATTCACCCACGACGGGTCGCAGAAGACCATCCTGGTCGGCTTCGGGCACAACACGGTTCTCGGCGTTGCGGACAAGGTGGTCGACGCGGTGAAGGCCGGCGCGATCAAACACTTCTTCCTGATCGGGGGCTGCGACGGCGCCAAGGCGGGTCGCAACTACTACACCGACTTCGCGGAGGCCGTGCCGAAGGACTGCGTGATC
>CAYRKB010000077.1:0-19924 GCA_964424705.1 uncultured Victivallales bacterium
GCTCGACTATAACGATGACCTTATGACGCAGCTCGCCCGGAAGAGCGACGGCAATAGCGGCTTTGCCAATACCAGCGAGGATCTGGTCCGGCTGATGAAGTCCGAGTTCGGCGATGTTCTCGGCGTGGTGGCCCAGGAGATCGTCGTGCGCATTGAGTGCGAGGATGGCATCCGCCCGGTGCGCGTGCTCGGCCGCGAAGCCGATATATCAGGCCGGACGGTTCAGGTTCAGATAAACCAGCTGAATGCCTCGCAGGAGAAGTATGTGCTGCTCGAGGTGGAGCTGCCCGCGACGCGCAGCGGCAAGGCGCGCGATGTCGCGTCCGTCAAGGTCACCTACGCCAACATGGGGACCAAGTCGACCGACACCCTGGCGGGGGCGGCCAGCGTCAGGTTCACGGATTCTCTGGCGGAGGTGGAGCGGAGCGTCAACCGCGATGTAATGGTCGCCGTGGTCACCCAAACTGCCGTCGAACGGAACAAGCTGGCGACGGAACTGCGGGATAAGGGCCGGGTGGAAGAAGCGCGCGCCCTGCTCAACGATAACGTGTCGTACCTCTATAGCAATGCGACCCAGTTGAAGTCCGAAGCGCTGCACAAGTACTCTGTCAAGAACGGTATTGACGCGGGCAATCTCGACGAAGTGAACTGGAATCGCCAGCGCAAAGACATGCGTTACAATCAGAGATCCCATGAGCAGCAGCAGACCTATTGACGCATTGTGAAACCGAAGCTGATCATTATCCTCCTGCTCATGGTGCTGGTCCCGCTGGGACTGATCGCCTGGCTGGGCGTCAGGACGGCGCGCCAGGAGCAGGAGCGTGTTCAGCAGCGGATGGAGAAGGTGGTGATCGCGCGGCTGGCGGACTTGCGGGACAGCGTCGGGCGGCTGGTGGAGAAGGATGAGCGCGAGTTTCAGCGGCTGATGGAGATTCCTTCGGCAGATGCCGATGCGCTCCGCGCCGTCGTGCGAGGTCATCGGCTGGTCCGGCAGATGTTCGTGATCGCGCCGGACCGGAGCTTCATATTTCCCCCTCCGGACGGCCCGAACCAGCGGGAGCGCGAGGCGCTGGAGCGGCTGGCGCCGGTATGGAAGTCCGGCTCTGCCTTTTACCCGGCCGATGCGGAGGCAGGGACGTCGGCCGGGGGTTCGGGATGGCACACCTGGTTCGCGGACGAAGGCGTGCAGGTCTTCTTCTGGCGGCGGACGGCGGATGGACGGACGGTGGGGGTGGAGCTTGAGAGCTCCGCCCTGCTGGCGGATATCATCGCCCTGTTGCCATCTTCCGACAACGGGCGCAGCGGCCTCCCGGCCGGCCACATTGTCCTGCAGGATGCCAGGAACGTGCCGCTTTACCAATGGGGCGACTACCTTCCCGGAGCGAAGGAATTGCCCCTGGCGAGGCTGCCGCTTGCGCCGCCGCTGAATGCCTGGAGCCTGGAGTACTACGCGCCCGCGGCCGAAGCCGGCCGTGCGATGAGCGGCAGCGCGCTCTTCAACGTGGGCGCGGCGGTGGGCGTGGTGGCGCTGGCCCTGCTTGCGCTGGCCTTCTACTTCTATCGCGAGAGCTCCGGCGAAATGCGCGCGGCGGCGCAGAAGGTGAGCTTCGTCAACCAGGTATCGCATGAGCTCAAGACCCCGCTGACGAACATTCGCATGTACGCCGAGCTGCTCGAGGATCGCCTTCCGGAGGATGACGAGCAGGCGCGCGGGCACCTGGGCATTGTGATTGCCGAAAGCAGGCGGCTGAGCCGGCTGATCAACAATATCCTGACCTTTGCCCGGCAGCAGAAGGCCCAGCTGACGATTCACGCTGCGCCGGCGGTTGTGGATGAAGCGATCGCCGCCACGCTGGAGAGTTTTCGCCCGGCTCTGGAAGAGGCGGGTGTGAAGATCGCGTTCAGCCCCAACGCCGGGCAACAGGTGATGGTGGATATCGACGCACTGGGCCAGATCCTCGGCAACCTTGTCAGCAATGCCGAGAAGTATGCGCTTGCGGGTCAGACGCTGGAGGTGGCAAGCCGGCAGGACGGAGACCGGACGGTGATCCTGGTTGCCGACCGCGGCCCCGGCATTCCGGCAGAGCGGGCGGATGATATCTTCGAGCCCTTTGTTCGATTGAGTAGCAAGCTCACCGAAGGCGTTTCCGGAACGGGCATAGGTCTCGCGATTGCCCGCGATCTTGCGCGCTTGCACGGCGGCGACGTTACGCTGGAGCCGTCCGCGGTCGGCGCGTGCTTTAGAATCGTTCTGCACACTCCCGCGAAAACCTGACAGGAGCTCTATGAAGATACTGGTCGTTGAAGATGACACCCGAACCCGGAAGGGGTTGGTGGAAATCCTTGCCAACGAAGGCTACGACACCTGCGCTGCCGCGAACGGCAAGGAGGCGCTGGTTGCGTTCGCGAGGGAGAAGCCCGATGCGGTGTGTCTGGATATCATGATGCCGGACCTGAGCGGGTACGATGTGTGCAGGGAAATCAGGAAGACCAACGGCGGCGTGCCCATTCTCTTCATCAGCGCGAAATCCGAGGAGGTCGACAAGGTGCTCGGGCTGGAGCTCGGGGCGGATGACTACATCGTCAAGCCGTTCGGCGTGAAAGAGGTCGTGGCGCGGATACGGGCCGTCACGCGGCGCTGCCTTGCGGCGCATGCCCCGGCGAAGTCGCCTGCTTCATTTACGATGGCCGACCTCAAGGTGGTGCCCTCCGAACTCCGTGTCTATCGCGGCAAGAAGGCCATTGAAGTCAGCCTGCGCGATATGCGCATCCTACAACTTCTGTATGACAACCGGGGCAAGGTGCTGGACCGGAATGCCATCTTCGACGCGTGCTGGGGGATGAACTACATGCCCAACAGCCGGTCGCTCGACCAGCATATCTCGCAGCTGCGCAAGCGTATAGAGGCGGACCCGGCCGACCCGAAGGTCATACGAACGGTTCACAATGCCGGATATCGGTGCGAGGGGTGAAGGTTGAAGGTGGGAGGTGGAAGGTGGAAGGTGGAAGGTGGGAGGTGGGAGGTGGGAGAGGAAGTCGTCCGTCCTGAGGTGGCGTAGACGGGAACCGGGGCCCGCAGTGCGGAAAAGTGCGAGATAGTTGGAACAAATGGGCTGCGAGAGGCGTCCTAAGGCGCAGGGCATATGAAGATAGATGCAAGCACAGTGAAGCCGCGGCGCGTCGAAACGGCCTCTTGGGCATTTTTGGAGGAGGGTGCCCGTACGGAGGGCGCCCCGTACCAGAGAACCACATCCGGCCAAGGTGTCACCTATGAGGTAGGGACGGCTCTCCGAGCCGTCCGCGGACGCCCCGGAGGTGCGTCCCTACCATGTGGCGCACACAACAAAGAGGCCGATAACCGCGCGCGGAGGACGATATGAACAGGTGCTCGTTCCTGATGGCGGCTTTCGCGTTCGTGGCGGCGGCCGGTTCGGCATGGGCGGGAGAGGATAAGAAGTCCGAACCGCAGCTTCGCCTTGAACTCGAGTTGGTGGACGGTTCGCACCTGATCGGGATTCCCGGCACCGAGACGGTGCCAGTGCAGACGGCCTACGCCAAGATGGATGTCGCGCTAAAGGAGATCCTGACGATCAAGATGGGCGAGGATCACGAAACAGCGTTTCTTGACCTGCGCAACGGAGACAAGCTCAACGGCGTGGTCAGTCTCGGGCCGATCAAGCTTGAGACGCTGTTCGGGAAGATATCGATCGGCGTCGAGCATGTCCGGGAAATGCGAGTTGTGCTGTCCAGCGCGGCCCTGCCGGGCGGCCTGTCGAAAGGGCTGGTGTTGCACTACTCGTTCGACCGGGATGAAGGCGACAAGGTAACGGATGGGAGTGGCGGCAGGAACGGCGGCGAAATGAAAGGCGCCAAGTGGACGGCGAAGGGCAAAGCCGGAGGCGCAGTTCAGGTTGGGAAGGGCTTGGGCCACGTTCAAACGCCTGACCAGGAGGCCTGGTCCTTTGGCGCGAAGCCCTTCTCGATCTGCCTGTGGTTCAAGTTCAATACGCTCCCTGCCGGGGAGCAGATGTTCATCGGGCAGGACGAAGGTGGCGGCCCGCAGAACAAGTGGGCGTTCGAGTTCCTGAACGGCAGCCTCACTTTCCATATCAACAACCCGAGCAGCATAAGCCACCGGATTGTCGACTATCCATTCGTGCCGCAGCTTGACAAGTGGTACCACCTGACGGTGACCCGCAGCGGGGATGCGTACAACATCTTCATTGACGGGGTCCGTGGTGCAACGGCAAGCAATGGACAGCCGGTTCCTGCCGTTAACGCCCCGCTCACTATCGGGCAGGCCGAGGGGCTCTATGTGGACGGATGGCTCGACGAAGTCATGATCTTCGACCGCGCTTTGACCGGGGACGAAGTGAAGCAGGTTTATGACGCCAGGAAGTGAGAAGCGCCTGGCAACGAGTCAGTCGCCAATATGAAAGACAGAACCGGGTGTGGCTTGCTCGATAGCGTTCCTGATGTGCGGCAAGAGAGGCTGCAGCGTTTCGTAGCGGCTGTTCGCACCGTGCAGAATGATCAGGCAGGTTTGAAGGTTTTCCACGTTCTGCTGGTAGGCAATGTTGGAGTCCATGGTGACAAAGACGTCAAACTCTGGTTCGACGCGTTTGAGCAGAGCCCCATTAGTGATGCCAGCCCATCCCTGTCTGGGAACTGTGGTCACGACATGCTCTGGCAGATCTCTTACGAGTCGTCTGGGAAGACACTCGTCCAGAATGATCTTCATGCAGGAACCGCCTCCAACACTTCCTGTTTGGCGGCCTCCAGCACAGCGACAACTTGTTCCCGTTTCACGGTTGGAAAGTCGTACAAGAACAGATCGATCGAGTCCCCCTCCTCCAGGCAGTCCAGCAAATTCTGCACCGGCACACGGGTGCCCGCAAACACCGGAACGCCGCCGAGAATATCAGATGACGACGTGATAACGTTTGCGAGACCTTTCATGGTTGGTAGACTCGCATAATTAGCCGACGATATCAAGAGATGAGATTGTGATCTCGAGGCGTGAGACGTCCAGAAGTGCAGATGGTCAACCGAGAGAGAGGGGGACAGCATGAGAAGGCTTGCCTTATGCATGAAAGTGTTCACGTTCGCGGCGTTGATGGGTGCCGCATGGGCGGGAGAGGACAAGAAGGGCGAGCCGCAGCTGCGGCTTGAGTTGGACCTTGCCGACGGCTCTCGCATCATTGGCACACCAGCGATCGAGTCGGTGCCGGTGCAGACGTCCTATGCCAAGATGGACGTTCCGCTGAAAGAGATCCTATCCATGAAGATCGGCGAGGATCATGAAACAGCGTTTCTTGACCTGCGCAGCGGAGACAATCTCAAGGGCGTGGTTAGTCTCAGGCCGATCAAGCTTGAGACGTTATTCGGGAAGGTGTCCGTGGGCGTCGAACATATCAACACGCTACGCGTCGTGCTACGTAATGGCGCCTGGCCGGAGACCTTAGCGCGGGGCCTCATTCTGCACTACTCCTTCGACAGGGATGAGGGCGAAAAGGTGAGCGACGAGAGCGGGAAGGGGGCTATCGGCTCGGCCCACGGTGCCAAATGGACTGTGAATGGCAAGACCGGCGGCGCATTGGAGTTCGACGGGCAGAATGACTATGTCACGGGCCCGGCCGACAGCCCGGCGTTCCAGAATGATGAGCACACGGTTTCAGCGTGGGTTAGGATGCCGCGCTCCGATGGCAAGATGAATGCCGGGATCGCCGGGTACTGGGGCCCCGGTGCGGATAGCGGCTATGGCTTGTGTTTTGCGGGCAGTGGACAGCTCGGAATGATCGAGGGACAGAAGAGCACATGGCAGTACGCCCTGTCAGGCGTGCCCGTTGATGACGGACAATGGCACCATCTGGTCGGAATTCGCAAGAATAGCAACGCCCTGCTCTACGTGGACGGGATCAAACAGCCTGGCGCGACCGACCTGAAGCCGCTCTTTCCCGCCGGCCAGAAGTTGATGCTCGGGTACCTCGACGCCCCACAAGTGCCGCGGCAACATTTTCAAGGCACGATGGATGAGGTCATGGTCTTCAACCGTGCCCTGTCAGAGGAGGAGATTAAACAGCTTTTCGACTGTCAGAAGTAGAGCAGGAACAGAACTTCGCGGGGAGTGGCGATATGAAGCGATGTGCATTTGGCAGGGCAGTGTTCGTGGCGATGTCGCTGGTCGGCGCGGCATGGGCGGGACAGGACGAGGCCGAACCGCAGCTTCGCCTTGAACTCGACCTGATGGACGGCTCGCGCATCATCGGCTCTCCCGGCATCGAGTCGGTACCGGTGCAGACGTCTTATGCCAAGATGGACGTTCCGCTGAAAGAGATCCTGTCCATGAAGATCGGCGAGGATCATGAGACGGCCTCTTTCGACCTGCGGAATGGCGACAAGCTCAAGGGCGTCGTAAGGGGGCAGCCATGAACAAGATCCTGAATGGAGTGGCAGTGGTTCTTGTCGGATTCGCGCAGGCCGCCTGGGCCATAGAGAAGAAGGCGGAGCCGGTCCGGGTTTCGATGGAGCTTGCCGACGGCTCCCGCCTGAACGGGACGACGAAGGAAGCTCCCCTGCGGCTTGTGTGTTCTTTCGGGGAACTCGCACTGCCGCCGGAGCAGATCCGAAGCATCCGGTTCAACGAGGACCGTGAGACCGTGGCCGTTCAGCTCCTCAACAACGATCGGCTCTCGGGCGTCCTGGGCCAGCGGGTCCTGGCGGTGCAGGCGCTGTTCGGGAAGGTCGAAGTCCCGCTGGCGGAGTGCCGCCGCATCGCCTTCATGGCGGGCGGGTCGGACAGCGGGCTGGTGCTGCACTACACGTTCGACGAAGACAGCGCGAAGGTGCGGGACCTGAGCGGCGGGGAGAATGACGCCCTTTGGGTGGGCCAGCCAGTCTACGACGCGGGCGTTAAAGGCAAGGCTGCGCGTTTTCGGAGCAAGGACACGTACCTGGTGGCGTCCTCGCCCGAGTTGAATATGAACGGCTGGGACGGGATGACGGTCTCGCTCTGGGTCCTGTCAACAGGGCATACGCTCTACGGACATGTGATCAACCGCGGGCCGCTCTCCACGGACAAGCCGGGCGCGTTTGAACTCGCGATCGGGCATGGGTACGGGAAGGGCGTCTTCGTCGTACAGAACGGCTCCACCTGTCCGACCGTGGTGGCGGGACCGGGAAATCTTCCGCTCAACCAATGGTGCCATATTGTCGGGACATATGACGGGGAAATGATGCGGTACTATGTGGACGGCAAACTGGAAAAGGAGACGCGGATTGCGGCGTCCCGCACGCCCATCGCGGAGGGCCCTGACACCAAGCTGGTTATCGGAAACATGTCCCGCATTCCCTTCATCGGCTGGTCGGACATGTATTTCAACGGCTTGGTGGATGAGGTGCGCATCTATAAGCGTGCGCTGACCGAGGAGGAAGTCAAGCGGCTGGGCGACTTGCCAAAGTGAGTGAGGGTGGGGACGACGCTGCGCGCGTAGGAGCGAGAGCCAGTGTGTGATACATGATGATAGGGCGGCACATTACTGGATCACAGAAGGAGCGGGGAAGCGCGGCGGGGTCGCCGCGGCTCCAGGGAAATCGAAGTGTGTTGTGGGCAGTCTCGCTTCTGGAGCCGCGACGCCCTCGTCGCGGAATGGGCTGTCACGCAGTTTGAGTTGCGTCTCGGCAAGGGTGGCCGCGTGGTGTCACGGTCTGGTGTTGGTTTGAAGGGAGGGGTTATGAAGAGATTCGTGTTGTGCATGGTGGTTCTCCTGGCGGCGAGTCTTGTCTGTGCCGCGTGGGCTGGAGAGGAGGAAAAGGCCGAGCCGCAGCTTCGCCTTGAACTCGACCTCGTAGATGGTTCGCGCATCATCGGCGTTCCCGGCATTGAGTCCGTGCCCGTGCAGACGTCCTATGCCAAGATGGAGATTCCACTGAAGGAACTCTTCGCGATCAGAATGGCGGCGGACCATGAAACGGCGTCTCTGGACCTGAGGAACGGAGACAGGCTCAAGGGCGTCATGATCCTGAAGCCGGTCAAACTGAAGACGGTCTTCGGCAATGTGTCCATTGGTGTTGAGCACA
The DNA here is from genome assembly GCA_964424705.1 of uncultured Victivallales bacterium. Classification (GTDB taxonomy): domain Bacteria; phylum Verrucomicrobiota; class Kiritimatiellia; order UBA8416; family CAYRKB01; genus CAYRKB01. The sequence continues at coordinate 8,080 of CAYRKB010000077.1, forward strand.
TCCGGGGTCTTCGGGTTAAGGTGATCGGCATGCCGCTGCCGGAAGCGTTAAGCAAGAAACTGGTCTTGAGCTATTCGTTTGATCGGGATGAGGGCGGCACGGTGCGTGACGCGAGCGGCAAGGCAGGCGCCGGGACCGTGCACGGTGCAACATGGGTGGCGGACGGGGTCAGCGGCGGCGCCTATGACTTTGACGGGAAGAGCAGCTACATCAGCGTCGCCTATGATCCTGCCAGCGGATTGTTCCCCACAACCGCGCCCTTTTCGATATCCGCCTGGTTTCGGATACGGGCCAGTGCGCCGATTCAGCCGACGATCGTGGGTACGCACATGGCCGGAGCGGGGAGCGGCTACATGCTTTGTCTGGACTCGTCGCAGAACGGCCGGCTGCGCTGGATGACCGTCGATGGCGGACAGCAGGGGCACTATCTGTGGAGCAAGGGATCTGTGAACGACGGGCGTTGGCACCATGTGGTGGCGGCGTGGGACGGCAGCAGGATCTCGCTGCACCTTGACGGGGCGCTGCAGGGCTTCCAGGCGGCTCCTGAACTCTCCTACGCGAACCGCGCTGATTTCCAGATCGGGCACACGGACAGTATTGGTGGGGCCTCGGGGCTCAGCCAGTATTTCTTCGATGGGCAGATTGATGAAGTGATGGTGTTCGGCGGCGCGCTGTCGGAGGATGAAGTGAAGCTCATCCACGACATTCAGAAATAGCGGGAACAGCAACAGGGGATGACATGAGAAGGCCTGAGTTAAGAATGGTGGTTTTCGCGGTCGTGGCGTTGATGGGCGCCGCCTGGGCGGGAGAGGACAAGAAGGGCGATCCGCAGGTTCGCCTTGAACTAGACTTGGCGGACGGATCGCACATTATCGGAGTTCCGGCAATGGCGTCGGTGCCTGTGCAGACGTCTTATGCCAAAATGGATATCCCGCTGAAGGAGATCCTGGCCATGAAGATCGGCGAGGATCATGAGACGGTCGCCATTGACCTGCGCAACGGCGACAAACTTAAAGGCGTTGTCAGCTTCGGGCCGATCAAGCTGGAGACAGTGTTCGGGAAGGTATCGGTGATCGTTGAACATGTCCGTCAGTTGCGCGTAATGTCAGGCGGATCGTTCCTGCCGCCGGGAGATGGTCCCCTGGCTTTTGGCGGCGTGAACTGGACGCCCTGGCGGATGATGTTCGAGGTGCAGGGGGACAAGCTGGTCTCCCTGCCCAAAGCGCGGCCGGGGTTCAACTACGGGCACAACGGCAACGGCCGCGGGCCGGTACTCGTTGCCAACGTCGGGAGCAAGGAGTGGAGGGATTACAGCGCGGAGTTCGAGTTTTGCATGACTGGCGTGAGCGCGTCATTCAATCCCTACGGCCTGCCGCTGACCTACAGGAACGGAAGCATTCTGTTCCATGTGGCGGATGCGAGGGAGAGCTTCAACGAGCGCGGCGCGAGCTGTTACGTGATTAATTTTGAAGAAAATGGCGTTTGGAACTTACGTAGCACGTATAACGAGTACTGTGCCGTCCCATGCGGCTACGGCAATGTGAAGAGCGACGGAGGACGCATACTGGCGACCGGGCAGGGGTTGAAGCTCGATGCAGTGGCCGGAAACAGGTTCCGGATCGAGGTTCGCGGCACGCGCATTCAGATTCTGGTCGATGGCGAGAAACTCGTGGACGTGACCGATGAGTCAATGGGCGAGAGCGTTGGCGGGCAGACCCTGGACCACGGCGGCATCGGTTTCGTATGGGGTATGGACAGCCTGGGATGGATCCGCAATTTCTCCGCCCGGCAACTGTAATGCCGGAGGACTGTCGGAAGACGAGGTCAGGCAGATCCACGATTCTCGGAAACAATCCGGAACAAAGTGCCCGCCACAGGCGTCATACGGGTAGGAACAATAACTGGAGGTCTCCTATGAAACGCTACCTGCTTGGTCTTCTGTGCATTCTAACCCTTGGTGCGGCGCGTACTTATGCATCCGGCATGCTGATTCCCAAGGATGAATCGATCCCGCCGCTGGCGATAGAAAGCCAGCGTGTGGATATCCAGATCAAGGACGGCACTGCCACGGCGCGGATCGAGCAGGTCTTCCGGAACAGCGTCAACCGCAATCTGGAGGCGGTCTACGTCTTCCCGCTACCCGAGAACGCCAGCATTTCCGACTTTGCCATGTATATCAACGGCAAGCGCATGAGCGGTGAACTGGTCGAAAAGGACAAGGCCCGGCGCACATATGAGGACATTGTGCGGCGCATGAAGGACCCCGCGTTGCTGGAGCATATGGGCGGGAACCTTTTCCGCATCAGCGTCTTCCCGGTTCCCGCCAACGGCCTGCAGAAGATCGAGCTCGAGTATTCGCAGACCCTCACATTCGAGGGTGGCCTCTACAAGTACCTCTATCCCTTGAAGACGGGCGAGCAGGCGTCACGCACTCTGGCGGATTTCACCGTGTCCGTGCGCCTGAACTCGAAGATTCCAATTAAGAACATCTACTCGCCCACGCACAAGGTCGGCATCTCGCGGAAGGGGGACAAGGAGGCGGTGATCGGCTTCGAGGAGGACAAGGCCCTCCTGGACCGCGACTTCGTGCTCTACTACACCGTCTCGCAGAAAGAGTTCGGCCTGAACCTGCTTACCCACGCCGCAAAGGACGAAAAGGGCTTTTTCATGATGATGCTCGCGCCTTCTGTTGCCACGCCCGAGACGGTCATGAAGAAGGATGTGACGTTCGTATTCGACAGCTCCGGCAGCATGGCCGGGAGCAAGATCGAGCAGACGCGCAAGGCTCTGGAGTATTGTGTAAAGAGCCTGCACGACGGAGACGGGTTCAACATCATCGGTTTCAGCACGGACGTCGAGCCGTTCAAGGAGTCGCTGGTCACGGCCGACAAGAAGAGCCGCGAGGAGGCCTTGGACTTCATCCGCAAGGTGGAGGCGCGTGGAGGGACGGCCATCGATGAAGCGCTGACCAAGGCCCTGGCGATGAAATACGAAAGCAAGCGCCCCGGGATCATACTGTTCCTCACCGATGGCCGCCCCACGGTCGGCGAGACGGAGATCGAAACCATCCTCGGGAATGCCGGCAAGAGCAACAAGGCTGGCGTTCGCATCTTTGTGTTCGGAGTGGGTGAGGATGTTAACGCGCATCTGCTCGACAAACTGGCCGGCCAAAATGGCGGCCTCCCGCAGTACGTAGCGCCGGACGAGGACATCGAGGTGAAGGTGTCGAGCCTGGCCGACAAGATGAGCAACCCCGTCCTTGCCAAGGTTCGCGTGGAGGTGGACAAGCTGAAGACTTCCATGGTCCACCCCGGCACGCTCCCCGATTTGTTCAGCGGCGACCAGATCACGATCTTTGGCCGCTACGATGGCAGCGGCGATTCCGTCATCCGCCTGGTGGGCGAGGTGAACGGCGAAAAGCGCGAATTCGTGTATGAGGGTACCTTCCCTGCGGCCAACACCGACAACACCTTCATCCCCCGCCTGTGGGCCACGCGCCGCGTCGGCTTCCTGCTGGACGAGATCCGTCTGCGCGGAGAGAGCTCGGAGCTCAAGGATGAGGTGGTCCGCCTCAGTCGCGAGTACGGCATCATGACTCCCTATACCTCGTACCTTGTGCTGGAGGATGATAACGCATACGCCCAGCATGGCATTGACCGTGCGAAGTCCGGCGGCGACGGGAAGGATGAAAAGAAGAAGGAGGGTAGCCCGGACGCCCTTGCGGCCGCGCGGCGAACCGGAACCAGTCGTCCCGCAAAGTTTGGCGGTTTCTACAGCGGCCGCGGCAACGGCAGCCGCGCCGAAAAGGCGTCGGCCGACGAAATGGAGCGCGTAGTTGCCTTCAACGGCCCGGCGGCTCAGCCTGCGGACAGCAGCGAGATGGTGCCAATGTTCGGGCTGGACGGGAAGGATGTCGCGGCCGCTGCGCCTGCCCCCGCCAGCGCGCCGGGCGATAAACCCGGCGAGGCGGCGAGGCGATTCAACGCCTACGGTGGCAGCGGCGAGGAATCGCGCTCGGCTTTGCGCGAGCAGTCGGGAGCCAAGGCTGTGGCCATGAGCAAGGCGATCCAGGAGTACAAAGGCCAGGACAATGCGGCGGATAACCTGGCCACGGTCAAGCACGTTGGCAAGAAAGTGTTCACGCTCCTGGACGGCCGTTGGATCGACAACGCGTTCAAGAAGAATATGAAGACGACAACCGTGCAGTTCGGCAGCGACGACTACTTCAAGCTGATCAAGGACAAGCCGGAACTGAAGGGCTTCCTTGCCCTGGGAACGAAGGTAACCGTCGTGCTGGAGGACGGCACCGCGCTGGTGGTGGAATAGGGGGGGTCCTTCCTTTCCCAATCCTAATCTTAATCCTAATCGTAATCTTAATCTCTCCCCCCCCTCGACAGGGGTCCGGAGAAGATTAAGAGTAAGAGTAGAATGGCGCTTACTTAAGCTCACGGCGGTCGAGGTCGCCCGCCCTCCAAATAGGGGAATGCGGCCGTTTTCCTTTGAGGGCGGCTGTCCCCAGCCGCCGTCCGGTGTCCCAAAGGGAGCTTAAGCAAGCGCCATTCGAGTAAGAGTAAGATTACGATTACGATTAAGACTAGGATTGTGAGCAGGCGGAGCGAACATGACAACGAAGGGAAAAGCCCTGCTCGTGCTGGCGGTGGTGTGCGTGTGTGCCATCCCGTTCTACCCGCGACTCGGGCGCACTGCCGTCTCGGTGATGCAAGTGACACGTGAGAAGAAGACTGTGGACGAACGCGTTGCGCAGTACGGCCCCGCTGTTCGGGTGCGGCTGGCTCCGCGGTTCGAAAAGGCGGGCGTGCCTTACCCCCCGAAGAAGATGACCATCATCGGGCTCAAGGCCGAGCGGACGGTTGAGATCTGGGTGTCCGGAAAGGACGGTGCGTTGAAGCACCTGCGTGACTATCCCATTCTCGGCATGAGCGGCCGTCTTGGGCCAAAGCTGAGGGAGGGCGACAGGCAGGTTCCCGAGGGCCTCTACCGTATTGAGTCGCTCAATCCCAACAGCCTTTACCACCTCGCTCTTCGGGTGAATTACCCGAATACGGACGATCGCCGCAGGGGCGCGGAAGACGGGCGGAAGGAGCTGGGGTCCGACATTATGATCCACGGAAACAGCTGCTCCATCGGATGCCTCGCCATGGGAGACGAGGCGGCGGAGGATTTGTTCGTAATGGCCGCCCAGACCGGGATCGAGAATATCCGCGTCATTCTCAGCCCGGTGGACTTCAGGGCGAGGAGTCTGCCAGCCGAGATGCCGTCCGTGCCGGAATGGACTGGCGCGCTGTACGACTCGATCCGCAAGGAGCTGGGCAACATGCGGGAGCCGGCGAAGCCGGTCGGTGGAGTGTAAGAGAAGGCGGCGTATCGACACCCACGGCACAAGGTAGTATCTTGGTGGTATGAAAACGAAGACATCTGTCACGCTAGATGGTGTGCTGCTCCATGGTATTGATGCGCATGCGAGTGAATACAGGAGCCGCTCGGAGTTCATCGAAGTGGCCGTTGAATATTTCATTCGGCATCTTGAACGGCAGGAGGCGGAACAGAAGGATCTGGCGATTCTCAACCGCCGGGCGGACGCCTTGAATGAAGAAGCCGGGGACGTCCTCGCCTACCAGGTGCCATTATGAGGCGCGGGGAGCTTTACAGGGTGGCGAAGCCCTTAGCGCGGGATCCGAAGAAGTTCAGGGTGTTCGTCGTGGTGAGTCGGCAAGTGCTGATTGACTCGCGATTCTCTACGGTGCTCTGTGCACCGGTTTACTCGGTATACGAAGGCCTTTCTGCTCAAGTGCCAGTGGGGACCGATGAGGGACTCAAGCACGATTCAGGAATCTACTGCGATGAGTTGGTCAGCCTCCCCAAGACCATGCTGACACACTTCGTTGGGATGTTATCCCCAAGTAAGCTTCGCCTGCTTGACAGGGCGCTTCTCATCGCGTTGCAGATTCGGGAAGATTGACAAAGCGAAGGAGGATCGGGCAATGGCTGTAGAAACACGGACAAGAAGCGCTGCCGACACGGCCATCGAGATGGCCAAGGGGCACTTCATGGTGATGAGGATCATGCATCTCGCATTGGCTGCTGGGATCATCCTGTTTGGCGCGGTTGCCCTGATGCTGACGCATAAGCGAATGACTTTCAGCCCTGCGCTTGATAATCCACTCGTCCTTGTCGCAGGCATCATGACCGTGACAACCATTCTGGTCGCTTCGGTCCTGCACCTGGTCTTCTTCAGATCCGGTGCCGCGCCGGTCAATGTGCACACGGCCGTGCAGAGGTATCAAACCTTCGTTCTTGTCAGGGTGGCCGTCATCGAGGGGGCGGCGCTCCTCTCCGCCGTCGCGCTTCTTGCCACGAGCAACGTCCTTCCGGCAGGGCTGCTTGCTCTGTGCACGATTGCGATGGTCGTCAGGAGCCCATCCCATCAGGAGTTCATGAGTCTGACGGAGAAGATGCGAAGGCAGCGAGAAAAGGAGCAGTGACATGAGTTGCGCCAATATTCGGATCATGCTTGCCGCCGCCGCTTCGGCGGCGGCCCTCGCAACCGCGTCGGCCGCGAACTGGCAGGAAGTCTACGAGGCGCGTGACAAGGGCCTGCCCAAGACCGCCATCGAGAAGCTCGAGCCCATCATCGCCGAAGCTCTGCAGAAGAAGAACTACGCCGAGGCGATCAAGGCGATCGGGCTGAAGATCGCCTTTGAGGGGAACATCGAGGGGAACAAGCCGGAGGAGAAGGTCGTCCGGCTCGAGGCGGAGATTGCCAAAGCCCCGGCGGAAATGAAGCCGATGATGGAGGCGATTCTCGCGCACTGGTACTGGCAATACTTTCAGCAGAACCGGTGGCGGTTCCAGCAGCGCACCCAGACCGCAGAAGCGCCGGGCAAGGATTTCACCACGTGGGACCTGCCGCGAATTCTAGCCGAGATCGACAAGCACTTCGCCGCCGCGCTTGCGAACGAGAAGCTGCTCAAGGCCACGCCGGTCGGCGACTACAACGACCTGCTGGAGAAGGGCAGCACGCCCGACACCTACCGGCCCACCGTGTTCGACTTCCTGGCCCACGAGGCGCTGCAGTTCTACCAGGCGGGCGAACAGGGCGCGGCCAAGGCGGAAGACGCGTTCGAGATCGCCGCGGACAGCCCCATCTTCGGGGCCGTCCCCGAATTCCTGAAATGGCAGCCGGCCACCACAGACGCCGACGCCACCTTGCTCAAGGCCGTTCGACTGTTTCAGAAGCTGCTCGCGTTCCACCAGGGCGACACCGACAAGACTGCCTTTATCGACGCCGATCTGTGGCGTCTGAGCCTGGGCAAGAACCAGGCCGTCGGCCCTCAAAAAGAGGAGAAATACAAGGCCGCCCTGAAGCGATTTGTCGACGAGTGGGCTGACCACGAGATTTCCGCCCGCGCCCTGTTTGAATGGGCGACGATCCTCAATGACGAAGGCGAACCGGCCGAGGCACACAAGATCGCGAAGCGCGGGGAGAATGCGCACCCGAAGAGCGTCGGTGGAATCTGGTGCCACAACCTCGTCCGGCAAATCGAGGCAAAGTCCGTCAACATCGCGACGGAGCGAGTCTGGAACGAGCCGTGGCCGGTCGTGAACGTCAACTATCGCAACCTGGCCAACGCTTTCTTCCGCGCCGTGCCCTACGACTTCGAGCAGTATATCACCCGGCAACAGTGGGCTTTCGGCAACATCGACGAGGAATTCAAACTCAAGCTCCTTGCCACAAAACCGGCAGCCGAATGGGCTGCCGACCTGCCGGCGACCACTGATTTCCGGGAGCGCACGGAGAAGGTTGCCGTGCCGAAGGACCTCAAGCCGGGCTTCTACGTCATCGTGGCCAGTCACGACGCGAAGTTCGAAGCGGACAATAACCAGGTCTCCGCCGCTCTCATCTGGGTCAGCGACCTCGCGCTGGTGGTACGCCCCGGCACGGGTTCGCTGGACGGGTTTGTGCTCAAGGCTCTGACAGGCGAGCCGATCGCTGGCGCGACGGTGCGCTCCTGGGAGTATGACCGGGAGGGCTGGCTCAAGCCCAGCCTGGAGGTGAAGACGGACGACAACGGCTTATTCACCTTTGCCGGCAAGGGCGGCCGCCAGATGCTGCTGCTGGCCCGGAGCGGCGACCAGGCGCTTGCCAGTGCCAACATGTTCGGGATCGGCGGGGAAAGGCAGGAAGTTGCGGACCATGCGACGGTCTTCTTCACCGACCGCGCGCTGTACCGGCCCGGCCAGACGATCTACTACAAGGGCATCCACTACCGGTTCAACCGGCCCAAGAACATCTACGGAACGATAGCGGACGAGGATATCGTCGTGGAGTTCCGCGATCCCAACGGCAAGGAGATCGCCCGCGCCACGCACAAGAGCAATGACTATGGCTCCTTCGAGGGCGTGTTTACTGCGCCGCGTGACAGGGTCATGGGCGCCATGACGATCCTGCATCCGGGGAAGGGCGCGGCGTACTTCAGCGTTGAGGAATACAAGCGCCCGAAGTTCCAGATTGAGCTGTCGCGCCCGAAGCAGGCCGCGAAGCTGGGCGCCGAAGTCGCCGTGCCCGGCAAAGCCACAGCCTATACCGGCGCGGCCATCGGCGGCGCGAAGGTGACGTGGCGGGTTGTGCGCGAACTCCGGTTCCCGTATTGGTGCTGGTGGGGCAGCTACTTCCTGTCGCCGAACCTCGGCGGCAGCCAGAACATCGCGCATGGCACCGTGACCAGTGCCAGCGACGGCTCGTTCACCATTCCGTTCGTCGCCGCGCCCGACCTGTCGGTGCCGGAGAAGACCGAGCCGACCTTCTCGTTCCAGGTCTATGCCGATGTGACCGATTCAACAGGCGAAACGCGCTCCGGCAGCCAGACCGTCCAGGCCGGCTACGCCGCGCTGCAGGCGGCGCTCAGCGCGGACGAGTGGCAGACGCCGGCCAAGCCGGTGGAGTGGAGCATCAGCACGACATCGCTCGACGGCGAGCCCCAGGCAGCTGCAGGGACGCTGAAGGTCTATGCCCTGAAGCAGCCTGCCAAGGTGGCGCGCGCGGAGTTCTCGGCTTCACCCTACGACTACGGGTGGTTCCGCAACAATCGCGGCAAGGACTCCGAGCCAAAAGCCGACCCGACGAATCCGGACTCATGGGAATTGGCCGACATCGCTGCGGAGAAACCGTTCAAGACCGATGCTACAGGTTCCGTGAAGCTTCAGATCCAGCTCAAGGCCGGCATCTATCGCGCCATGCTGGAGACGAAAGACCGGTTCGGCAAGGCCGTCACGGCCCGGCAAACGATGCAGGTCGTGGATCCCAACGCTGCGAAGTACGGAATCCGTCTGCCGAATCGCGTGGCCGCGCCGAAATGGTCCGTCGAGCCGGGCGAAAGCTTTATGGCGCTCTGGGGCACCGGGTATGACACCGGGCGCGCGTACGTCGAGCTGGAGCATGGCGGCAAGCTGCTGCGCGGCTGGTGGACCCCGGCTGACCGCACGCAGGAGCTCATCGAGCAGGCCGTCACCGAGGAAATGCGTGGCGGGTTCAGCCTGCGCATCACCTACGTCCGCGAGAACCGGGCATATATCGAGAACCGGATCGTGGACGTGCCGTGGTCGAACAAGCGGCTCGCGGTGAAGTGGGAACACTTCACCTCCAAGCTGGAGCCGGGCAAGAAGGAGACGTGGACTGCGGTCGTGACCGGGCCCGACGCGAAGGGGGCCGTCGCCGAGCTTGTGGCCGGGCTCTATGATGCGTCCCTGGATCAATACCGGCCCCACAGCTGGATGCAGGGGTTCGACGTATTCCGCCGAGAATACAGCCGCGTCTGGCCGCAGTTCGAAAACGGACCAGTTGGTTTTCAGTATCTCCTCGGCAGCTGGCCGGGCGATTCGGCGAGCGCTGAGTTGAGTTACCGGCGTTACCCCGCAGACATCTCCGCCAACCTGTGGGGATATGGCTACTTCAACGCTCCCGGCGCAGTGAATGAAATGATGCTTGGCGGTGCGGCGTGCCAAAGAATGGTGTCAATGGATGCGGCCATGCCGGCGCCGTGCGCTGCGCCTGCGGCCGCCGGGGGAGAGATGGAGCAGGTGGCTGTCACGAAAGGCGCGAGGAGCGCTCTGCCGAAGATGTCGCCCGCAACCGTCAGGGCCAAGGGCGACGGCGATGCTGGAGGCGACGCCACGAAGGTGGACTTGAGCAAGGTGACGGCCCGCAAGAATCTCAATGAGACGGCGTTCTTCTTCCCTCGCCTGCTCAGCGACCAGGACGGCATGGTAAAAATGGAGTTCACGATGCCGGAGGCACTGACGGAGTGGAAGTTCATGGCCTTTGCGCATGACCGCGAGCTGCGCAGCGGATTCCTCACCGACAAGGTCGTCACCGCCAAGGACATCATGGTCCAGCCCAACCCGCCGCGGTTTGTGCGCGAGGGCGACACGATCGAATTCACGGTCAAGGTCAGCAACCAGTCGGCCGCCCGCCAGACGGGCAAGGTCAGGCTCACGCTCGCGGATGCGCGGACGCTCCGGGAGGTGAACGCGGAACTCGGAATGCAGAACGCGGAGTTGCCGTTCGATATTCCGTCGAAGGAGTCGAAGTCGTTCGCGTGGCGGATGAGCGTGCCAGACGGGATGGAGTTTCTGACATACAAGGCCGTCGGCGCGACGGACAGGCTGAGCGACGGCGAGGAGGGTTTCCTGCCGGTGCTGTCGCGGCGGATACTGGTGATCGAGTCGCTGCCGCTGCCGATCCGTGGGGCGCAGACGAAGAAGTTCGACTTCACCAAGCTCAGCGAGTCGGGCAAGTCGAAGACGCTGAAGAGCGAGAACCTGACCGTACAGATGGTATCACAGCCCGCGTGGTACGCGGTCATGGCTCTGCCGTACCTGATGGAATACCCGTACGAGTGCAGCGAGCAGACGTTCAACCGGCTCTATGCGAACGAGCTGGCCCGGTTCATCGCGGGCTCCGACCCCAAGATCCGCCGCATCTTCGACCTTTGGAAGAACACCCCGGCGCTCGACAGCCCGCTGGAGAAGAATCAGGACCTGAAGTCCGTGATGCTGGAGGAGACGCCATGGCTCCGGCAGGCCAACGACGAGAGCCAGGCCCGGCGCAATGTGGGCATCCTGTTCGACGCCAGCCGGCTTGACAACGAGACGAAGCAGACGTTCGGCAAGCTCGCGGAAATGCAGCTTGGGGATGGCCTGTGGCCCTGGTTCCCGGGCTGCCGCGGCGATGAATACATTACGCTCTACATTGTGACCGGCTTCGGCCGGCTGCGGCACCTCGGCGCGGAGAACGTGGACATGAGCGCGGCGCTCCGGGCGCTGAACGCCCTCGACGCATGGATGAACCGGCGCTATCGCGACATCCTGCGGAATCAGAATCAGGACACCTACGTGCCGTCCTACAGCGACGCGTTCTACCTGTACGGACGCAGCTTCTTCCTCAAGGACCGGCCGGTCGCGAAGGAGCACCAGGAAGCCGTGGACTTCTTCCTCGGGCAGTCACGAAAGTTCTGGCTCAAGCTGGATTGCAGGCAATCGCAGGGCCATCTCGCCGTCGCCCTGAAGCGGTTCGGCGATGCCGAGACGCCGGGCGCGATCATGAAGTCCATCAAGGAGCGCTCGGTAAGCAACGAGGAGCTGGGCATGTTCTGGCGCGACCTGGAGCTGAGCTGGTGGTGGTATCGCGCGCCGATCGAGACGCAGGCCATGATGATCGAGGCGTTCGACGAAGTCATGGGCGACGCGCAGGCCGTCGAGGACGGCAAGGTGTGGCTGCTCAAGCAGAAGCAGACGCAGGACTGGAAGACGACCAAGGCCACGGCCG
>CAYRKB010000078.1:0-1591 GCA_964424705.1 uncultured Victivallales bacterium
GCGCGGCGGACGCTCAAAACCGGTGCCGTTCGAAGTGGTTTTGCACAACAACCGCATGATCCGCATCCTCAAGGGGCTTCACGCCAAACCGTCCGTCCTGCTGAACCCGCCTCTAAAGGAAGCGGCCAAGGATGACAACCGGCTGCCGGGCAACGGGGAGATCGACCAGAGCCGCCTCAACTCCATGCTGAAGGACGCCGCAAAGCCTGCCGCTGCCGCTCCCCTTTCCACCAACGCGGGCCCGGCGCTCGCCGCCGATGCGGGGGCCCAGCCTGCGGAGCGCGCTACGTTGTCCCCCGAACAGCGCGCTGAAAGGCGAAAGAAGTTTGAGTCCATGACGCCCGAGCAGCGCAAGGAGCGCATGGACCGTCCCGGCGGCAGCCGAACAGGTGGCGACCGGTCCGGCGGAGGCGATGCGTGACGCCATCTCCGCCACCCGCAGCTTCGGCGCGCCGCGCCGTCGTGGCCCTGGAGGGGGTCACAAAACTCTACAAGATGGGAAGCAATGAAGTGCGCGCCCTCGACGGCGTGGACTGGGTGGTCGAGGAAGGTTCCTTCTGGGCGCTGATGGGGCCCAGCGGCTCCGGCAAGAGCACCATGCTGAACATTCTAGGCTGCCTTGACCGGCCGACGTCCGGACGATACCTGCTGGCAGATCAGGAGGTCAGCCGGCTGGACGACGATGCGCTCAGCGAACACAGGCTGCGCCATCTCGGCTTCATCTTTCAGAGCTTCAACCTGATCGCCCAGCTCACGGTTCGCGAGAACATCGAGCTGCCGCTCTACTACCAGGGCTGGAGCCCCGAGGCGAGCGCCGCCCACGCGGAGGAACTGGCCGGACGCGTCGGCCTCGGCGCGCGCCTCGACCACCGGCCCACCGAGCTATCCGGCGGGCAGCAACAGCGCGTGGCGATAGCCCGCGCCCTCGCCAACAACCCGTCCATCCTGCTGGCCGACGAACCAACGGGCAACCTGGACTCGGCCACCGGCACCCAGATCATGGAAATGCTTGTGGAACTGAACCGGCAGGGAAAGACCGTAATCATTGTCACGCACGAGGAGGACATTGCACGCTACGCGCCGCGCCGGCTCCACATGCGGGACGGGCGCATCGAGCGCGTGGAGTGCGACGACTCACCATGAGCCAGAGCCGCATTCGCCGCAACATCCTGCTCGGCATGAAGAACCTCATGCTGCACAAACTGCGCTCGCTGCTGACCATGCTCGGCATGGTCTTCGGCGTGGCCAGCGTCATCGCCATGCTGGCCGTCGGCGAAGGAGCCAGCCAGGAGGCCCTCGACCGGATTCGCAGGCTCGGCAGCAACAACATCATCGTAAGATCCGTCGAGCCGGTGGAAGAGCAGACGGGGCAGCACTCGCGCATGAGCATCTTTGGCCTGCTCTACCAGGATGAGTCCCGCATCAAGGCAACCTTCCCCGACATCCGCCGCAGCGCCCCAGCCAAGATCATCCGCAAGGAAGCCCGCCTCGACCAGCGCGCTTTGGAAGTGCGCGTGGTGGGCACCACGGAAGACTGGTTCGCCCTTGTGCGCCGCAAGATGATCGCCGGCCGCGCCCTGTCCGAGCTCGA
>CAYRKB010000078.1:1601-16681 GCA_964424705.1 uncultured Victivallales bacterium
TCAAGATCTCGCTGTTCGACGTGCGGGACTCCGGCGCCCTGTCCGAGCTCGACCTGAGAAACAAGTCCGCCGTGGTGGTGCTGACCGAATACGTTGCCCGCCGCCTGCTCGCCACGGAGTCGTCGATCGGCCAGAGCGTGCGCATCGGCAGCGAATACTTCGAAGTCGTGGGCATTGTGCGCAGCGAGGCCGCAACCGGCAGCTCGTTGCAGACGCCCGACCAGGAAGTCGACGTCTATATCCCCCTCTCCGTTGCGCAGGAGCGGTATGGCGATGTATTCACCCGGCAGACCGGGAGCGCGCGGATCCGGGAGAAAGTTGAACTGCACCAGCTGATCTTTGAGGTCGACTCTGCGGACCACGTGGAAACGGTCGCTGGCGGGCTGGACCGGATGCTGAAAACCTTTCACCCGAAAACCGACTATCAGACCAGTGTCCCGCTGGCGCTGCTGCGCCAGGCCGAGGCCACCAAGCGAACGTTCAATATCGTGCTGGGCTCCATTGCCGGCATCAGCCTACTCGTCGGCGGCATCGGGATCATGAACATCATGCTGGCCTCCGTGACGGAACGGACGCGCGAGATCGGCATCCGCCGCGCCATCGGCGCCAGGCGCGGCCAGATCATCGGCCAGTTCCTGATCGAGACCGTCGTGCTCTCCACGCTGGGGGGGCTCATCGGAATCGGCCTGGGGCTCTTCATCCCGTGGATGATCACGCGCCTCGCGCAGATGCCCACGGTGATCACGGCCTACAGCCTGCTGCTCTCCGTGGGAATCAGCCTGACGGTCGGCATCGTCTTCGGCCTCTACCCGGCCGTGCGAGCTGCCAACCTCGACCCCATCGAGGCGCTGCGGCACGAGTAGGCCGCGGGCCCTTTATGCCGCGCCTTGCGTGGCGGCTCTCAGGATGCGGTCGCACAGCAGAGGAAAGGTCATGCCCGCGCAAAGCGCCGCCTTGGGCAGGAGACTGGTCTCCGTGAACCCGGGGATATTGTTCAGCTCGAGGACATACAGCTCCCCCTCCGTCGACAGGCGAAAATCTACGCGCGCGAGGCCGCGGCAGCGCAACGCATCAAACGTCCGCATGGCAATGGCACGGCACGCGTCGGAGGCCGCCGGGCTTAGCGGCGCCGGAACAAGGTACTGCGTGCGGCCTTTGGTGTACTTCGATTCGTAATCGTAGTTCCCGTCCGGCGCAACAATCTCGACCACAGGCAGGGCCTCGCGATCCACAATTCCCACCGTGAGTTCTCTGCCGGCAATGTATTCCTCAACCAGCACCTCCGGACCGAACCGCAACGCCTCGCGCAGCGCAGGCTCCCATTCGGCTTCACAAAGAACGCGGCTGATGCCGATGCTCGACCCCTGGCAGGGCGGCTTGACGACCACCGGCAGCGCAAGCGTCCTGCTCTCGCCGGAGCGCAGGATCTCGTAGCGCGGAGTCGGGATGCCGTTCTGGACAAACGTCTTCTTGCTCAGTTGCTTGTCAAACGAATAGCGGCTGGATTCGGGGCCGGATCCGGTATAGGGGATGCCCATCTCTTCCAGCAGGCCCTGCACGCCACCGTCTTCGCCAAATTCCCCGTGCAGCGCCACGAAGACGGCGTCCATGCCCGCCGGAAGATTCAGGGCCCGGCCCGTAACGTCGACCTCTGTCACGGCATAGCCGGCTTGCCGAAGCCCGTTCGCCACGGCGCGCCCCGAGTTGAGGGATACCGCCCGCTCCGAGGAGGGCCCGCCCATCAGGACCGCCACGTTTTTGAATTCCTTCATCATCACTCCAACAGTTTGATTTCCGGCTCGATTCGTACCCCGGCGTGCGCTTCAACAGACGCCCGCATGCGCTCCATGAGCGCCTGCACGTCCGCCGCGCGCGCGCCGGCCCCGGTCACAATAAAATTCGCGTGTCGCAGCGAGACGGACGCCCCGCCGACCACCTGCCCTTTCATGCCAGCTGCCTCGAGCAGTTTTCCCACATGCATCCCGGACGGGTTCTTGAAGACCGACCCGGCCGAGTTCAGCCCGTCCATCCAGCGCCGCTTCTCCGCCAACTCCGCGCGGCTCGCGGCGATCTTTTCGCGCGAGCCGGCGTCCAGCGTGAACGCCGCCTCAATCACGATCATCCCTCGCAGCGACGGGCACTCGCGATACGAGGCGACCAGCTTGGAGCGCGGGACTATATGTTCGTCCCCGTTGCCGTTCAAGCACCGGATCCATTCCACCCGCGACGTGATCTCCCCTCCCCATGCGCCGGCATTCATGTGCAGCGCACCGCCCAGGGTCCCCGGTATGCCCTCCAGGAATTCCAGCCCTTCCAGGCCGGCCGACTGCAGCCTTTGCAGGAAGGCCGGGATCGTGACGCATGCCCCGGCCACGATCAAGCCTTTCTCCTCGCGCATTGTGCGGAACGCATCTCCGCTCATCCGCGCCGTAAGGCCGCGCACACCCAGGTCGCTGACGAGCGTATTGCTGCCCGCCCCCAGCAGTTTGAAGGGCGTGCCCGTGCGATGCGCCCAGCGAATGAGAAGCTGCAGGTCCGCCACCGTGCCGACGCCGGCCCACAGGTCCGCCGCGCCCCCGACTTTCAGGGTCGTCTTCGGCGCAAGCGGCTCATCGGCGCGCAGCTCCGTGGCGCCCGACAGCAGGCGTCCCTCCGGCGAGCCGCGCAGCGCGGCCAGGCTCCAGGGGCCAGCCAGCCCTTCCATCCCTCCCTGCAAAGCATCCCGCGCCCAGAACGCGATCTTCTCCACGTCGCCCGCGCCCACGACCATGAACAGGTCCCCGGCGCGCAGCCGCCGCCGCAGATATGCCCAGGCGTTCTCGAGCGAGGTAGCAACAACACAGTGAGGTGCCGCGGAATGGCTCGCGCGGAGATGAGCGTAGAGGTCCCATACGGAACCCCCTTGGAGGGGAGGCTCCGACGCCGCGTAGACAGGCGCCAGGACAAGTTCATCAAGGCCCGCGAACGCAGGCGGGAAATCCGGGCCAAGTGCCAGCGTGCGGCTGTAGCGGTGCGGCTGGTACACCGCCACCCGCCTTCGGGCAGGCAGCTTCGCCGCGGCATTCAGCAGCGCGGCAATCTCGGTCGGGTGGTGCGCGTAGTCCGAAAGCACGACCAGGCCGTCCCGCTCCGCGATGCGCTCGAGGCGCCGGCGCGGCAGGCGGACCTGCCGCAGGCCTTCGCGGACTTCCTCGAAGGATAGCCCCAACTCCATGCAGGCGGCGGCCGCGGCGAGGGAGTTGAGAATGTTATGGCGGCCCGCGACGGGCAGCTCAACGCGGCCCAGCACCTGCCCGTCGCACTCCAGGTCATATTCCTGCCGCTCGCCTTCCGCGGCGATGTTCGTTGCGCGCACCGCGGCGCGCCCGGACAGGCCGAAAGACCGTGCGCCCGCCGCCGCGCCGCAGACCGAGGCGGCGCGGGGATCGTCAGCACAGTAAATCACTCGCCGTGCCGTTTGGCGAACGAACGAACGGAAGCAGCCCTCGAACTCTTCAACGTTCGCAAAGTGCTCCATGTGGTCAAACTCGATATTCGTGACCACCGCCACATCGGGGGCATACAAGGCAATGGTGCCGTCGCTCTCGTCCGCCTCGACCACCAGCGTGTCGCCGCGGCCCGCGCCCGCCACGCCCGCGAGCAGGCCAGATTCCCCGCCGATGCACCAGCCCGGGTCGCGCCCGGCGGAGCGCAGGATCAGCGTGATGAACGTGGTGGTGGTCGTCTTCCCGTGCGTGCCGCCGACGGCAACCGACAGGCGGTCGCGCAGCAGGACCGGCAACACCTCCCCTCGCGCAAAGACCGGCACGCCGGCGGAGGCGGCCGCCATGATCTCGGGCGAGTCCGCGCGGACCGCCGCGCTGCGGACGATCCAGTCGGCATCCCGCGCGTGGTCCGGGTGATGGCCGGAAAGAACTTCCATGCCGTTGCGGGCCAGCCACGCCGCAAGCGCGTTGGGCGACGCGTCGCACCCGGTGACGCACAGGCCGCGCTGCTTCAGGTGCAGCGCAATCCCTGCCATCCCCACCCCGCACACCCCGGCAAGGTGCACGCGTCCACCTTCCCGCGCGATAAGCCCGTGCAGCAGGTTACTCCGCTCTGGATCGAATTTCGACATGGCGCGCAGTATAAACTCTCTGCGTGAAAGACAAACATATTCTCGTCTCTCAACGCGCCTTACTGGATGACAAAGTCTACGATCAGGGGGAAATGGTCGGACCCCACCTTCGGGCCGATCTGCCTATCCGCAATCGCGATCCCGTGCGAATACAGGCAATGGTCAATGGGAATGCGAAGCAGCGGGCTGAAGGTGGGCCAGGTTGGACGCACGCCTCGCCCAAGGGCGCTGTCCTTAAGGTCCGCTTCATGCAGCAGGCGCTTGAAGTAGTGGTTCCAAGGCGTCACGTTGAGATCTCCGAGCAGAATGGCGGGGGAAGTTGCTTCCCGCACCCATCGAGGCAGTTCGGCAAGCTGCACGTTCCTGAGCTCGGAATACTCCCTGCCGCCCGGCGGAAGCGGGTGCGTTGCGACCACCGTGCACTTGCCCCGCATCGTATCGACTTCCGCGATGATGGTCGGCACTCCGGCGCTGCCGACATTGACAATGCGGGAGCCCGTGAAAGGAAACTTGCTCCACAGCGCGATGCCGAAGTTATCCTCGCGCGGCTCACTTTGGGAGTACCTATAGCCGTCCATGACAGGTTCCAGATCCGCCAGCCACTTGGCGCTTACCTCTTCCAACACTACGATATCGGGGTTGAAGCGGCGAATCACAGCAGCCACGTCTGCGACTCTTCCCGTCCTGGTGTTCACATTGCAGAGCATCGCCCGAACGGGCCGCCCGGCGACTGCGGGCGCCGGCGCTCTCCCGAAATACATCGGGAGAATCGCGCTGAGATTGGCCGTCGCAAGGGCCCCGAAGAGAGATGCCAGAAGCAGCTTCCGGGGAATGAGCAGGAGCGTGGCCGCGGCGCCCAGCCCGAGGCAATACTGAACCCGAAAGTGGGAGCACAGGTCGAAGAGCCAGTGGTATGCTCCAAGGAAACCGAAGATGCTTGCCGCGCCGACGACTGCGCCGGCCGCCGTGATCACACCCCACAAACGGACGCGCAGCAGGAGAAAAGCCGGTGTCGTATTCTCAGTCTTCATGATCCATTGCGCGCATTCCCCCGCGCGCCAAGAATCCGCTCCAGTGCCCCTCCAAGCTCCGGGTGCAGGAATACGTAGCCTGCGGAAAGGAGTTTGCGCGGCTCAGCCCTCGTGCTCGAGAGAAGCAGTTCCTTCCCCATTTCACCAAAGAGGGCCTTGACCACAAATGCCGGCAGAGGGATGCAGGCCGGACGGTGCAGGGCATGGCCAAGCGCCTTGACGAACTGCCTGTTTGTAGCGGGATCAGGAGACACAAGGTTGATCGGGCCGGACAGGCTGTCGTTCTGAAGAATGTACTGAACGGCTTCCACCACGTCCCGGATCGCAACCCAGCTAACGTACTGCCTCCCGCTGCCGATCGGTCCGCCCAATCCCATTCTGAAGGGAAACAGCATGCGCGGCAATGCGCCGCCGACGGCACTCAGAACCATGCCCAGGCGAACCGACGCCACCCGTACCCCCGCCGCGGCGGCCGGTTCGGAAGCCTTCTCCCACTGTGTCGCAACGGATGCAAGATAGCCATCTCCGCCGGCGCTGGACTCGTCAAGGACCGCGTCGCCCCGGTCACCGTAGAACCCGACCGCCGAGGCGCAGACCATCACGCGAGGACGGCAAGGCATCGCGGCCAGGGCGCTGGAGATAAGCTTCGTGCCCGTCACACGGCTCTCCATGATCAGCCTCTTGCCTTCAACCGTCCAACGCTTCTTGCCTATGTTCTCCCCGCCAAGGTGAACCACGCCGTCAACGCCCGCAAACGCGCGTAGATCGATGGAGCCTTTGTCCGGATTCCACACGTACGCATCCGCCTGTCCACTCGGCCGCCGCACAAGGCGCACGACGTCGTGGCCGGCTGCGCGCAGGTGCGTGACCAGCGCCGACCCGACCAGCCCGGACGAACCCGTGATCAGGATCTTCAATTACTTCGCCTCCGCGGCGACGGGTATCAAGATCTCATTGCGCCGGAGGAACCAGGGCGTGAAGGGCGGGTTGTAGCGCGCCCAGACCGCTTCGCCAAGGACGCTGCACCCGTTCGCCTTGAGCCACGTTTCCAGTTCCTGCTTGTATCGAAGATAGCGCTTTTCACTCCACACGCCGGAATACAGCACGGCCGCCATCCGGCAGCCCGGAACTGTCCGCAACTTCACCTTCGGATCCGCCGGCTCCGGCAGGGTCTCCAGCGTGTACGAGGCGGGCATCGTGAAAGACACCACCCACCCGCCCTCTGCGCGCTGCTGCCCGACCGGCGCGGTCATCGCGATCTTCTCGGACGCCGGCCCCTGGGATACCGGGGCGGTCATCGCGATCTTCGCGCGCGTCCGGTTCCCTCCGGATATGTAGTTGAAGAGGCTGTTGAACGCCTTGTTCCCGGCATCTTCCAGCGTTCCAGCCACTCCAACCTCCGCCACGACGTGGGGCGCATAGTCGCGGATTTCAAAGTTGTTGGTCTTGCTGACGACCTCGTACCTTGCCTCTTCAATGCTCGTAGCACACCCCCCTTCCATACCCGACGCCAGTAATACGGCGGCACACACTCTCCATCGCGATCCAAAGCTCTGCTTTCTCATCGGTACCCCCCTTAGAAATCACGCCGTGACAGCGAACGTATTCCGAGCCACAACGGCAGCGCCGCCGAGACTGCCGTAAGGGCAATCAGCCACAGGCTGCCGGCCGCAAGTCCAACATGAAACCAGGAGCCTGCGAGGCCGTAGACATTGCGCAGGTGGAAAAGGGCGGCAAACGGCAGAATCGCGGACAGCAGAAAGAGCAGGGACAGCACAAGGTTCAGCGTCCCGCCGAACCCCGACACAATGGCCGCCGGATTGCGCTGCTTGAGATCCAGGAAGACCGCCCCGAGACCGGTGGACAGCCCGCACACCGCCACCGCCACCGCCCCGGCCAGCGCCACGCCGATCGCGCCCGACAGCGGATCGGTCTCGAGTTTATGAGACGCCACGGCCATCAGGCTCATGCCTATGGCCGCAAGCGCCCCCGCCGACCCGATGAACTTCGTCAGCACCACGCGGCGCATGGAGATCGGCGCCAGCCCGAGCATCCAGAACCCCTGCCCCTCCAGGCTGAGCTGCGGATATACAAAGCGCGCCCCGAGCGAACAGGTCACCGACGCCACGCTGAACACATTGAGGAAGATCATCATGTTCTGCCATCGTCCGCCGAGCACGTCGAAGCTGCTCGGGTGCAGGTTGGCGAAGTACAGCGCGAGCAGCCCGAAGAAGATCAGCGACTGCGACCACTGCATGGGGTCTCGCACGAACGTGCGGATGTCTTTCATTGCCATGGCGCGCACGTCGTTGCTCGCGAACCGCAGCGCGCGGTCCAGGCCAGCCAGCCACCGGCCCGCGCCCCGCTTCCCGCCACCGACCTGCGCCTGCTGCCAGCCTTCGAAGAACCAGCGGCTGCCCATCCACTCCACGCACACGCCGAGTGCGAGCGCCGTCGTGGAAAGCAGGCCGAAAAGCGCAAAGCCCTCCAGCCGGCTCCCGTCCGGACCGAACGCCATGAGTCCGTCTGCCATCCACGCGCTGGGCACCAGCGGATGCGACGCAAGGGCCATGCCCGGCACCAGGCGCGACAGCACAAACTGGATATCCTCCGGCGCCTGCCGCACCCCGCGCGTGAGCCACCACAGCGCCAGCCCGGCGCAGGCCGCCAGAACGGGCAGCACCACGCGCAGGCTTGCGCTTCGCGGCACAAAGCGTATGACCAGCAGCACCGCAACGGCTCCCAGGCCGCTGCACACCACGACGAACGGAATCGAGAACAGCAGCGCCCACAGCATAAAGAGCGGGGGCAGCCGCTCGTGCCACGCATAGGCGCCGATGAAAGGCAGCACGACAAAGAAAAATGCCCACGAGGTGAGAAAGACCGATTCGATGAACTTGTACACCACGAGGTTGGATACGCTCACGGGGCGCGAGAGCAGAAACCCGACTTCATCGGACCGGAATAGCGTGGCATATGCCGTCAGCAGGCTTGACGCGGCCAGCATCAGCCCAAGCCCAAAGAAGAAGAATGAAAAGAGCCGGCCGATAATCATCCCGCCCAGTGCGCCCAGCGTGTCCAGAAACCGGAAGCCGCTCAAGAAGAGCAGCCACAGCCCCGCCTCACAAAGGAAGGCGAAGCCCAGAACGAAGATCCATTTGAAGCGCGACTGGGCAAGCGTCATGCGCCCCACGTTGCGCAGGCTCCACCAGGTCTTGTGCCACAGTGCGATGGAAAATGACATACGAAGAATCCAGTAATCAGTGATCGGTGATCATCCCGCTCCTCCAACAGTCAACCCTTTGCTTTAGAAGCCATGATCACTGACTACTGACCCCTGTCTGCGAGCCGCCCGGACCGCCGCTCATGTTTTGCCGTCAGCTTGAGAAACGCGTCTTCCAGATTCGCGCACCCCGTCGATGCAGTCAGCTCGCCCACCGTGCCCAGCGCCGCCATCTGCCCCTGCAGGATGATGCCGATGCGGTCGGCAATGTCTTCGGCGAGAGCGAGGATGTGGGTCGTCAGAAACACGGTCATCCCCGCCCTTGCCTTGCGTACGAGCAGCTCTTTCAGGAGACGGATCGTGAAAGGGTCGAGCCCGGTGAGCGGCTCGTCCACGAACAGCACGCTTGGCTCATGCAGGAACGTCGCGCAGTAGATCAGTCTCTGCCGCGTACCGTGGGAAAGCTCCTTGACCAGCATGTCGCGCTGCCCATCCAGGTCAAAGAGGTCGAACGACCGCGCCATCTCCTCGTGCACCTTCGCGCGCGGAATGTTGTACAGGTCGCCGATGAACTCGAAGAACTCGCGCGCCGTGAGCCGCTCGTAGAGGTACGGCATGTCGGGAATGTAGCCGATTTTCTTCTTGGCCTCGAACGGCTGCGCGGCCACGTCAATCCCGCAAATACGAGCGGAGCCCGACGTCGGCCGCATCAGGCCGGTGAGCATCTTGATCGTCGTCGTCTTGCCGGCGCCGTTCGGGCCGAGAAAGCAGAAGATCTCGCCGGCCGGAACGTGCAGCGTGAGATCCTTCACAGCCATCACCTTGCCGAACTCTTTTCTCAGGTTGCTCATCTCGATCATGGTTCATCAACCCCCTGCCCGGCGCGGCCCCGGGCCTTATCGTCCGCAGCGACCTCGTCCAGCACTTCGATCCGCAGCTTGCCCAGGATCCGTATCAGCTTCATCTGCTCCGTCAGTTCGCCCTGCACCAGCGCGATGTGCGTGGCATCCACCGCCCGGTCCCCCCAGGTCGGATCCATCTCCACCCAGCGCCCCGTATATACGGCGGGCCAGGCGTGGTAGTAGAACTTGCCATCGGAAAACGCAACGCCCACCAGAATCTTCGCCGGCAATCCGGCGGCCCGCGCCAGCGCCACGTAAAGGTACGTGTGCTCGTTGCAGTCGCCGCGCAGGGACTTCAGCACATCCAGAGCCGAAGGCAGGCTCACGGTCATGGCCTTCGTGACGTGCTTATACACCCATTCGTGAATCGCCACCGCCTTCTCCGCGGGCGTGCCGCAGCCCGCCGTGATAGACATCGCCCGCTCGACCATCTCCGGGTCGTCCGACTGCAGCGCCCTGCTCGGCTTCAGAAACTCACCAAGGGGCTCTTGCGGCACGGCCCCGCCCCGATCCACGGCCTCCGCGGGCGGGCGCTCGTGCAGCACGCGCACCTCCGCGTTTGTCCCGTCGAGTTTCAGGACCGACTGGCGCGCAGTCTCGAGGTCGCCCCGCTGGAACTCCACCCCGCTCAGACGCAGCGTAAGCGCCTTGCAGCCGCGCGGGTCCCGGATGTGACCCTCGACCTTCACCGCAAACCCCGCGAGCGCTTCGGGCGATGACCCGCCCTGGCGCAGCGAAGCAAAAGCCTCCTCGGGCGAGCACCGTTCCAGGGTCCAGCCGAACGGCGTTTCCTGCCGCAGCGCGCTGCCGTCGCCATCCAGCCACGTCAGCACGGTCATGCCGCCCTGCTCGGACGAAAGCACCGTGGCCTCATAGGAACGGCCACCGACCGAGACCGTCTCGCGCCGGAGCGCCTTGATCGTCAGGCGCACCGGGCTCAGGGTGGCGGGGTCGAGCGTGCGCATGACAAGCTCCTGCCCGGGCTTGAGCCGCTTCATGGCAATTTCCGTCATGGGCGAGTAGAGAATCACGTCATCCGGAATCTCCACCGTCGTGCGCTGACTGGAGTCCGCCGTCGTCGTTCGCACGCGAAACGCCGTCTTCCCGGTGCGCTCGGCGCTCATGGTCATCCGGTGGCTCGCCGCGCCGAGGCGCAGCGAAAAGCGCTGCAGGTCGTAGAAGCCGTCGAGATAGGCCGACGAATCCATGTAGACCGACTGCGCCCCGCCCAGAAGGGTAAGCTGGATATCAAGCCGGTTATGAATCGCAAACCGGGCCGAAAAATCGGAATCATTAAGATCCATGCTCGTGTGGCTGTAGCCAATCGGCGCCCCGTTGAGCAGAACCTTCATCCAGGAGTCGGCCGACAGCATGTCTCGGGAGATGAAGCCGCTGTAGCCTGCAACGGAGTGGCTGAAGTACTCGGGAAAGGCTTTGTAGCGCACCAGCCAGGCCACCATGACGAGCCACGCAGCCAGCACGCCTGCCCGGACCCACAAACGCATCCCGCCCGCGCCCGGCGCGGCCGGGCGGGCGTCTGCGCTCATGGTTCTTTGGCTCATGCGTCCCAGTTCACAGTTTTGCCGCCAGCCACTGCTTCACGGCATCGCTCAGCCCCTGCACTTCGACCACGGTGCAGACGACATCGCCGCCCGCCCCGGGCAGCGTGACCGCGTCGCCCGCGCGGCGGCCATCCAGACATTCCCCGACCTTGCTCTTGCTCGAGATGATCCCAAGCGCCTCGTCGCGATCCCACTCGCCCAGGATGCAGAACGATTCCAGCTCGCCAGTCGGGCGCCGCACCGTCACCGTCGTGCCCATGCCCCCCTCGTCGGTCGGGAGCCCCGCGAAGTCCGTTCCCTTGACGGAATCGATGTCATTCTCAAGCTCCGCCTTGCGGCGCAGCAGCAGGCGCTGTTTGTCTTTGGCGGATTGGTACTCGAAGTTTTCGCGAAGATCCCCGTAGCCGCGCGCGTGGGCAATCTCCTGGCTGTTCTCGGGGATCGTCTTCTCCATCAATTCCTTGAGTTTCGCCTGGCGCTCCCGGAAGCTGCGCCACGAGGTCAGGTGCATCTTCCGCGGCCCGAGATCCTGTTCGCCTTCGGCGGCTGCCTCCGATAGTTCGGGATAGAGCTTGATCATGTTGGCCAGCGCCGACCGCTTGCCCGTCGCCTCCCACCCGGCGCACTTCTGTACGCGCTTGATCAGCGCCGCCCGCTCATGCGGCGCGAGCGTCTCAAGCACGGGCCCAAGCCATACGCGATCGGAAAACAGATCGCGCACCTCGCGATGCAGCCTGCGGCCTTCCAGCTCCCCGATGCCAATCCATTCCACGAGCCGGAACGCCATGTCGCCGCTGCGCATGCCGCACATCCGCTCGACGGAGGCCGGGGTCCTCGCCAGCCACAGCAGCGTCTCGCCGCGCGCCTTCGGGGCGAGCATGGTATCCGAGAACCAGGTGGCGCACGCCTCCTCCCTGCCCTTCCCTAAGAGGAACGGGCAGGCCACGTCGAGCACCGCGGCCGTCATCTCCGGCAGGAGCTTGAGCAGCGCATCGCACGTCGCAACCTCCAGGTCCCGCCCCATGAAAGCCAGGAACCGCGCCCCGTCGCGCACGGGCAAATTCTCCAGGCACAGCTGCAGCGCGTTTTTCTCCTGGAGAATGTCGAGCTTGCGCTGATTCGTATCCACCTCAATGTCGCGGCGCGTAGATGCGGTGCCCTCGGGCCCGGCGCTGATGGACGTCCGCAGGCCCGTCGTAAAGCCGAGGCCGTCGGCCTTCATCAGCAGCTTCGCCAGCAGGTCCGCGCTGCGTCGGTCGCAGGCCCAGAGCGCGAACGCGATCCGCTCGGAAAGCTGCTGGCGCGCCTCGGCGGGCAAGGCGTCTACGTCCGGCCGATCCATGGCCTCGATCTTCTTCAGGATGACCTTCGGATCCTTTTCACCCGAGAATTCCTGCACCGACTCTGCCCCGGCGGCCTTCTCGCGAGCCAGAAGTCGCAGCGGCTCGCTGCGCTTCGTCGGCACCTCGATACAGCGGTCCGACTTGAGCGCCTTGCGCGCCGCGTCCCAGAATGCCTTCCACTGATCGGCGCCCAGAATGGACTCCGTGAGGATCTCCTGGAGCTGCTGGATCGTCTGCGGTCCGTAGCTGCGCAGCGCGATCCGGACCACCTCATCCGGCCGCTCGCGGAGCATTGCCTGCAATGCGGCGGGTTCCTTGTGCCTGCGCGCCAGAAGGTGCTCGTCCCCCACGACTTCAAGGGTCTCCGCCGCATAGGCAAACGACATCTGGTGCGCCGCCTTGCGCGAAAAATCAACCGTCAGCTTCTGATAGAAGTCATCCACCTTGCTCACCACGCCAAAGCCCCACGTCTTGTCGTGGCACATGGACTGCAGCTTCAGCTCGAAGAGAATGCGCAGGCGCCGCAGGCATTCGCGTGCGGAGAGTCCACGGTCAAAGCCGGAATTTCGAACAAAGGCCTGCCCCACGCGCGACTTGAACATCCGCTCCGCCACTTTCAGGCATCGCTGCGCCGCATCGGGCTCCTGGCGCCAGGCCGCCTGCCGCTCGAGCACATCGAGCACCAGCCCGGGCTCGCAGCCCGCCGGCAGCGCATCGAGGATCAGGTCGCTCCACTCCAGTGCGCGCGCGGTAAGACCGCGCGCCACCAGGTCGTCAAGGCAGGCCAGCAGGTCGCTGATCGGCAGGGGGGTCTTTGCAAGCGACTCAAGAAACCATGACTCACGATCCTCGCCATCCTTGAGTTTCCAGCCCAATTGTGCTTCCATGTATGTGCTCTCCGCGGTTGACACGCAATTCCGTTCGGGTGGCGGAGAGTAGCATGGGATCAGGAGAGGAAACAAGCGTACGCAATCATGAAAAAGAAAACATTCGATGTACGCCGCGAAGAGGAGGGCGAGAATCTCCAGAATTTTCTCGGCTCCCAGATGCTCCTCTCGCGCAACAAGTCCAAAGCCCTTATCGACAGCCGCAACGTAACCGTCAACCGGCGGCGCGTGTGGATGGCGCGCCACGTGCTGCACGTCGGCGATGTCGTCGAGCTGCTGACGCCCGACATCCCCGCCGAGCGCGGGCACTCAGTGCCCGTGCTCTTTGAGGACGACTCCGTCGTCATTGCAAACAAGCCTGCCGGGCTCCTCTCCAACGGGCCCGCCAGCGCCGAGGCGGAACTTCGAACGCGCAGGAATGAGCCGGACCTGCTGGCGGTGCACCGGCTCGACCGCGACACCTCAGGCTGCCTTCTTTTCGCCCGTTCCCAGGCGGTCCACGACCTGCTGGTGCAGAGCTTCCGCGACCATGCGGTCACCAAGATCTATCACGCAATTGTCGTCGGGTCTCTGATGACGGAGGACCGGACGCTGGAGGGCGAGATCGACGGGCTGTCCGCAGTCACGCACATCCGCACTCTCGACGCGAACAGGCAGGCGAGCCACCTCGTGGCGAAAATCGAGACCGGCCGCACGCACCAGATCCGCCGCCACCTCGCGGATGTCCGGCATCCGGTGCTTGGCGATCGCCAGTACGGCAAGGTGCCGGAGGGGCACCTTGCGGTGCTGCCCGAGCGGCACATGCTGCACGCCTTCGAAGTCGCCTTTCCTCACCCTCTCACGCAGGCCCCGGTCCAGGCGAAAGCGCCCCTGCCGGGGGACTTTCTACAGTGCCTCAAGGCCCTCCGACTCAAATAGCTCACTCCGGGAGACGACCATGATCCGACGCGCATCTGAGCAGTCCGTCGAAGTCAGGGAAAACATGCGGGGCGGCGACGGACGGGTAACGGTACGGCATTTTTTCAAAAAGGAGGAGTTCGCGGCCCAGGCGAGACTCTGCGCGCATCTGCTGCTGCCGCCCGGCGCCTCGATTGGACCGCACCAGCATGAGGGGGAGGACGAAGTCTACATCGTGCTGCGCGGCTCAGGCATCCTCGACGACGGCGTCACGCAAGCGCGGGTAAGCGCCGGAGACTCCATCCTGACGGGCCGCGGCGAGTCTCACGCCGTTCGCAACGACGGCTCCGAGCCGCTCGAAATGATCGCGGTCATCATAAGCTACCCGGCTGTGAAACCGTGAGCACCTTCCCTGACGCCCTGACCCTCCCCCCCTCGATTGTGAGCGGCTCAGGCTGCGTCACGCGCGTCCCCGCAGCGTGCGCCGCATTCGGGGCCAGGGGGCTGCTGGTGCACGGCCGGTCGGTGGCGTCATCCAGGATGCTGCAGCGCATTCTCAGCAGCGCGCCGCCGGGCATGCGAGTTGAAACATGGCAGCATCCCGGCGACGAACCAGCCTTGGACCAGCTGGCGGAGCTGCTCACCGCGGCACGGCGCATGGATGTCTCCTGGATTGCCGGGGTTGGCGGCGGAAGCACCCTGGACCTGGCCAAGGCCTGCGCCGGCCTGCTGCGCGCCCCGCTCTCCCCCGTCGACTACCACAACGGGGCAGCTCTCCCGGCAAGCGAAACGCCTTTCGTCGCCGCCCCCACGACGGCAGGCACCGGAACCGAGGCCACCTTCGTCTGCGTGCTGACGAATCGCGACGGCGGCGTCAAGAAGTCGTTCCGGCACCCCACGCTCATGCCGCGAATCGTGTTCCTCGACCCCGATCTCCTTCTGGGATGCCCGCCGCCTGTAATCGCGTCTTCCGGCATGGACGCCTTCACGCAGGCATTCGAGTCATTCCTCAGCAAGGGGGCAACGGCCGTGACCGATGACCTCTCGCTGCGCTCGCTCGCGTGGGTCCTGGAAGACCTTGATCCCGTGTATAGGGGAAGCAGTGGTGACAGCGCCCT
>CAYRKB010000078.1:16691-19753 GCA_964424705.1 uncultured Victivallales bacterium
GCCCTGCGCCTGCTTCAGGCAAGCTGCCTGGCCGGCATGGCGCTGTGCAACGCCAGGCTCGGACTTGTGCACGGGCTCGCGCATCCTCTCGGCGCATTCCACCATGCGCCGCACGGGCTCGTCTGCGCCGCGTGCCTTCCCGAGGTCATCGAGTTCAATCGTCCCGCGTGCCAGGCGAAGTACGGGATATTCCGGCACCGTTTCGGCGCCGACCCCGCCGAGATAAGCGGCCGGCTGCTTGCAAGTCTTTCAATCCGCTCGCCGTTCGCTGGCAGGCCCCGACCGGACACCGGACAAATCGTAATGGAAACGCTTGCGTCCGGCTCCACGGCCTCGAACCCCCGCCCGGTCAGCGCCGCGGATGTGGAGGCGATTCTCACGAGGCTCTACGCCTGAAGCAGCCGCTCGTCCACTCGTGATCCGCAGAGCTCTCGCTCTGCTTCAGCCCGAGGCGTTCGTACGCGGCCCGCACCGCGGCGTACTGCGGCGAGAGAATGCCCGCCACGCACAGAAAGCCGTCAGGCCTCTTGCCCAGCCTCCGCGTAATGGGCCCGGCGTACGAGCACAGCGTGCCTGCGAGAATGTTTGCGACGACGGCGTCGAAAGTGCCGATCCGGCCGAGGCGGGCCAGATCTCCGGTCCGGCAGGTCACCCGGTCTGCCACGCCGTTGCGTACAATGTTCTCCGTGGCGACCCGCACCGCCTCCGGGTCGTTATCCAAGGCCACCACCTCGCGGAAGCCGAGCTTGGCCGCCGCGATCGAGAGGATTCCCGAGCCGCAGCCCAGGTCGAGCAGCCGGCGGGTTCCGCCGCGCGGGCTCATTTCATCGATCCAGCGCAGGCAGGAACGCGTCGTAAAATGCATCCCCGTTCCAAAGCTCAAGCCGGGGTCCAGCTCAATCACGCAGTCGTTCCTGCGCGGGCGATACGTCTCCCAGGACGGCTTGATCACAATGCGGGGAGACACCCGCTCGGTGCGAAAGAAGCGCTTCCACGACTCGCTCCAGTCCTGCCCGGGTATGCGTCGCACCGCAACATCCCACCGCTCGCCGTCCGCCCACTGCGCAAGCTGCGCCCGCCGCCGTGCCGCGCAGGCATCCGCCGCCGTACGGCGCACGAAGTATTCCTCGAACGTCACTTCTCCGCGGTCCAAGTCCTCCCAGGAAACGGCACCGGCGCCCACCAGGCGCAGGCCCTCCTACACAAGGATCGCAAATTCCGCGGATGCGCGGATCGTAACTGAAAATAGTGGTGTAAGTCCCGGCGCAGGCATGGCATTCTCCTTCCCGATGGCAATTGGAGACCAAGCGGGAGGCGGCGTCAATATGAATCCTGAATTGCATGCAATCTACCGGCGGCGAAGCGTGCGCTCGTTCGATCACGGGGCCCTATCGGAAGCGCAGGTTCATGATCTCCTGGAGGCGGCCATGGCGGCGCCGTCGGCGTGCGCGAGAGACCCCTGGCATTTTGTGGTCGTCACCGACCACGATGTCCTGTCCCGCATGACCGAGGGGCTGGCGAACGGAAACTTCCTGTCGAAGGCGGGCGCGGGCATCGTGGTGTGCGGGACGCTCGCCGAAGCGCACGACGGCCAGCTGTCGTACCTGCTGCAGGACTGCGGCGCGGCGATCGAAAACCTGCTTCTGGCGGCCTCCATGCTGGGACTCGGGGCCTGCTGGCTCGGTGTTCACCCGCGGGCGGAACGCATCGCTCACCTGCGCAGCGTGCTGCAAATTCCTGAGGAGGTCCTGCCCGTTGCGGTCATCGCGGTAGGGAACCCCGGCGAGCACCGGCCGGCCAGAACCCGCTACCAGGCGGCAAAGGTGCACGTGAATGGCTGGCGCCCCGCGCCCTAGCCGACCCGCGGGACCTCTCTTGTGCCCGTCAAACGCGCCACGCTCTGACGCAAGGCTTCGTTCGCCGCATCGACCAGTTGATGGTCTTCGAATGGTTTCTGCAGGAAGCCCCACGCACCGGGCGGCACGACACTGCGCACAAACTCCCGCGAGAACCCGGACGTAAGAATCACCGCCGCGCGGCTGTCCTCCTTCTGGAGGGCTGCAAGCAGCTCGGCACACCCGTCTCCCGCGAGGGTCGCATCCACGATCGCAATGGCAATCCGCCTCCGGTTGCGGCGGCCCAATTCCACGGCTTCCCGGGACGAAATCGCCTCCAGAACGTCAAAGCCCGCCCGCCCCAGCGCGCGTTTCATCGCGGCCAGGTCCGCCGGGCGGTCTTCCACGAGGAGCGCGGTGTGCCGCGCCTCCACTTGGCGCCCCTTCGCCGCACGCGCGCGAGAGCGGTCGCGTTCAGCTCGCGGCAGGACGATTTGCACCGTCGTCCCATGGCCCGAACGGCTGCGGATCGCAATCCACCCGCCCATGCGACGCACAACATTGAGCGCAAAGGGCAGCCCCAGGCCGAACGCCGCCCCGGACTTCTTGGTGGTGAAGAACGGCTCGAAAATGCGGTGCAGCACGTCCTTGCGTATGCCTCCCCCTGTATCCCGCACGCATAGAGCCACGTAGGGGCCCGGCGTCGCGAGCGGGTTGAGTTTGATGTTTGGCTTCGCCACCTGCAGCTCGCGCGCATCGAGGCTTATTCTTCCGCCCTCCGGCATCGCCTCCGCGGCATTGACCATGATCGCCGTCAGAACATCCAGCAGCGGGCCCGGCGCCGCCAGCGCGTCGGGCATCCTGTACGTGTCTCCGACGTGGAGCCGGATTTTCTTGTCGGCAAAGCTCTGGTCGAGAAACACTACGGCGCTGCGCACCACCTCGCCCAGCGAAATCGCCTCGGAGTGGTTATCCACCGGAAGGTTGCCCGCGTTCGCCACAGTCAACAGGCGCCGCGTGAGTTCCGCCGCCTGCTGCGTGGCGTCGAGGATCTTCTCACATTCGTCGTGCGCACGCGTGTGAGGCATGGAGTTGGATGCAATGGCGGACGCGCAGCCGCTAATGTCGCTCACGAGGCTGTTGAACCGGAGCGCCGCGCCGCCCGCCATCAGTCCAATCGCCTCCAACCGCTCGCTCTGCAAAAGAGCATCCTCTGTGCGCCGCCGG
>CAYRKB010000079.1:0-19723 GCA_964424705.1 uncultured Victivallales bacterium
AGCCCGCAGCCTCCCATCCGGGGCATGCCCCGCGCGGCCGACGGCACAATTCACCAGCTTGCTTGCACTTACGGCCCCATTCTGACACCTTCCCCCCCATGGTGCACAACAGCCACTCGAGGAGAAATGCTTCGTCATGCCGCTCCCACCGGGCGCGTGCCCGCGCTGCCAGAAAAGCAATTTCTTATCAACGGCCAACCGGAACCATCTACTATCAGGCGAAACGAAGCTATGCTGCTTTCAAGAATGGGGCTGTGGGAGTCGCGAGTTGGCTTGATAAGGCCAGGAAATATGGTGCGACCAGACTGAAGTATGTTACCCCAGACGATACCCCTGGCGTCGGGATTCCTCGGGCAGCGCGCAAGGAGTTGACCAGCCAAGGGATACTTATAGAGAAGGTAGCGTATCAGTGATGGTGGGCTTGCCGCAAAGGCTGTGGTAACGTCCGGGCACAGGAGGATGTGATGTTAGAGTTGTCTACATTACCGGTAAGCAGGGCTGTTCTGGGGCAGTTCATTGCTCTCGCACGTGCAAAGAAGGGTGTGGCCTTCCGTGCAGGTGCCGCGTACCAGACGCTCAAGGCTCAGACCATTCCGGATTTGGGCGCGTATATCGTGCCGCCGCAGGATAACATAAGGATAGATGGTGTTGGTGTGGATGACATCTCGTGCGGCACCTTCTGGGCGGTGTGTAGAGGTTTGCGCAGTACTGTGAGGCGGTGCGAGATGTCGATTGAACTTGCTGAAAGTGGCAAGGTGCATAATGTCGGCGAGACCTATGATCTGTGCGGAACCGTGGGCTTCAATGATACGGGGCTTCGTGCTAGGGCCCAAGTCTGTGCAAAGGATATGGAGTACCGGTGTCGCGTGTTCAATGCGTTCATTGATGCCTGCGGCAGGAACGGAACGATGCGCACTGTCCATGAGGACGGCAAGCTGTTTGTTCGCAGTGACTCCATGCAATGCGAGAGTGCTTCGAATCTCGACCGAGGGCTGGTCAAGCAAGTTGCTGCAGAGGGTCGCCTATATCAGTACGATGGCGCTAACTGCAATGATGGGCGCAAGGTTACCGATTTCTCAACGTTGATGATCTACATGCCGGATGTTGCAGGGGGCGATGAAATGCCCGCTCCAATGAGAGGGTGCATTGATTGGCTGCGAGGGTTTGGAAGGTTACTGCAATCAGATATTTCTGTCTCTTTGCATTCGACCGAATATCAGAAAGTGGCGGATGTTCTTGGAGGGTTCGTTGCTCCTTCCCGGTGGGAGGTGCAGCTGAAGGCTGTTCCCAAGTACGGCGTTGATTCTCTCGACAAGATGTTGGCGGAAACAGAGTCCTTGTTGTTGCCGCTGTTCATGTTCAAGGATCGGCGCGCTGGCGAAATAGATGTTGAGCTTTATCATAGCAAGGGTGCTTTGACCTTGTTCTTTTCCTCGGCGGGAGATGATGTGGAGGTTGAGGAGAAGGCCATCCGTTCCTTGGTAGCTGAACTCTCCGCCGGCGAGGCGGTCATAGACGAGTCTGCAACGTGAGAACTCGCCTTGGCCTGGCGGTTGTGTACGTGGGCGCGGGGTCTGGCGCGGGGTCTGGCCTTGAATAGCGAATAAGCGTGGACGGGGTAGGGCGTTCTGACCTCCTCCGGTCCGGCCCGTTCTTCCGGGCGTTTTGTGCGCCCTTCAGCACGGGCCGCTCTCCGCTCATGCCTTCCTGGCTTCCTTCTCCATCTTTCGCAGCCGTTCGGCCAGGTCGACCGGAACGGTGAAAATCATCTTCTTTCCGCGATTCTTCTGCTCCAGAACAGCTCGCTCCGCAAGATCCAGCAGATCAGTCCGGGCAGTCTGATACACGACATTGTGGCTCTTCGCGTGTCCGGTAATGGTGTACTCCTGGTACGGGTGCTTCAGCGCGTGCCGGATCACCTCTGCCTGCCGGTGATTGAACAGGTTCAGCGCACGCACGTGCGCTTCCAGTTCCCGCACTTCCACCGTCTTCCGGCCAATGTAAAGGTGCAGTTCGTCGATCGCCCGCCGGATCACCTTCGTCTGTGCGACAATGAAGTATGTGAGATCGTTGCTGTCCGTCTCGCTGTACAGAAACGACAGCCCGTACTTCGTCGGCGCTTTCTTCAGGATGCTCGAGATGGAGATGAACTCGAACAGCCAGTACCCGGCCCGCAGCATCGCCCAATAGAAGAGTGCTCGCGCCGTCCGTCCGTTCCCGTCCACGAACGGATGATCGTAGGCCAGCCAGAAATGCAGGATGATCGCCCTCACGGCCGGATGCACGAAGAAGCCGGGCGTCTTTCCATTCGCAAAGTCGCACATCGCTTGCAGGCGCAGCGGCAGTTCTGCCGCCGCGGGCGGATTGTGGAAGATCTCCCCGAAATCGTCTCCCACCACCCGTTCCTCCTCCGGCTTCCGGAACCGCCCTGCTGCAGTCGGATCATCCAGAGTGTTCTCCGTAACCAGCCTGTGAATCCCGAAAACCATTTTCGGCGATAGCGCTTCCTGTCGCAACTCCGTGACCCGCTGCATCGTCAGGTAGTTGTTCAGAATCATCTGCTCGCTGTTATCCCGCGGCGGACGACCGCTTCGGATCATCTCCTTTGCGACCTCTCGCGTCGTCGCCGCGCCCTCCAGTTGGCTGGAGGTGATCGCTTCCTCGATCAGGGATCGGATCAGGTACTTGTCGCGCGTCTGCGGATTCGTAATCGGCTCGGGCACGCCAAGGCTTCGTCCGGCTCCCACGTCAATATCGTGCAGTTCGGCCTGCACGAGGTCGGGCACTCCGAATTGAAAGGGGCGCCCCTCCTTGTCCTTTAGCGGGATTTCCTTCAACATGCCTGCCCGCCGCAGCTTTATCCCCATCCACCATTCCTCACTGGTCAACCCGTCAGGCGGGGCCAGGTGTCGCAGCTTATCCCAATGCGGGTAGTCATCCTGCGGTTCAATTGCAAGATTGATGACGGCATCTCCGCGTCCTTCTTCCATGCACTTGCGCCACAGCTCGCTAATAAGTGGTGGTGTAACAGGGTGTTTCATGTTGTTAACCTTTTACTAATGAGTATCAGATTAGTAATTGGCGCGCAATTACTAAATAGAGTGCGATTAGTAATCAATTAGCACGGCTCTTTAAGGTGCGTCGGTCTCGCACCTTCACGGTCAAAGGTCGTGTCCAGGGGTTCTCGGTCAGGACGGCCTTGGGGCTTCAGAACGCATTCGGCTCTTCTTTCCCGCCCGAGTTTCAGTTGGTGTCAGCTCTGTCAATTCGAGTCAGGAGTTCTCGGTGCTGGCGAGAAACTCTTCTCTTTTTCATTGGCTATTCAGCGCGAAAGTTTGCGCCAAGTTTGCGCCACTTTCTGCCGCAAACTCGTGCATAGGCGTGTGATGGTGTGTGACACGAAACCCCTGTAAACATTGGTCGGGATGAAGTATGCAACACCGTGAAAAGGGGTTCGGGTTGCTTTCGAGTCATGCGCATTCAACCGGGCTCTGCCACCCCTCCAACGCCGTATCTATTGGCCTCTTTTCATGTTTCTCGCGACATGGTTCATGACGTTTGCGCCGAGTTTGCGCCAGTGCCACCGTCGATGAACGCCAAGGGCGCGGTCATATGAAAAGAGCTGACGGGAAGGTATATGTTCGGACGGCACGCGTCAAGAATCATACAAGACCTTCAAGTCCCTGATAACATATTTGTGTATCTTTCCTGCGCGGATGCGTAAATTGAACGCCTATTGTTTCGCATTGTGGTCAGTCGTCAATGCAGGCGCTTCAGCGGCGGTTGTTGGGGTTCGGCGACCTGACTGAAGGACTGAAGACGAAGGCCGACGGAGGGCGTTGTATGCGTGAAGAGAAGACGGAAAAGAAGTATCTCAACCTGCCGGTCAAGAATGGCGCGACCAGGCGGTGGGTCAGCCTGCTCGTAGACGGCAAAATCGAGCGCGATTTCGAAATTGAGCTGGCGGAGGGAGCGCCAGACTGGTGGGCGTTCATCGACCTGGGGCCGTTCCAGGGAAGGATGATCGCGGTCCGAGTAGACGGATTGGCCGAAGATGCCGCCGCGCTCAAGGCGATCGGGCAGTCCAACACGATCAAGGGCGGCGAGAGCCTGTACCGTGAGCCGCTGCGGCCGCAGTTCCATTTCACGGCGCGGCGCGGCTGGAACAACGATCCCAACGGCCTCGTGTACCACGAGGGTGAATACCACCTTTTCTTCCAGCACAACCCGTACGGTTGGAACTGGGGCAACATGCACTGGGGCCACGCGGTGAGTCCCGATCTCGTTCACTGGCGCGAACTCGACGAGGCCGTCATTCCGGACGAGCATGGCACGGCCTTCTCCGGCTCCGCCGTGGTCGATGCCGCGGACACCGCCGGTTTCGCGCGGGGGAAGGAGCGCGCCCTCGTGTGCATCTACACGGCGGCGGGTGGCTCGAGCCGCCAATCGACCGGCGCGCCCTTCACGCAGTGCATCGCGTACAGCACCGACCGCGGGCGCACGTGGACGAAGTACGGCAGGAACCCGGTGCTCCCGCACATCGCCGCCAGCAACCGCGATCCAAAGGTGATCTGGTATGCGCCTGGCAAGAAATGGGTGATGGCGCTTTACCTGGACGGCAACGACTACGCGCTGTTCGATTCGCCGGACCTGAAGAGCTGGCGCCGCATCTGCGACGTGAAGCTCCCGGATGACAACGAGTGCCCCGAGCTCTTTGAGATTCCCGTGGCGGGCCGCGCCGGGGAAACCCGCTGGGTGTTCTATGGAGGGAAGGGCCTGTATCTTATCGGGAGGTTCGACGGCATGGAGTTCGTCCCGGACTCCGGGCCGCACCCGCTCAACTCCGGCAATTGCTTTTACGCGTCGCAGACGTTCAACGGAGTTCCCGATGGGCGCCGCATTCTGATGCCGTGGGGCCAGGTGAACATGCCGGGCATGCCTTTTAATCAGATGATGGGAATCCCCGTCGAGTTAACCCTGAGAGCCATGGAGGACGGCTTGCGCCTGTTCGCCATGCCCGTGCGCGAACTTGAGGCTCTGCGTGGAAAGAAGCACGTGTGGAAGGACGTCGCCCTGGAACCCGGGACGAACCTGCTTTCCGGCATCGGAGGGGAGCTGTTCGACATCGAGGCGGAGTTGTCGCCCGGCGCGGCGGAGGAAGTAGGCTTTGTCGTACGCGGGCTGCCGGTGGTCTATGACGTCAAGAAGCAGGAGCTTGTGTGTGGCGACAAGCGGGCCGCGCTCAAGCCCGAGGGCGGCAAGGTGTGTCTGCGCCTGCTGGTGGACCGAGTCTCCGTCGACATCTTTGCCAACGGCGGCCGCGTCTATATGCCGATGCAACTGCAGCCCGGGGCGGGGAGCCCCGCGCTGGAACTGTCCAGCCGTGGGGCGGGCGCGCGCGCCGCATCGATCGTGGTGCACGAGCTGAGATCTGCCTGGGGAGCTTGAGGCGCTGGCCTGCCTTTACTGACCGGGGCGTTGAGGGACTCCTGATAGATGTTACGGTCCCGGAAAGGGACGCGGATACTTCTAGACTTTTGGCAAGCCGTTGTTCGCGGAGGCACTTCATGGATCATGTCTATGGCGCGATGATCGATTCCGGCGTATCGGACTGGCAGGTCTTTCAGCAGGATGCGAGTGGCACAGCCGACATTTCCGCGGCGGGTAGGTGGGAGGGGGCCGGCGCCCCAAACGCCGCCGTGGTGCTGCGCCTCGTCCGCGAGGATACCGGCATGCCTGTTGCATCCCACCTCAACTGGCAGACGGCGATCTCCAACAAGGATGGCACGTGGTCTGCCACGCTGAAGAACGTGCCCGCCGGCGGCCTGTACCGGCTTGAAACCCACGTCCGCCCGGACGTGAGCCATCAGGTCGAGTGGTCCCAGCGCGGCGACATACGCCATTTCCTCGGGGTGGGCGACCTGTGGATCATCGCCGGCCAAAGCAATGCGGCCGGTTACGGCCGAGGGCCGTGCTTCGAACCGCCTGAACTCGGCCTCCACCTGTTCAACAACGCGATGACATGGGTTCTCGCCTCCCAGCCACTGAACGAGTCCACAGGATCCATGCACCTTGAGAACTGCGAAGGGGCCAGCGGCCACGGTCCCTGGATACACTTCGCGCGGCTGGTCAAACAGCAGGTCAACCATCCCATCGGCCTGGTGCAGGTCTCACTCGGCGGATCAGCCCTTGTTTCATGGAACCCAACGGAACCGGGGGATCATCCGCTCTACGCGTTGATGATGCGTGTTCACAAGGCGGTCGGCGGCAAGGTGCGCGGCATCCTTTGGTACCAGGGCTGTAGCGAGACCGCCAGCGTGGCAGCCGCCGAGACGTATGCGAGCCGCTTCATGGCTGCGGCGGGCGCTTGGCGTGAGGCAATGAACCAGCCGGACCTGCCCGTGCTGACGGTTCAGCTCAGCCACTGGACTGGACCGGCCCCCGAAGGCGAAGAAGAGGCCGTGAACAAAGGCTGGACTGTTGTGCGTGATGCCCAGCGGCTTGTGCCGAAACGGCTGAAGAACGTCAGCGTGATCCCGACATTTGACCTTTCCATCACCGACGGCATTCATATCTCGCCATTCGGCAACATGCTGCTTGCACAGCGCGCAGCGCAGAGTGCGCTTGCCATGGTGTACGGATTCAAGGTCGACCACCTTGCCCCGGAGCCGGCGAATGCCCACGCTGCGAAGGGCGGACTCGCCGTTGAGATTGAATTCGAAAACGTCATTGGCCGGATGGACAGCATTGATCTGGTGGCAGTTCCGTTCCGGGTTGAAGACGAGAGAGGCGTGGTCGAAATCAAGCGGATCGAATACACGGGCACTGTGACGATCCGCCTCCACATTGACCGCCCGCTCTCCGGAAAGGCCGTTGTCCACGGCGGCTATGGCTACAATCCGCCACCGGTGCCGATGGACATGGATCGCGCCATGCCGATGCTGGGATTCCACGGCTTCCCGATATCTGTGTGTTGAGAGGGCGGCGCGACCATGATGGATGGATGGAAGAGCCGACTGAGCCGTCAGCAGGCGGTCTTGAAAGAAGGGAGGGGGCACTTCATCGTCCTTGCTTCGTACCGCGAGGGCGGGCCGGAGCCGCAGGCGAAGCCGTACGTCATAGAGGGACAAACCGGCACGCTGTCGGAGGCTTTTCTTCAAAAGCACGCGTACGACCTGGGCGTACAGAACGCCGTGCATTGCGGTCGCTGCGCGTCCGTAGCCGCTGCCGCGGGGGACGACTTCCTGCCTGACCTCTACCTGGACTGGGGGCCCGGGGCGACGGCGTCGCTCTTCACCGGCCGGGAGGTCAGCTTCCAGGAGGGCACGTCTTACTCGACGGACACGGTCGTCAAGAGGTGGGACGATATTGAGAAACTCCGTTTTGATCCCGCGAACCGATGGGTGCAGTATGAGCTGGAATTCTGGCGCGGGGTTTCGGCGGCGTACGTGGAGGGAATCGCGGCGGTCCCCAGGTTGTACAGGAGCCCGCTGGACCTGGCGAACGATCTGCGGGGCAACCGGATCTTTGAAGACATGTACCTGGATCCGGAGCAGGTCGAGCGGCTGGTGGCGCGCTGCACGGACATGACTATTGACGCCGACCGTTTCTTTCACGCGCAAGTTCCGCTGCTGCGAGAGACGCCTGCCGGCATGTGGGGCGTGGCCGTGCCCGGGCGGGGGATGCTCGGGGTCAACGGCGACCCGGTCGACCTGATATCGCCCGAGATGGGCGAGCGCTTCAACCACCCGTACATCGAGCGGCTGGCCGACCACGCGGGAGGCGTATATTTCCATCACCACACCCTGGGCATTACGCGCTTCGGCAGCGTGGCGAGGATCCGCGGGCTGACTGTGCAGCAGTACACGTCGGACCCGAAATGCCCGCGCGTTTACGATCTCCTGGACGACGCGTGGGTGGAGGCGTCGAAGCGGGCGACCCTCGACATCTGGCAGAACATTCTGGAGGCGCCGGACGTAAATGCGGCGCTCGACAAGATGCGGGATGGCCGGTTTATCATTCACGTGAACACCAGGACGCTTGACGAATGCCTCCGGTTTGTGGAACGTGTCAGGCGGTTCGGGCACTGACCGAAAGGGAAGGACGCCCGGTAAGACAGAAATGCAGAAGGAGAAAGAAATGAGAATGCGAAACGTGGGGATGGCGGTGTGCGTGGCGGCAGTCATGGCTTTGGCGATGCAGGCCGCTCACGCGCAGGTGAAGAAGGAGGTCGATGTGACCAATTTTAAGAGCGGCGAGGTCATCCGTTACTCAACCCCTCTGATCATGGGAACGCTGGCCGATGACAAGGCCGAGAAAGTCACGCTGGTGAACGAGTCGTCCAAGCGCAAGACCGCCACACTGACGGGGCTTGCCCACAAAGGGCGGTTCAAGGTCCTTGCCGACCTGGTCCCGGGCGACAACAAGCTCGTGATCAAGACCGCCAAGGGCTCCAGCACCTTGAACATCACCTTCAAGCCGCAGACCAACCCGCATATGATAAGGGCCGTCTACTACACCGATAAGACCGGCAGCACCAAGTACCCCAGCCCGGTTCCGAACGACAAGTGCGACGTCAAGGCCAAGCTGAGCACTGCCATGTTGCTGATGCAGAGCTTCACCGCCGAGTGCATGAATCAGAACGGATACGGGCGCAAGACCTTCAACGTGGAGCTGCAGGAGGATGGCACAGTGCAGACGTACGTCGCCAAGGGGAACCAGGAGCCTAACTCGGGATTGAATGGCGGCGCGATGGATGAGGCAATCAACAACCTGCCCAAGTACAATGGCCCGATGTACCACCTCATCCTGCTTGGCGATGGCATGGGGTACACCGCAATCGGCGGCGGCGGGAAGGCGCTCATGGGCGGTTCCACCATTTACTCCTGGCCCGACAGCATTGACAAGGCGCAGGCCGGATTCATGGATGCCACGCCCATCAACGGGTTCCATGTGGACGCCATCGGGCGTGACGTCTTCTGGGCGAACTCGTCGACCTGCATCGGCGCGTGCCTTCATGAGATCCTGCACGTGCTGTACCTGCCGCACAGCATGGACGGGTTCGACGTGATGACGCGCGGCCACGACTACTTCAACCGGTTCTTCACCTGCGTGGAGCCCCCCTCCAAGTCGAATGCGAACATCTACGAGTTCAATGACGGCGAGATCGCGCGCTTCTGCAGGGTCACGGCCAACAATCTTGTTGCGCATCGCTTCATGCAGATGGACACGATCCAGTACACCGACAAGACGACCCCGCAGATTATACCCGACCTCGCCAAGCGCGAAATCGTGATCAAGGACGAGATGGGAATCGTGTTCGTCGGCCTGGAAGTGCCCTACGCGAACCCGGGCGCGGATTTCTGCCTGCCGATCGATCCCAAGAAGCCCTGGCCCAAGGAGGTCACGGTCAAGGAAAAGGACTGGGAGCGCTTTGGCGACGGCGTATTCCAGGTGCGCGTCATCAACACGGAAGACCGCGGCGCGTGTGACAGGGACCCGCTGCGCGGCCAGTACGGCCAGAAGAAGAAATAGCTTTGCCCGGGTCGCGGGCTGCTCGAGAAAAGGACGTGAGCGATGGCCTCCCTCCTGTACAGGGAAGACTTCGACGCAGCCCGCGATCGCCTGAAGACCTGGTGGGAGGGCGGCGACATTGGCCGCCCGGCCATCCAGTTGTCCTTTCCCCGCCGGAAGCCGTGCGAGGTTATTCCGGTCATGGCGAGGCCGGAGGGCTGGATCACAGACTACTCCACCTCGAATTTCGATTTCCGGCTCCACAACTGCCTGCACGGCTGCGCGTGGGCCGAATATCTTGCCGAGGCGGTTCCCGCCGTCTCGCCCGACCTGGCGCCCAACACGCTGGCGCTTTTCCTGGGCTGCCGCGGCGTGGAGTCGCCCGGCACCGTCTGGTGCGAACCCTTTATTGACGATCCCCCGAAAGCCGAGTTCGTCATCCGCCGCGACAATTTCTATTTCAACTTCTGCTGGCGGCTGGCGAGGGAGACGCTCGAGCGGTGCAAGGGGAAGTTCCTCCTCTGCTACCCCGACCTGATTGAGGGGCTCGATACGTTGTCGGCGATGCGCGGGACCGAGCCGCTGCTGATCGACATGCTTGAGCGCCCCGAGTGGGTTCACCAGTGCCTGCGCCAGATCACCCGCTGCTACTTTGAGGTGTACGACGAGATGTACGACGCCTTCAAGGATGACCGGGGCGGCAGCGTCTTCTGGGCGTGGGCGCCGGGCCGCATGGCCAAGCTCCAGTGCGACTTTTCCGCCATGATCTCCCCGCAGATGTTCGGCGAGTTCATGGTGCCGGTGCTTCGGGAGATGACGGCGAGGCTGGACTACAGCATGTACCACTGGGACGGCGTAAACGCCCTGCAGCATCACGACCACCTGCTCGCGCTGCCGCACCTGACGATGCTCCAGTGGACGCCGGGGGAGGGCCAGCCCGGCCCTTCGCACCCGAAGTGGTGGCGGATGCACCACAAGAGCCTCGACGCCGGAAAGAAGCTCATTCTGGGCGCCAATAAGGACGAGATGTTGGCCCTCAAGAAGGAATTCGGACCTCAGTTCAAGAATATCATGCTCAACATGTGGGCGAACTCGAAGCAGGAAGCGCACGAGATTCTCGAACTGGCCTCGGACTGAAGAACGCCTCGGCCAGGAGGGGAGGAATGACCTCTGCCCGAAGGCAGGCGACGAGACGGTTGCCCCGCGCGATTCCGATCCCGCTTGCTGAAGACTTCTACGTCTTGCGCAGGACGGGCGCCTTCTTCTTGTACGCGCCGATCAGACTGTGCCGCTTGCGGCCAAGCCAATGCACTCCACAATGCTCGCAGAACCAAGTCTCAATGACGCGGCGACGCTCCCTCAGCGAAAGGGCCGTGCGCCAGCGCGGAGCATCCATTAACAGAGAGAGATTGGACCTGGCAATCCTGTCAGCCATCACGCCCGGATGGTTTCCCTCAAATGCATAGATGAATGGCCTGGGCAAGGCTTGATAGAAGAAATCGTTGTTGAGGTGCGCTGAAGCCCTCATTTCATGAACAAGACCTTTGGTCTTCCGCGCGAATACTTCAGCGCTCTCGACAAAGCCATAGCGATACACATACTCGCCCGTGTCCAGCGCTCTTGGATACCGTCCCTTTATGGAGAACCCGTCAAATATAGCGAAGCTCATGCCGTCCCGGATCGAGTAGGTCCCGATGTATGGGCGCACGACCCTCGGTGTGAATTTGAACCTTTCCGGGTATTTGCCGACGCAATGCCCGTAGTCGCCCCAGAAAGTCAGTCGCTCAAAGAGAAGCGCCTCAACGTCCGCGTTATCGCAATGCTTCTCCATGAGATCCTGCACCGTCGGCAGCGACAATTCGTGGAGAATCTCGTTCGCCTGCAGATAGAGGACCCAGTCTCCGGTACACATGTGGAGACCAATATTGGTCTGCTGGGCGATGAGGCATTTTCTTGGGGTCACCTTCGTCGACCACTCGGTCTCTACGATCCGGATTCTTGAATCCCCAATGCTCCGCACGGCCTCGAGGGTTCCGTCATCGCCTTTCCCTACGACCACCACGAACTCATCGCAGATCGGCAGAGCCGACAGGATGGCCTCCTTGAAAGGATACCCCAACTCTTTTCCTCTCAGTACTATTGTCAAACCCGAAACCTTCATGAACACTCCGTGCCGCGCGACAAACTGCGCCGCGCCTCTTCGCTGCAGCCGTGTGAAACGGTGGCAGACACCTAGCAGGGAATCATGACGGCATCAAGCCCGAAGAGCGGCATCGTTCTGCGCGGGCGATACGGGCCGACGCGGGTGGTTGAGACAGCCGCTGGACACGCCGGGAGCGTCGAGACGGTTGCCCTCCATCCGCCGATCCGAATCCCGCTCGGCCTGTTTTTACATCTCCTTGACAATCGGTCAGGAGAAAAGGCTTACGCTGCGCCACTAAGTGGGATAGGTTCAGCTGATCATTGCTTTGGCGACTCACCCGTGGAACACAGACAAGATGTTGGGAAGAAGACAGCCCTCACGAACGATACAACTCGGGGTCCTGTTCCTGGCGGTCCTCCTTCCGTCCGGGATGCTGGCCTTCCTGAGCATTCAAGGCGTGCTCGATGAGCAGGCCCTGATACGGCAGG
This sequence comes from uncultured Victivallales bacterium, assembly GCA_964424705.1. Lineage (GTDB taxonomy): Bacteria > Verrucomicrobiota > Kiritimatiellia > UBA8416 > CAYRKB01 > CAYRKB01. Next base: position 12,145 of record CAYRKB010000079.1, read on the forward strand.
AAACCGTCCGGCGGGGCGGAATCATTTCGACAGGTCTGGCATCGCTGGTGCAGGAGCAGTTCCGCGAGGCAGAGCGGGCTGCCGACTCCGCTGCTGAATTGGCAAGAGCCGAGGGCTTTGCGACGAACAGTGCATCTTCCGCCATGTCGGTCTGTGTTGTCGATAGGGACTACCGGCTCCTCTTTCCCGCTTCAGCCGACGTCGCGACAAATGACAGTCCTATGCCGGAAGACGGAGCCCTTGTCGCGCTACAGGCGAGGATCGCCCCGATCGAGCAGAGCGAGGCGGAGGGCCGCTTTGAGGTCTCCTACGTCGAGTTCGAGCGACTTCTTTCAGCCGTCACGACGCCACGGGAGAAGGCGGTGCTCCTGAACTGCATGGCAAGAACCCGCAAGAAGGCGGGGCGGCTGGACGAAGCCGCAGCGCTGTATCAGCGCGTGATACGCGAGTTCCCGCAGCAATCGGGACCGGGCGGCATCTCTCTGGCGGTGGTCGCCCACCTGGAATGTGTACGGGCCGCCGCCCTCAAGAATGACGACGCGAAGGCCTTGCGCTGTATCCAGGCATTGCTCGACCAGATCCGGCTCGGGCAATTGCCCTGCCGCCGCAGCCAGTTTCTCTTTGCCGGACGGACCGTGGCCGGCTGGCTCACGGAACTGGGGCAGCGCGGCCGCGTCTCGGCATCCGAGGCGGACGTATGTCGGAGGCAGCTTGACGCAATCAACGCGATCCTTGCCGCGCAGGCTGTCGCTGCAGTCTCCCTCGAAGCTACGGTCCTAGCGCAGGCCCGTACTGACGGGTATGGCTACGTCGTGTCGCCTTCGGGCCTTTTAGGTGCACGATGGCTTTCGGCGGATCGCGACCGGGCCGTTGTCTTCCTGATCGGCCGCGAAGAACTCCAGGCAGACTTTGCGCGCCGCGCACGCGCCACCTTTGCTTACGCGGAACGTTTTGACTACGTCATTTCCGACGGGCAGGGCCGAGTGCTGCTGTCATCCGTCGAAGCGGCGATGGGCGAAACGCATGCGAGCGTTGCGCTTGGCGGCAGCGCGCCCCTGTCAATTGCCGTTCACGTGGTGCAGTCCGAGGCGGTGCGAGCCCACGTGCAAAGGCGTCGCATCCTTAGTCTCTCGGCAGTGGGGGCGCTGGTGATCATGATTGCGACGAGCCTGCTTTTCGTGATGCGCATTGTGCGGCGCGAGCGTGAAATGTCCCGCATGAAGGACAACTTTGTGGCCAGCGTGTCCCACGAGATGCGGCTCCCCCTGGCAACGATCAAGATGGTGGGGGAGATGTTCTCGTTCGGCAAGCTGGATTTGCCGCTGTGCTACGTGCGCGAGATCGTCATGGACCGGGAACACGAGACGGTGTCCGCCAGCATGCAGGATGGCACAACGGTCGTTGGCAAGTGCGGGGCCGACGCGTTCGACCTCACCACCGAGTTCGGACAGATCACCGTGGCATTGAAGAACATCGACCGATTTGGGGTACGGGCAAGTCTCAAGGTCCTCCCGGCAGAGCTGACCAAGGATTTGGTCCTGTACTACTCGTTCGAGACGGATGAGGTCGGAAAGGTCACGGACGCGAGCGGGAAGAAGAACAGTGGGGAGGTGGACGGAGCGAAGTGGGTGCCGCAGGGCAAGGTTGGCGGCGCGTACGAATTCGATGGCCAGAGCTCCTGCATCCGGGTCCGCGATGACGCGACCCTGAACCCGAAGGAGCAACTGACGCTGAGCGCATGGGTGAAGATCAACGCCTACGGACCGACGTTCCCGGCGATCATCTCCAAGGGCAACATCGGCAACTACAAGGAATCCTATGGCCTGTACGTGAGCGCCGATGGACGGTTGGAGTTCCTGGTGAACGGCGACGGGACCGCGGGCGGCCGCACGGAACTGTACGGCTCCGCGATTCCCCTCGATGCATGGACCCACGTCGCCGCGACGTTCAACGGTCGCGTCATGCGGCTGTACGTGAACGGCACGGAGAGCGTCGCACGGCCGAATATAGAGGGGAAGGAGAGCGGGCAGGAGAGCCACGCGCCGGTAGGTTGGGCCTATGCCATGCCGCCAAAGCCGGGGTTACCCAGCCATATCAGCGCAAAGATGCCGCCGCCGGCGGCCCACGCCGCCGGCATCTTCGCGACCAGCAATCCGTTGCTCATCGGCAAGGCCGACAGGGAGGGCACCAGTTGCCTGTCCACTGTCTTCAATGGCATCATTGACGAGGTGATGGTCTATAGCCGCGCTCTGACTGCGGAAGAGGTCGGCAACCTGTATCGGGCCGGGGGCGGGCAAGCTGACGGGAAGCCCGGCGAACAGAAGATATCGGTTTCCGGAAACGGGTCCGCGGATGCCGGGGAAGTGGTCAAGGGACAGCGCTACTGGTTCGAAGCCTCCGGCCTGATTGGCATTAACGTCGGCGGTCCCAATGGCGGCCCGGCCCACAAGGCGGATCCTGATGGTCGCGCCATTTCACAGACGGACGGAACGGTGACCGACCCCAGCCCGGCAGATGCTCGCTTTCCCTGTCCGGGCCTGGCTACCCATTCGTTGGTGGGCAGGATCGCTGATGCAAGCGGCGCCCAACCGAGTCGTCCGAGCGGCAACCCGCCGGCGAAGCCAGCGCTGATGCAGGGCAAATCAAGAGGTGTTGTCGAGGGTGAGCCAGCCGGGCTCGGTGTCAGCGATAATGGTGCCGCCGCGGATTACGTTCAACTCGGCAGCAAGGGCAGCTTCGTCGCGCCCGCCTCCGGGCGATTGACGCTGCTGTGCAACGATCTCATCCCCGGCGACAACAGCGGCGCGTGGGAGGTGCGAATCAGGCAGTGAAGAGGGATTGAAGACATGAAAGAGAATTGCGCCTGCTTAATGGCTTCGGCCCGGCCGGAGGCCTCGCCCTACCACCGACGAAGCAGCGAACAGGTAGGGCGAACCCTCCGGGTGAGTCGCACCGCATTGTCCGAAACGGACCACAAGCTTGCTGCCCTTCACGTGAGAGGACTTCTATTCTGCATCGCGTATGCTGTACTGGCCGCGCCCGCGCTGGCTGACGCCTCCAGCAATGCGTCTGTGGAGGCGTCATTCGGCCTGTGCTGCGCCATCGTGGCGGACAGTGTGCATGCCAAGACGGGCGAGGAGGTCACCGTTACGCTTATCATCAGCAACAGCTCTGCCGGGCCGGTTGAGCTTCAGGTTCCCGACCTTCGCACAGTCATGTTCTGCCCCGGCGATGGCCATGGGGTTTCGGGTTGTCCGGGCAGTTCGCCCGCGTGGACCACGCTTGGCCCGGGGAGATCCCTTCGCTACGACACTGGCTACAGGTGGGATGAGGCGGGCACATACATGCCGTACTTCATCTACCAGGCATGCGTCAGGCTCGCGCCGAAATCCGCGGTCGAGCCCATCGAGATGACGACAAGGAAGGCGAACATCGTCGTCGAGGGCCCCTCTGTTGAATTCGATGATTCTTCCGCTGTTACCAATGGGCAGGCCGTGCTCGCAGCCCTGAAGGGAGGCGATGCGGAAAGCGCGAAGAGGCAGACGCAGGGGCTGCTTGGCGCACGGGTGCAGTTCCGCGGCAATACCGTGGGCGACGGCCAGTTCGGGTCGGAGGGTCGCCTCCTCCTTGATCTCGGAGACAAAGTCTATCTGACTGTCGAAAGGATCGGCCCGACGCCTGAATCGCCGCCAGAAGACGAGGGGCCGCATGCCCGTAACAGGCAGGCCGAGGTCGTTGGCGTTCTTGAGGGTGTTCACGTCGATTTGCGTCTAGTCATCGTCAAGGCACGTCCAGAGGGATGGAAGATCATCGGGGCGAGATAGGAGATATCCTTGACAGTGAGCCGAACAAAGAACGGGGAGGATGAGATGAAGAATGGGGTATTGAGAGTGTTGGTTCTCGCGGCAGCGACGTTGATTGGCGCGGCAAGGGCAGGAGATGCAAGGACCGAGCCGCCGGTTCGGCTGGCGCTGGACCTGACCAGCGGTTCGCGGGTTATCGGTGTACCGAGCATCGAGACCGTGCCGGTGAAGATGCCTTACGGCAAGATGGACCTGCCGCTCAAGCAGATCAGGAACATGAAGATAGGAGAGGATCATGAAGCGGTGTCTATTGATCTTCAAAACGGCGACAAACTCAAGGGCGTCATCAATCTTGAGCCGCTCAAACTGGAGACGATCTTTGGCAAGGTCACGATCGGCATTGAGCACATCAGGGGGATTGACGTTCTTTTGTCCGGCGGGGCGCTGGCGGAAGGACTGAAGAAGGGGTTGGTCCTGCGCTACTCGTTCGGCCGCGACGAGGGCGGCAAGGTCAAGGACGAGAGCGGCAGCGGGAATGACGGGACCGTCGACGGCGCCAAGTGGATTGAGAAGGGCGGCGCTTACGCCTTCAATGGAAGCAGCGCCCGTATTGCGATCAACAACAGCCCCAGCCTTGACTTCGGGGCAGGCGCGAGGACCATCGCGGCATGGATCAAAAGCAGCGGAGCCTCCGGGAGCCATCAGGAAATATTCAACAAGGGGACCAACCCGGGCTATGCGTTCAGATTGGCTCCATCGCCGGCCCGGGCCATTGAATACTTCAAGAGCGCGGGAGCGAATTACAGCTTCTTCACATCTTCCCACACGATCACTGACGACGCCTGGCATCATCTGGCTGTGGTCGACCATGGAAACGGAACCGTCGATTTCTACAAGGGCGGAGTATTCCTGGAGACCGTCACTAAGACAAACTACAACAGCGATTCGGGTGGCAGGGCAGCGATCGGAGCCTGGACAGATGCGTCGTTTGCGCAGTGCTACAATGGCTCGATCGACGAACTGGCCGTATACAATCGAGCCCTGTCAGCTGAGGAAGTCCGCGCTCTGTGCGGTGCGCAAAAGAATCTCGTCCAATGAGTAGATAGATCGTGCCTGCGCCGATAACACTGCTATCGCCGCAATAGCAGTTGGAAAGGACATGTATTCTCGGCATCGGTATCGTTTCGACTCCGTTCTTAACGATTCCGATCCCGGTAGCGCCCCCGACCCCGATGTGAGGTGCTGCCGCAGGGGAAGAGCTTGACGGCGCGATAGGATTAGAGCAACATGTACGCAAACAGGTACATATCGGAGGAAGCATGACTACGCTCACTGCGACCGATGCGCGCCGGGGATTCTTTGACGTTGTCAAAGGCGCAACGGACAAACACCAAGTCTATCGCATACATCACCGGCGGGGCTCGGTGGTTCTCATGGCGGAAGATGACTATGAGAGCCTTCTGGAGACCATGGAGTTGCTTTCCGCCCCCGGCTTTCGCAAGAGCATGAAACGCTCCGTAGAGCAGATGCACAGGGGCGAGACGGTCTCGTTTGAGGAGGTCTTCGGAGAGAAGCCGTGACGCCCTATGCAATCCGTTTCACCAAAGAGGCGGCAAAGGATGTCAACAAATTGCCGCCCCGCCTGAAGGACAAACTCAAGGTTGTCCTTCGGCAGCAAGTGGCCCCGAATCCGCGCTGCGGCAAGCGCTTGATTGGCGACCTTGCGGGATTCTTCTCTCTGCGAATTTCCTTCAAGGACCGACTGGTCTATTCGATAGATGAAGGTAGCCGGACGGTCTTCGTCCATCGAGCCCGTACCCACTATGGGGATTGATGCCTCGCGCTGATCCGCGTCTTCGGTTCCGCCTGCTCTCAATCGTAATCTTGATCTCTCCGTGTCCACGCTCTCTCCCGATTCCGCCTCTTTTCTCTTCGCCGCCGTGCCACAAATCTGGTACGGTACCCGGGCATGGACAAGACGCTTGCCAAGATATGCAGCCTTCTCGAGAGCACGGAGGGTATACGCCGCAGCGCCGGCGCCATTACGCTCGCGTTGCTCGCCCCCAGGGATCCCGGCGTGGTGAAGGCCCTCGGCGAGGCGCTCGCCACCGCCGATCCGGCGCTGGCGGGACGCCTGCTCGCCGCCCTCGAGGCCATCGGCTTGCCCGCCGCCGTTCCGTACGTACTGCCACAGCTTGATGCGCCGGAAATGGAGAACCGGCTGCGCGCGGCCGCCATCCTGGCCAAAGCAGGCAGCGCCGTCGTGCCCGCCGTCCGCGCGCGGCTTGAAAAAGCCACGCCTGAGCAGAAGCTGATGCTCTGCGACCTGCTCGCCCGCATCCATGTCCGCGAATCCTTCCAGGTTCTGCTCGATCTCCTGTTCGACCCCGACTTTCAGGTCGTCAAGGCCGTCTGCGATGCCGTGCGGCGCCACATGACCGCCGCAACGCCTGCCGTGCGAGCCGCCCTGCACAAGCAGCTCGTTCAGTTCATGGCCAGCCCGCGCGTCAGGGCGCTCGAGCGGGCGCAGACGTCCGGGCTGCTGCTGCTTGGCGCCGTGGGTCAGCCTGCAGCCCGCACGCTGCTGCTGAAATATGTCGACCCGAAGAAGTCGCCTTACCTCCGGCGGCATGCGCTGGTGGGCCTTAAGTCGCTCGAACTGAGCGGCGCGGCCGCCGCCGCCGTCGCCCGCGCGGTGTGGCCGTGTCTTGACGAGGACGACGAGGCCCTCGTCCGCGTCGCCCTGGACATGCTCGACAAATTGCAGTGGCCCGGCATGACGGCGGCCGCATGGGCGAAGCTCCTGGGCAGCCGCCATGCGCCGGTCCGCGCCGCGGTGGCGCGCAACCTGGCCGGCACGGACACGCTCCCGGCGAACCGCGAACTGCTCCAGCTGCTGGGCCATGAGGACACCGAAGTGCGGGAGATCGCCGCCGCGGCCCTTTCAAGCCACACCGGGGCCACAAGGATTCTCCTGGACGCGATGAAGAGGGCGACCGGCACCGATGCGGCCTGGCGGCTCGCCAAGATCCTCAAGGCGCATAGTGCGGCGGTCGACGCCAAGACCCGCAAAGAAATCACGACCCTCGCGGCCGCCGAACTGCAGAAGGGCACAGCGCGCCGGGAGGCGCTCCTGTTCGTTCTCGGCAACCTGGACCCCAAGGCGGCCCATGCCGTCGTGCGAGCGCACGGCCTCAAGCTCCGGGGCGCGCAGCAGTGGGCCGACGGCGTGCAGTGGCTGCTGCGGCTGCTCCACACCGAGGCATTCGACGATGAAGCCCGCTACGCGCTGAGCATTTGCAACCTCAAGCTGTCGTCCAAAGACCTCGCGCCGCAATGGCGCGCACAGGACCATGCGCTGCGCGGCCTGCACTCCCTGCTGCGCGGAAAGACGTTCAAGCTGTTCGCCCGCCTCTGCAAGGAGAAGTCCCTCGAACCCGCTGACCTGTTCTATGTCGGCGCCCACTTCTCCGAGATGCCCGGCGAAGAGCGTGCGCTGGGAGAGCAGGTCCTGCAGCATGTCGCCAAGACCTGGCCCCGAACCGCGGAAGGCCGGTCGGCGAAGAGTCGCATGAAGGCCGCGGGCTGACCCGCGTCTTCGGTTCCGCCTAATAGGCTGCAGCCTGAATCGCTTCGCCCTGCGGATAAATGGGATGCCAGTCTTCCTGGCTCAGCCCTTCACGTCGCCCGTCGCCGCCCACTCGCAGCCGCGCACGAGGGCCTTCTGGAAGCCGGGGTTCTCGAAGGTGATCATGCTGGCGCCCTTGTACTCGCCG
>CAYRKB010000080.1:0-9989 GCA_964424705.1 uncultured Victivallales bacterium
ACCCCGCTGTCAGATGAGCAGCCGCAACAGAATATATTCGCTTGCGCTCCCCTCTCTTTTTGGGTGAGAATGACACCGTCGGCGGGGAATTTTTCAGCTTGCGCGCAGGGGCGCGGGGCGGCCGTCTGCACCGGACCCGCCGGCGGAGAATTCGAACATGCAGCACGAACTTGACGCCATCATCGTGGGATCCGGCGGAGCGGGCCTGTACGCGGCGCTCGAGGCCAGCCGCGCCTCGCCGGGCTGCCGCGTGGGAGTGGTTTCAAAGCTCTACCCCATGCGCAGCCACACGGGCGCGGCGCAGGGCGGCATCGGCGCCGCCCTCGGCAACGTGGAGGAGGACACGCCGGAGTGGCACGCCTTTGACACGGTCAAGGGAGGCGACTATCTGGTCGACCAGAATGCGGCCGTCCTGCTGGCCGAGGAGGCCGTGCAAGCCGTCTACGACCTCGAGAACCGCGGACTCCCGTTCAACCGGACCCCGGACGGACGCATCGACCAGCGCCGGTTCGGCGGCCACACCCGCAACTTCGGGGAGGCGCCGGTGTGTCGCGCCTGCTATTCCTCAGACCGCACCGGGCACATGATCCTGCAGACGCTCTACCAGCAGTGCATCAAGAACCGCGTCAAGTTCTTCAACGAGTTTCACCTGCTGGACGTCCTGTTCGACGGACAGCGGTGCACGGGCGTCGTCGCCCTGGAACTTGCGACCGGGGAAGTGCACGTCTTCAGGGCGCGGGCGGTCCTCATGGCGACCGGGGGCTTCGGCCGGATGTTCCGCACCACGTCCAACGCGCACGCCAATACGGGCGACGGGCCGGCCGTCCTGGCGCGACGCGGAGTGCCCCTCGAGGACATGGAGTTCTTCCAGTTCCACCCAACCGGCATCCGCGGGATGGGCATCCTGATCACCGAGGCCGTGCGCGGCGAAGGCGGCATCCTCCGCAACCGGCACGGCGAGCGCTTCATGGAACGCTACGCGCCCAAGCTGATGGACCTCGCGCCGCGCGACATGATCGCCCGCGCCATCGTCGAGGAACTCCGCGCAGGAAACGGCCTCCTGGGCGACCCGTCCCGGGACGACTACATCAACCTGGACGCAACGCACCTCGGCCGCAGCGTGCTCGAGAAGAAGCTGCCGGACATCACCGACTTTTGCCGGACCTACCTCAACATTGACCCCGCCGAGAAGCCGATCCCCATCCAGCCGACGGCCCACTACGCGATGGGCGGCATCCCGACGGACCTTTCCGGCCGGGTGCTCGCCGATGGCGCCGGGGCGCTGTACGAGGGGCTCTACGCGGCCGGCGAGTGCGCCTGCGTTTCCGTCCACGGGGCAAACCGCCTGGGCACGAATAGCCTCGTAGATCTGGTGGTCTTCGGCCGCCGCGCCGGCCGCCACATGGCGGAGTACCTGAAGCAGGCCCCGCCCGCGGCAACGTCGGCCGACCCCGCCGGCCCCGCGCGGGAAATCCTTAATGGCCTGCGCCGGCGGCGCAACGGCCCGCCCGCGGGCGACCTTCGCGATCGCATGCGCGCGGTCATGATGGACCAGGTGGGGATTTACCGGAGCGGCGCGGAAATGGCGAAGGCCGTCGGGACGCTGACCGGGATTTCGCAGGCCATGGACACCGTGGGAGTGGCCGACCCGGCGCGCGGCTACAACACCGAGCTGCTCGAAGCCCTGGAGCTGAAGAACCTGCTCGACCTCTCGCTTGTGACGGCCGTCGCCGCCCACGCCCGGCAGGAAAGCCGCGGCGGACACGCGCGGGAGGACTTCCCGCAGCGGGACGATGACAAGTTTCTGAAGCACTCGCTGGCGTGGCTCGACGGCACATCGGTACGGCTGGGCGAAAAGCCGGTCGACGTCTCGATCTGGAAGCCGAAGGCCAGGACCTACTAATGAGGCGGCCATGAATGTGACACTGGAAATTGAGAGATTCGATTCCGAAAAGGACAAGAAGTCGTACGTTCAGGAGTTCGAGGTCGAGGCCCAGCCGACCGACCGCGTCCTCGACGCCCTGATGGAGGTGAAGCGGAGCCAAGACGGGACGCTGGCGTTCCGGAAGAGCTGCGCCCACGGCGTGTGCGGGTCGGATGCGATGCTCATCAACGGCGTGGAACGCCTCGCTTGCAAGACCCTCGTGCAGGATGTGACCGGCGCGGGCAACACGACCATCCGCATCGCGCCCCTGCGCGGAATGCCCGTGCAGCGCGACCTGATGGTCGACCAGGCCGGTTTCTTCGACGCCTACCGCCGCGTCAAGCCGCACCTGGAAACGGACCGGCAGCCCGCCGAAAAGGAATTCCGCCAGAGCCCGGAAGAGCGCGCCCGGTTCGACGATGCGACAAACTGCATCCTCTGCGCGTCCTGCTACTCGGCCTGCCCCGTCGTGCGGGAAAAGAACCCCGCCTTCGTGGGCCCTGCCGCCTCGGTGCAGGCCGCCCGGTTCGTACTCGACAGCCGCGACGACGGGGTTGCCCAGCGGCTGGACGTCCTCGACACGCCCGATGGCGTGTGGGCGTGCGAGAACCACTTCGACTGCACCAAGGTCTGCCCGCGGGGCATCAAGGTGACCAAGCACATCAACACGCTGAAACGCATGATCAAGTCGCACAAGGAGCAAGGCCATCAAACTCCATGAGTTCCAGGCCAGGGAACTCCTGGCCCAATTCGAGATCGAGCTGCCGCGCGGCATGGTGGCGAGGACGCCCGCGGAAGCGGCGGAAGCCGCCCGCCAGATCGGCCGGCCGGTCGTGGTGAAGGCGCAGGTTCTCACCGGCGGCCGCGGCAAGGCAGGCGGCGTGAAGCCGGCTCGCGACCCGGCCGCGGCGGAGGAGGCCGCACGCCAGATTCTTGGGATGGACATCCGCGGCTTCCGGGTCGAGCGCGTCCTGGTCGTCGAGGCCGTGGACATCGCAACGGAGTACTACGCGGCATTCACAGTGGATCGCGCCGCGCGCGGCGCGGCGTTCATCTTCAGCCGGTCCGGGGGCGTGGACATCGAGGAGGTCGCCGTCCGGGAGCCGGAAAGGATCAGCACGCTGCGGGTGGCTGGCGCAGGCGGACCCACGCTTGAACAGCTCGCCGGCATCCTGGGCGGCGCGTTCCCGACGCGGCCGCTGGCCGAAGCCGCCGCCGCCATGGCGCAGAAGCTCTACCGCCTCTTCCTTGAGAAGGACTGCTCGCTGGTGGAGGTGAATCCCCTCGCCCTCACGCGGGACGGCGCCCTGGTGGCTGCGGACGCCAAGGTCGTCCTCGACGACAACGGCGTGGCGCTGCACCCGGAGCTGGAGGCGCTCCGGAACCCGGAGGAATATACCGCGGACGAGATCGAGGCCCGCAAGGCCGGACTGAGCTTCGTGAGCCTGGACGGCGAAATCGGCTGCATGGTCAACGGCGCGGGGCTGGCGATGGCGACGATGGACGCGATCAAACTCTTCGGCGGCCGGCCCGCAAACTTCCTGGACGTGGGCGGAAGCTCGAACCCGCAAAAAGTGCTGGATGCCATGCGCATCCTGCTGCGAAACCCTAAGCTCAAGGCCATTCTGTTGAATATCTTCGGCGGGATCACGCGCTGCGACGACATCGCCCGCGGCCTGCTGATGGCGCGCCAGGAGCTGAAGATCTCGGTCCCCATGGTCATCCGCCTGATCGGCACCAACGAGCGGGAGGGCCATGAACTCCTGCGGCGGGCGGGCCTCGTGGCGACCGCCGGCATGACGGAGGCCGTCCGCGCAGTCGTGGTGGCGGCGCAAGGGAAAGGAGCCACGGCGTGAGCATCCTGGTGGACAGCGGAACGCGCGTCCTGGTGCAGGGCATCACCGGCCGCGACGGATCCTTCCATGCCGCGGCCATGGGCGAATACGGCACGCGGGTGGTGGGCGGCGTCACGCCCGGCAAGGGCGGGCAGTCGGCAGCGGGCGTCCCCGTCTTCAATACCGTAAAGGAAGCCGTCGAGGCCACCGGCGCGGCCTGCTCGGTCGTCTTTGTTCCGGCGCGCTTCGCCGCGGCGGCCATCCGCGAAGCGGCGGAAGGCGGAATCAAACTGGTTGTCTGCATCACCGAGGGAATCCCGGTCCTGCAGGTGGCCGGGCTCCTGGACGAATTGCGCGCGCGGGGGGTGCGGCTGCTCGGGCCAAACTGCCCCGGCGTCATTTCGCCCGGCCGCTGCAAGGTGGGCATTATGCCGGGCCCCATTCACAAGCCGGGGCGGGTCGGCGTGATCTCGCGCAGCGGCACGCTGACGTACGAGGTCGTCTACAACCTCACGGCCGCCGGGATGGGCCAGTCCACCTGCGTCGGGATCGGCGGCGACCCCGTCGTCGGGACCGGATTCATCGAGCTGCTGGAGATGTTCGAGCGGGACCCGGAGACGGACGCGGTCGCTCTCATCGGCGAGATCGGGGGCGAAGACGAGGAGCGGGCGGCCGAATTCATCCGTCGCTCCATGCGCAAGAAGGTCGTCGCCTTCATCTCCGGGCGCACAGCGCCGCCCGGGAAACGGATGGGGCACGCTGGAGCGATTATCTCCGGGGGCAAAGGCGGCGCCGACTCCAAGGTCGCCGCGCTGGCGGCGGCCGGCGTCACGGTCGTGGACCGGCCCGACCAGATTGCGGAAGCACTGCAATGAACAACCTGTCCTACATTGAGGAGCTGTACCTCCAGTGGGAGGCCGACCCGCGGAGCGTGGGCGCGCCCTGGGACGCGTATTTTCGCGACGCCCGCAACACGGCGGCCGCGCTGGCGCCGCCCGCCGCGGAAAGCTCCGCCGCGGCCAACACCTACAAGCAGGGGCGGGTGGACAGCCTGCTCTGGGCGTACCGCGACGTGGGATACATCCACGCCAAGCTCAATCCGCTCGGAGGCGATTTCGGGCCGTCGCACAGCTACCTTGCCCGCGACGGCGGGGAGCAGTACGAGCAGCTCACGCTCCAGGAGTTCGGCCTGTCGGAAGCGGACCTCAACACGGAATTCCACGCGGGGCGCGTGATGCAGCCGGCCCGGGCGCCGCTGCGCGAAATCGTCGCCGCCCTCCGCGAAACCTACTGCCGGAGCATCGGCGCGGAGTTCCTCCACATTCAGGACAAGAGCGTCAGAAAGTGGCTCATCCACAAGATGGAGTCCACGCGAAACCAACCGGCCCTCGACGCGGCGCAGCGGCGCACGATCCTCGAGGACCTGCTGCGCACGGAGGCGCTGGAGAAGGCGCTCGACCGCTATTTCGTGGGGCAAAAGCGCTTCTCGCTCGAGGGCTCGGAAACGATCGTCCCCGCGCTGCATTTCCTGGTCGATAACGCGCGGCGCTACCGCATCGACGAAATCACGATCGGCACAACGCACCGGGGCAGGCTGTCGCTGCTGCACACGATCCTCGACATGACGCCGGAGGAGATCTTCGCACGCTTCGAGGAAAATCACCTGCCCGAACAGACGGGGGGCTCGGGCGACGTCAAATATCACATCGGCTACGACACCGTTCACCGGCACGAGGACGGCACGACGACGCACATCCGCATTCCCGCCAACGCCAGCCACCTCGAGTCGATCGACGGCGTCCTCGAGGGGCTGACGCGCGGCCTTCAGGACCGGCGCCAGGACGGCGACCGCTCGCGCGTGCTTCCCGTCCTTCTGCACGGCGACGCGGCGTTCTCCGGGCAGGGAGTCGTGGCCGAGATCCTGAACCTGTCGCAGCTTGAGGGCTACGCGACGGGCGGCACGATCCACATCATCATCAACAACCAGATCGGATTCACCACCGCGAGCCGCAGCCTGCGCTCGTCCGTCTTCCCGACCGACGCGGCCAAGGCGCTGCAGACCCCCGTCCTTCACGTCAACGGCGACGACCCGGAGGCCGTCGTGCACGTGGTCGACCTGGCGCTGCAGTACCGCGAAGCGTTTGCCCGCGACATCGTGATCGACGTCTTCTGCTACCGGCGCCACGGCCACAACGAAGGCGACGACCCGTCCTTCACCCACCCGTATATGTACCGGCTCGTCAAGGATCACCCGGGCGTCGGCGCGCTGTACGGGAAGCGCTGCGCCGCCCTGGGAGTCGCCACCCCGGACGAACAGCAGCAGATCGCCGCGGCCCACGCGGCCCGGCTGCAGGAAGCCTACGAGCGAGCGCGCAGCGCGACGGCGGCGAGCGCGCAGCCGGCGCCGGACTGCGAGTGGCAGGGGCTGACACAGCTTTACTCGCACGATGCGGTGGAGACCGGCGTGCCCGAAGACACGCTGCGGCGCATTTTCGAGCGGGCGACCACCGTGCCGGAAGACTTTCATGCGCACCCGCGGCTCGCCCGGATCCTCGAGTCCAGGCGCGCCACGCTGTCCGGGCGGGGCACCGTGGACTGGGCCATGGCGGAGGCGCTGGCGTTCGGCTCCCTGCTCCTGGAGGGCACCCCGGTCAGGCTCAGCGGAGAAGACTCCGTCCGGGGCACGTTCTCCCAGCGCCACCTCGCGTGGTGGGACGCCGAGAGCCATGCCATGCCGCGGAGCTTTGTCGCACTGAACGAAATCGCACCGGGCCAGGCCAGGCTGTCCGCCTACGACAGCCCGCTTTCCGAATACGCGGTGCTCGCCTTCGAATACGGTTACTCCCTGGCGCGGCCCCGCTCCCTCGTATGCTGGGAGGCACAGTTCGGCGACTTCGCCAACGGCGCACAGGTGACGATCGACAACTACCTGGCCTCGGCGGAGGCCAAGTGGGAGCAGCGCAGCGGCCTCGTGCTGCTGCTGCCCCACGGCAACGAGGGCCAGGGGCCCGACCACTCCAGCGCGCGCCCCGAACGGTTTCTCCAGCTCTGCGCCGGGGATAACATGGAGGTGTGCAGCGCCTCCACGCCGGCCCAGTACTTCCACCTCCTGCGCCGCCAGGTGCGGCGCGGGTTCCGCAAGCCGCTTGTCGTCCTGGCGCCCAAGAGCCTGCTGCGGCACCCCGCGGCGGCATCGCCGCTGGCCGACCTGTCGCACGGCTCGTTCGCCGAGGTGCTGGGCGACCCGCACGCGCCGGGCGATGTCACGCGGGTGTTGCTGTGTGCGGGGAAGGTGTTCTATGATCTGGACGGGGCACGCGGACAGAAGGGCGCGCGACGCTGTGCGATCCTGCGGCTTGAACAGCTTTACCCCTTCCCGGCCGAGTTCCTGCGGGAACAGCTTCGACCGTATGCGGCGGCCCGCGAGTTCCTCTGGGTTCAGGAGGAGGCTCAGAACTGCGGCGCGTGGAATTTTGTAAAGGATCACATCGAGGGCCTGCCGCCCGGCGCAACCCTGACGTACGCGGGGCGGCCGGCGGCAGCGAGCAACGCGACGGGCCTGCACCGGCGGCACGAGGAAGAGCAGCGGGCCCTGGTGGCCGGGGCGCTGGGATTGGAGCCCGACGCCGAACAACGACATTGAGGAAACCAGACATGGATATCGACATCGTGGTGCCGGCGCTCGGGGAATCGATCACGAAAGCCGTCCTGACAAAATGGCTTAAGGACGACGGCGCGACGGTCCCCGAGGGCGACGACCTCTTCGAGCTGGAAACAGAGAAAGCCGCGGTCACCTTCCCCTCCCCGGCGCCGGGCGTGCTGTCCATCACCGTTCCGGCCGGGTCGGAGGTCGAGGTCGGCGCAAAGGTCGCTGTCCTGAAGGCCGCCGCCGCCCAGCCGCCTCGTCGCGCCGCCGCTGAGCCCGTCAAGGCCGCGCCGCCCTTGACCGCGGAAGCTGTTCCCGCCGCGCCGGCGGCCGGCGCGGAGACAGCCTCCGACGGCCGGCCACGCAAGCGGGTGGCAATGACGCCCATCCGCAAGAAGACCGCCGAGCGCCTCGTGCGCGCAAAGCAGAACACAGCGTACCTGACGACGTTCAACGAAGTGGACATGACGAAGGTGATGCAGATCCGGAGCCAGTACCGCGAGGAGTTCGAGAAGGAGCACGGGATCAAAATCGGCTTCACGTCATTCTACGTCAAGGCCGCCTGCCAGGCGCTCAAGCAGTTCGCCGTGATCAACAGCGTGGTGGACGGGGACGACATGATCTACCAGCAGTTCTACGACATCGGCGTCGCGGTCTCCATCGACGCCGGGCTGATCGTTCCCGTGATCCGCAACGCGGACCGGATGAGCTTCGCCGAGATCGAGGGCGCCATCGCCTCGCTGGCGAAGCGGGCGAGAGAGAAGAAGCTCCTGCCCGACGAACTGAGCGGCGGCACCTTCACGATCACAAACGGCGGGGTATTCGGCTCCCTGCTCTCCACGCCGATTCCCGTCTACCCGCAGACGGCGATCCTGGGCCTGCACGCAATCAAGCCGCGGCCGGTGGTGGTGGACAACCAGATTGTAATCCGCCCCATGATGTATGTGGCGCTCACGTACGACCACCGCGTGGTGGACGGCCGGGAAGCGATCGGCTTCCTGTGCCGGATCAAGGACTTTGTTGAGGAGCCGGACAAACTCCTCCTGGAGATGTAGATACGCGCCGTCGCTTTGCGCCGGCCACATGGATGGTTCGGGAAGGAGGAAGACTATGACTGCCGACGCCAAATATTCAAAAGGGCTGGAGGGCGTGATCGCCGGCGAGACGTCGATCAGCCTGATCGACGTGGAGAACAGCCGCCTGTACTACCGCGGTTACTCCGTCGAGGATCTGGTCCAACATTCGTCCTTTGAAGAGACAACGTACCTGCTGGTATATGAGCACCTGCCGTCCCCCGCGGAGCTGGCGAACTTCACGACGCGGATGCGCTCCGAGCGCGGCGTCAACGACGTGGTGCGCGGCCTGATCCGCGACTTCCCCCCGGCGGGAAGGCCGATGGAGCTGCTGCAGTCCGCCATCTCGTACCTGAGCGGCACGCGCGAGCACCAGGTGCGCCACTCCGCCACGTGCAACTGCCGCACCACGCTGCATCAGGTGGCGCAGCTTGCCACGGTGCTGGCCACCCACCACCGGTTCCGCCAGGGGCTGCCGTACGTGGAACCCCGCGCCGACCTCGACCACGCCGCGAACTTCCTCTACATGCTGACGGGCAGGGAGCCTTCGGCCATGGACGCGCGCATCTTCGACGGGTGCCTCATCATGCACGCCGAGCACAGCTTCAACGCCTCCACGTTCACCGCGCGCGTGGTGGCCTCCACGCTCTCGACCTGCTACTCCAGCATCTCCGCGGCCATCGGGGCGCTGAACGGCTCCCTGCACGGGGGCGCCAACGAAGGCGTGATGGACATGCTCGACGACATCGGCAGCGTGGACCGGGTCGGGAAATGGCTGGACGAAACGCTCGCCACCAAGGGCAAGGTGATGGGCATGGGCCACCGAATCTACCGCGGGAAGGACCCGCGCTCGGTGATCATGGAACACTTCGTCGAAGAGCTCGCCAGGGCCAAGGGCAACACCACCGTGCAGCCTCTCCTGCAGGAGATCGAAAAGCAGTTCCGGATCCGCATGGACGCGGCCGGCAAGCCTCTCTACCCGAACGTGGACTTCTACTCCGGTGCCGTCTACACGATGCTGGGCATCCCGCGCGACTTCTTCACGCCCGTCTTCGCGCTCGCGCGCGCTTCCGGCTGGCTGGCGCACATCCTCGAACAGCGCAAGGACAACCGCCTGTTCCGGCCCGACTGCATCTACACGGGGCCGGCATCGCGTCCCTATGTGCCGGCAGGAGGCAGGACAGCATGACGACACCCGCATTGACTCTCGATCAGGTCCGGGCCGAGGCAAAGCTGAAGCTCAAGGGCATCTGCAACGTCTACCGGGACTGCGACGGAGAACCCTCGCGCTTCTGCCAGGCCCAGCAGTACGGCGGGCCGCTCGGCATCGGGGGGGCGGGCAGCGGGGCATCGTTCCACAACAACTGGCTGGCCCTGCGCGCCGTGCAGCTCAAGATGCGCCTGCTGGGCGCCCACTTTGAGCCGGATACGCGCTTCTCTTTCTTCGGCAAGATCCTTGCGATGCCGATCATGGGCGCTTCCGTTCCCGGGGTTGACTCCTTCGGAGGCGA
>CAYRKB010000080.1:9999-19680 GCA_964424705.1 uncultured Victivallales bacterium
GCCGTGATCAGCGAGGCGGAGTTCTGCCGGACCGTGGGATGCGGCGGCAATGAAGCCGGCACGCTGGGCTGGCGGGCCGACACGTACACCTATTCCCCCGAGCGCGCCTTCTGCCTTGATGCCATCGCCGAGGGAAAGAACGGCGGGGTAAAGATCGTCAAGCCGCGCGAGCAGAGGACCATTTTGGAATTCTTCCGCAAGGCGGAGCAGGCAGGCGCAACGGCGGTGGGCATCGACGTGGACGGCTGCGGCTCCTACAACATGAACAAGCACAACCAGAAAGTGTTCCGGAAGACGCCCGCCGAGATCCGCGAGCTCGTCCGGGGCACCCGGCTTCCCGTCATCGTCAAGGGCATCATGTGTGCGGAAGACGCGCTGGCCGCCGCCGAGGCAGGCGCGGCGGCGGTGGTGGTCTCGAACCATGGCGGGCGGGTGCTGGACCACACGCCCGGGACGGCGCACGTGCTGCCCGGCATCCGCGCGGCCTTCGGGCGCGGCGGCGTGATGCTGCTGGCCGACGGCGGCGTCCGCACCGGATATGATGTTCTCAAAATGATCGCGCTCGGGGCGGACGCCGTGCTGGTCGGCCGCGACCTCATCAGGGCCGCCGTGGGCGGCGGATCCGCGGGGGTCCGCCTGCAAATGGAGCACCTGCGCAAGTCGCTTGCCAGCGCCATGGTAATGACCGGCTGCCCGGCCCTGGCGGATATCTCCGCCGGCGTAATTGCCTGAAGACGCTCGAGGGGAAAGGAGGATCACAATCGCGATGACCGATTTTCGCATGGAGAAGGATTCTATGGGCGAACTGCCCGTGCCCGCCGACGCTCTGTACGGGATCCAGACGCAGCGCGCCGTGCTCAACTTCGCAATCTCCGGCCTTCGGCCCTGGCGCGCTTTTGTGTGGAGCATGGCGGCCATCAAGCGCGCGGCGGCGGAGGTGAACATGGGGCTCGGACTGTTCCGCGGCCGGGAGATAGGCGGCCGGAAATATTCGGCGCGCGAGCTGGCGGATTCCATTATCCAGGCGGCCCAGGAAGTGATCGACGGGCGCTGGGACGCACAGTTCGTCGTCGATCCATTTCAAGCCGGCGCCGGCACCTCGCACAACATGAACATCAACGAAGTCATCGCCAACCGCGCCACCGAAATCCTCGGCGGCCGGCGCGGCCAGTACCTGGTCAGCCCGAATGACGATGTCAACATGGCCCAGTCGACCAACGACACCATTCCGGCCGCGATCCGACTGGGCGCGCTGTGGCGGCTCGACGAACTGCTGGCGGCGCTCGGCCGCCTGGCAGGCGCGCTGCGCGACAAGTCTGTCGAATTCTCCGAGATCGTGAAGTCAGGCCGCACCCACCTGCAGGATGCGGTGCCGGTACGCATGGGACAGGAGTTCGGCGGCTACGCGCGGGCCGTAGAGCTCGATCGGGATAGGATTGCCGGGGCGGCGGAGGGCCTCCGCCGCCTGGGAATCGGCGGCACGGCGACCGGCACGGGCCTGAACGCCCACCCGCTGTACCGTTCGCACATGGTCGCCCGCCTGGCGGAGCTTACCGGGCAACGGCTTGTCGAATCCGACGACCTGTTCGAGTCGATGCAGTCCATGGCGGATCCTGCGCACTTCTCGGCCGCCCTGCGCACGGCAGCCATCACGCTGACCCGCATCGCCAACGACTTTCGACTCCTGGCATCCGGCCCCACGACAGGGCTCGACGAAATCCGCCTGCCCGCCCTGCAGCCCGGGTCGTCGATCATGCCGGGCAAGGTCAATCCGGTGATGGCAGAGATGCTCAACCAGTCCATGTTTCACGTGCAGGGCTGCGACCATACCATCGCGCTCGCGGCGCAGGCCGGGCAACTGGAGCTCAACGTCATGATGCCGGTCCTCGCGCACAGCCTCTTCGAGGCGATGCAGGTAATGATCGCGTCCGTCGCCGCGTTCACCGAGAAGTGCGTCCGGGGCGTGACCGCCAACCGCGCGAAAGCCGAAGGCTGGCTCGCAAGAAACGCCATCGTCGCCACGGCCCTGAATCCGCTGATCGGCTATCGGGCAGCGGCGGAACTGGTCAAGGAAGCGATGCGCCGCAACGTCTCGATCCGTGAGGTCGCGGCGGAGAGCATAGCGCAAGGCGTCCTGAAGCAGCGCGACACGAACCGGTCCGTCACGCTCGATGAGGTAGATTTTCTGCTCAGCGATCTGCGCAGGCTCACGGAATGTGGCATCGGCGGGCCGGCGGGCGGCGGCTAAGATCGCCTTGCCACAAACCGGCGCACGCCACTTTCACAACGAGGGCAGAGACCGACCGGATCCCATTCCTGATGTGAACGCCACCCTTACGGGGCCGGCGGAGCCGCTTCCGGGGCTGGAGCTGCGGGAGCTTCCGGGGCTTCCGACGCAGGTTGTTCAACCAAGGGCGCCTGAACAGGCGGAGCGCCAAAGTCTGGTGTAGCCTTCGGCATTTCCGGGGAGGCAGGACGCGGCTGAGGCGCGGGCGCCACCGCTTCCTTGACCGGCGCGACCCTGTCGACCACCGAAGTCGACGAGCGACGCACACCGATCATGCCAAGCAGGACGGTATTTACCAGGAAGACCACGGCAAGAATCACCGTGGTGCGCGTCAGGAAGTTCCCCGCCTGGGAGCCGAACAGGGACTCTCCCATGCTGGCGCCGAACGCCAGTCCGGCGCCCTGCGCCTTGGTCTTCTGAATAAGAATCGCGCTGATCAGGAAGAAGCTGGTCAGTAGCTCAACAAACGCCAACAGCCACAGTAGAAATGTCACGCTAGTAGTCCTTTCCCTCGCTGCACTCTGTCACTGCCCGACACGTTGATCCGTCGTCTGCCGGGCTAGATGCCCGCCTTGATGATCTCCATGAAAGAGTGCGCGTCGAGCGCCGCGCCGCCAATCAGGCCGCCGTCGATATCCGGCTGCCCGAACAGCTCGCGCGCGTTCGATGCCTTCACGCTGCCACCGTATTGTATGCGAATGGAGGCAGCCACGTCGGGCCCGCCGAGGCCAGCCAGCACGTCGCGAATGAGCGCATGCACCTCCTGCGCCTGCGCAGGAGACGCCGTGCGTCCGGTCCCGATCGCCCACACCGGCTCGTATGCGACAATCACGCGCTCGAGGTCCTTGCCCAGCTCTGCGAGGCTCTTCTGCACCTGAGACTTGATAACGGTTGTCATCTGCCCGGCTTCCCGCTGCTCCAGGGTCTCGCCCACGCACACGATCGGCGTGAGGTTCGCTGCCAGCGCAGACTTCGCCTTGCGGTTGACGATTTCATCCGTCTCGCCAAAGAAGCTGCGCCGCTCGCTATGCCCCAGGATCACGTAGTGGCAGTAGATATCGCGCAGCATGTTGGCTGAGATCTCGCCCGTATAGGCGCCCTCCGGGGCCCAGTGCATGTTCTGCGCGCCCAGTTTGATCAGGGTGTCGGAGATGACTTCTCCCACCACCTTCAGCGCGGTGAACGGAGGGCACAGCACCACATCCACCTCACGGCACGACGCCAGCTGCGTCTTGATGTCCTGCGCCAGCGTAACAGCATCGGCGAGGAGCTTGTTCATCTTCCAGTTGCCAACCACAATCTTCTTACGAAATTTCTTCACGTCTTCCTCACTTGTCCGTCAGGGCCGCCACGCCGGGCAGCGTTTTACCTTCAAGAAACTCGAGACTTGCGCCGCCGCCTGTGCTGATATGGGTCATTTTGTCGGCCAGGCCGCTCTTGTTCACCGCGCTCACACTGTCGCCGCCGCCCACGATGCTCAGGCACTTCGTTGCGGCGATCGCCTGCGCCACGGCGAGCGTGCCGGCCGCAAAGGGCTTCATCTCGAAACAGCCCATGGGGCCGTTCCAGATCACAGTCTTGGCCTTCCGGATCTCCTGCGCGAAGAGCTCGGCGGACCGGGGGCCGATGTCGAGTGCCATCCACCCGTCCCGGATGCCGCCCTCTTCAACCACCTCGACGCCCGCCGTCTCGGAGAACGCATCCGCGATCACGTGGTCCACCGGCAGCATCAGATTGACGCCCGCCGCCTGCGCCTTCGCAAGGAGGTCCTTCGCCAGGTCGACCTTGTCATCTTCCACAAGCGACTTTCCGATCGGGAGCCCCTTTGCGCGGTAAAACGTATACGCCATCGCCCCGCCGATAATCAGCGAGTTCACCTTGGTCAGAAGGTTCATGATCACGTTGACCTTGTCCGACACCTTGGCGCCGCCGAGGATCGCGACGACGGGGCGCTCCGGGCTGGCCAGCGCACGGCCCAGGTAGTCGATTTCCTTCTCCATCAGGAACCCGGCCACGTTCTGTTTGTAGAACTTGCAGACCACGGCAGTGGAGGCATGGGCGCGATGCGCCGAACCGAAGGCGTCGTTGCAGTAGATTTCGCCGTCGCCGAGCTGGGCCAGCTTCTTCGCGAGGTCCACCTGCTTTTGCTTCATCTCGGCCTTGGCGACCTTCTTCTCCTCGTCGGTCGCCGTGTCCGGGAGCTTGGCCTTGCCCTCTTCTTCTTTGTAGAAGCGGGTGTTCTCGACAAGCATGACTTGGCCGGGCTTCATCGCCTGGGCGCTCGCGAGTGTTGCCGGGCCGGCGCAATCATCCCCGAAAAGCACGGTCTTTCCGAGCACCTCCTGAAGACGCGCCGCGACCGGCTTGAGACTGAACTCCGCCTCATAGCCCTTGCCTTTCGGCCTCCCGAGATGGCTCATAAGCACAAGGGCACCGCCCTGGTCGAGCACATGCCGGATCGATGGCAGCGCCGCGGTGATCCGCGTGTTGTCCTTCACCACGCCGTCCTTGATCGGCACGTTGAAATCCACGCGCATGAGCACGCGCCGCCCCTTCACATCCACATCACGAATCGTCTTCTTGTTCATCCCCTCAGGTGCCCCCTGAACTGTTACATGAAGGCGCAGGCGACCCCGCAAGGCCGCCTGCGCGAATGCCTCAAATGGCCGGTGCCGCCACTACTTCGCGCCGTCCGCCTTCGCCATGAAGCGGAGCAGATCCACCACGCGATTGGAGTAGCCCCACTCATTGTCGTACCACGAAACGATCTTGAAGAAGCGCTTCTCGCCCTTCAGGTTGTTCTGGACGGTGGCCAGCGAGTCGTAGATCGAGGAGCGCGCATCGTGAATGAAGTCGCTCGAGACCAGCTCCTCGTTGGCGTATCCGAGAATGCCCTTCAGGTACGTCTCGGAGGCCTTCTTCAGCATCGCGTCGATTTCCTCGATCGAGCTGTCCTTCACCGAGCGGAAGGTCAGGTCCACAACCGATACGTCGGCGGTCGGCACGCGGAAGGCCATGCCGGTCAGCTTGCCCTTGGTCGCCGGCAGCACTTCGCCCACGGCCTTGGCAGCGCCCGTCGAGGACGGAATGATGTTGATCGCCGCTGCGCGGCCGCCGCGCCAGTCCTTCTTGGAAGGGCCGTCCACAGTCTTCTGGGTGGCGGTGTATGCGTGAATCGTGGTCATCAGACCGGTCTCAATCCCGACGCCTTCCTTGAGCAGCACATACACGACCGGAGCCAGGCAGTTCGTCGTGCAGGAAGCGTTGGACACGATATGGTGCTTCGCCGCATCGTACTCCTTCTCATTCACGCCCACCACGAGGGTCTTGACCTCTCCCTTGCCGGGAGCGGACAGGATCACTTTCTTCGCGCCGGCGGCCAGGTGGCCCTTGGCCTTCTCCGAATCCGTGAACAAGCCGGTGGACTCAATGACGTAGTCCACGCCCAGCGCCTTCCAGGGCAGATCGGCGGGGCTCTTCGTGGCCATGACGCACTTGATCTTGTGTCCGTTCACAACGAGGGTGTCCGCCTCTTCCTTCGAGGGGTCGCTCTTCTCGGCGCTGATGGCGTGCTTGAACTTCCCGTGCACCGAGTCGTACTTCATCTGGTACGCGAAGTAGTCGGCGTCCGTGGAAATATCCACGACAGCCACAACGTCGATCTCCTTGCCCAGTAGGCCCTGATCACAAATGGCCTGAAACGCCATACGCCCGATTCGACCGAACCCGTTGATGCCCACTTTAAGTGCCATGCTGCCCCAGTTCCTTTCAATATGACCTGCTATTTGCGCGGGCTGAACAACCCATGCGCCGCCCGCACCTCGCGCCGTTCCCTGTCCGAAGCGCGTGACAATACAAAACCCTTCCTTTCGCCGTCAACACCTGTCGCTACTTGATCGCGATGCGCGTCGCCTTCACCAGCGCCTTCCACAGCTTGTCAGGCTCCTTCTCCGCAAGGATGGCCTTCCTGTGCTCTGCCTGCATAAAAGTCTCGGCCAGCCCGGCAAGCAGCTTCAGATAGAATGCGCTCGCCGCAGTGGGAATCGCGATCAGGAAGATAAACTTGCTCAAGGGATCGGATTCGGACCCGAAGCGGATGCCCTGCCGGCTGATACCCATGGCGAGCGTCAGGCCGCCGCCCTCCACTGCGCGTGCGTGCGGCACGGCCAGCCCGTGCTCCAGCGCCGTGCTCGCGATCGCCTCGCGGCGCATCACGGATTCCACAAGCTTTCCGGCGTCATCGATAAAACCCTCTTTCTCCATCTTCGTCGCCAACTCGCGCACCGCGCCTTCCTTGTCCGTCGACACCAGATTGGGCACCATCAGCGTGTGGGCCGAGAAGCGCGCAATGCCGCCCTTGCGCGGCTCGCTGCGGCGCGGGGTGCGCCCCGTGCGCCTCGGCGAGGAGCGCGTGTCGCACAGCATGTGCGCGCAATTCGGACAGGTCTGGATCTCCCGCGCCAGGCGCACCGCCTGGATCTGGCTGACGGTCAGGCGCATCCCGCACGCAGCGCAGATGCCCTCCCCGATCGGCACGATGGCAAGCCGGTACCGTTTGTGCAGCTTCTCGAACAGGGACCGCGCGGCCGGCGGCAGTTGTTCGGTCATGCTCTTGATGGCGGCGTCCAGTTCCTCCAAACGGGCGGCGCCTGCCGTCACTTTCTGCTCATCTCGAACAAGGCAAAGTTCCTGCAACTGAACAAGGTGATTGATGACGCTCTGCATACTTCCTCCAACGTCTGCCGTTAGCTTTCTGTTTCGTCTGATGAAGATAGACCCAATGAACGCAGTTGTCTACCAGTTTGACGACACGGAACAGGACGGAGGTGCAATCGCAGCCGCAGGACATTGACAAGGCGGCGCGGATTGGATAGTTCCCCGCCATGCGCCGACACACCGATGCTGCATACGATTCGAAAACAAGAGGCGCCCCGTGGCGCGTAGGAACGACCTCGTACATCCGGCCGGCCGACATCCTGCCAAATGTTGAATTCCTCGCGCCGCTCGTCGATGACGTGGAACTGCTTCTGTTCGAGTCGGACGAGATATCCAGCCTGCCTTCGACTGAAACGGTGCAGGCTCTTTCTCACCTCGGGCAAAGCCATCGCTTGAGCTATACAGTGCACCTGCCCGTGGATGCGCATCTCGGCGCGACCGACGAGCCCATGCGGCGCGCGGCCGTCGGCAAGTGCCTGCGCGCGATCGAACGCACCGCGCCGCTCGACCCGTTCGCCTGGATCGTACACTTCGAGCAGAACGAGTCGAAGCGAGGTGACGCAGCGCACGCCCTGTCCGCGTGGCGCGCCGCGCTGCGCCGATCCATGGGGGAGCTGCTTGCCGGCGGCCTCCCGGCCCGCCGGTTCTGCGTGGAGACGCTCGCCTATCCATTCGACCTGGTCGGGGACATCGTGGAGGAGCTCGATCTCTCCGTCTGCCTCGATGTCGGCCACCTCGTGGCGCACGGATTCGACGTCGAGGCCGCCCTCCGCCGCTACGGGCCAAGGACGCGCGTGATCCACCTGCACGGCGTGGAGGCAGGCAAGGATCACAAAGATATCTCCCATCTGGACCCGGCCATCCTGCGCATGCTACTGTCTGCCGCGCGCGCCGATCCGAAGGCCGCGCGGGTGCTGACGCTGGAGGTGTTCAGCGAGCCCGACTTGCTCGAATCGTTGTCCGTACTGAAGAAACTGGTGCAGCCATGAACCGAGTGACACTGCTCACGGGGGGAGCGCGCAGCGGCAAGAGCGCGCACGCCCTGCGCCTCGCCGCAGACTACCCGGCGGGAACGCGTGTGTTTCTCGCCACGGCCGAGGCGTTCGACGCGGAAATGCGGGAGCGCATTGCGCGGCACCGCGAGGAGCGGGCGGGCGAATTCGCGACCCTCGAAGAACCCCTCGATCCTGCCGGCGCGCTGGCGGCGCTGCCCGGCACAACGCGCGTCGTGGTGCTGGACTGCGTCACCGTGTGGCTCGGCAACCTCATGCACCACTGCGGCGAAGCGCAGGAGGCGTTTGTGCAGGTGGAGTCCCTGCTCGCCGCGCTGCGCGGCACCCCGTGGGACTGGATCGTGGTGACTAACGAAGTCGGGCTTGGCATCGTTCCCGACAATCCCCTGGCGCGCCGGTTTCGCGACGCCGCGGGGCGGCTGAATGCCCGCTTGGCCGCGGCGGCGACGGACGTGGTGTGGATGATCAGCGGAATTGCCGTGCCGATCAAGACCGGCGCATAAAGCACAGAAAACACGAAGGAGCCTGCCATGGATAAGAAAGCGTTGTCGTTTCTCAAAGAACTGGTCGCCACCCCGACCCCGTCGGGCTCCGAGCAGGACGGACAGAAGCTCGTGGCCGCCTACATGCGCAGGTACGCCGACCGCGTGGAGGCCGACGTCCACGGCAACGCGATCGGCATTTTGAACCCCCATGCGAAACTGCGCGTCATGCTGGCCGGGCACTGCGACGAGATCGGCCTGATGGTGCAGCATCTGGATGATAACGGGCTCGTGTATATCTCGGCGATCGGCGGCATCAACGTGCCGCTGCTGCAGGGCGAGCGAGTGCTGTTTCAGGGCCGCCACG
Source organism: uncultured Victivallales bacterium (assembly GCA_964424705.1). Taxonomy (GTDB): domain Bacteria; phylum Verrucomicrobiota; class Kiritimatiellia; order UBA8416; family CAYRKB01; genus CAYRKB01. The sequence continues at coordinate 18,865 of CAYRKB010000080.1, forward strand.
GGCCCGTGCCCGGCGTCATCGGGGTGAAGCCAATCCACCTCATGACCGAGAAGGAGCGCGAGGCGGGAGTCGGCAAGATCCACGAGCTCTGGGTGGATATCGGCGCAAAGAGCCGCAAGGACGCCGAGAAGGTCCTTGAACCCGGCGACTCGGGAACTGTCCACGCGGGCTGGATCGAGCTTCGCAACGGGCTGGTCGCCTGCCGCGGATTCGACAACCGCATCGGGGCTTTCGTCATCGCCGACACGCTGCGCCTGCTCGCCGGCGCGCGCCTGAACGTCGCGGTGCACGCCGTGAGCACAGTGCAGGAAGAAATCGGGCTGCGCGGCGCGACGACGGCGGCCTTCGGCGTGGAGCCGCACATCGGGCTCGCCGTGGACGTCGGCTTCGCCACCGACTATCCCGGCGTGGACGAAAAGCGCGTGGGCCGCGCAAAACTCGGGCACGGTGCGATCCTGCATCCCGGCCCCACATATAACCGCAGGGTTCTCGACGGATTGAAAGATGCGGCGAAGAAGCTGAAGATCAAGACTCAGATCCAGCCCGAGGCGCGGGGCATGAACACGGACGCCTTTGCCATGCAGATGACCCGCTCCGGCGCGGCGGCGGGGCTCGTCAGCATCCCGACGCGCTACCTGCACAGCCCGGTCGAGACCATCGCCCTGCGCGACGTGGAGGATGTGGTCAAGCTGCTGGCCCGCTTCATTCTCGACCTCACGGGCCGCGAATTTCCAACCAGCGGCCGTTCCCGGGCCGCATGACAGGGCCTTTTGCTTTGACCTTCATAATGGCCGAGTAATCAAGCGATAAGCGAAG
>CAYRKB010000081.1:0-19608 GCA_964424705.1 uncultured Victivallales bacterium
CAGGAAGAGGAAAATCACCAGAACGACCATGAGCAAGGCGATGACGACCGTGATCTGCACGTCGTGCAGCGATTCACGGATCGGCCCTGCGCCGTTGAACATAGTGTCGAGCTTGATGGAAGAGGGCAGCTCACGCCGGGCTTCCTCAAGGGCCAGGGCGACCTTGTCGGCGACCGCCACCGTATTGGCGCCGCTCACGCGGGAAAGACGCATGACCACGCACTTTTCAAAATCAGGCTGCCAGGGCGGGCTCAATGGTGAAGGTGCGCGAGGTGCCGTTGAGGCTGCCCCCGGGGATGTTGACTGTGCCCGCCCTCAGAGCGACGGAGAGCTCATCCACGCCAATCTGGCAGGCCGAAAGCTTTGCGGGGTCAAACTGGATGCGAACGGCGCGCTTGGAGCCGAAGGCCTCCACCTTCGAGACGCCCTCAATCATGCTGAGCTTCCGGGCGACCACGTGGTTCGCGTAATCATACAGCTCGCCGTGGGGCAGGATGTCGGAATACAGCATCAGGTAGTAGATGGGCGCATCTGAAGGGTTGAACTTCTGGTAGGTGGGCGGGCTGGGCAGATCGGTCGGGAGGTTTCGGGTAGCCCGCGTGATCGCGGCCTGCACGTCCGGCGCCACCAGGTCCACGTTCCGATTCAGGCTGAAGGTCAGTGTGATGGTGCTGAAGCCCTGCTTGTTGTCGGAGTACATGAATTCCAGGCCGTTCACCTGGGTAAACTCGTTCTCCAGCGGCGTAGCTACCGCGCTCGCCATCGTTGCGGGGCTCGCGCCGGGATAGGCTACTGTGACCTGGATCACGGGGTAATCCACCGTGGGAAGGCTATTGACCGGAAGCCGGAAATAGGCCCACACGCCGAGCACCACCATGAGCACGGTCACCAGGATCGTCATGATCGGCCGGCGGACAAAGACTTCAGAAAAGGTCACGGTTTATTCTCCGTACGTTCGTGCGGCTTGAATTTACTATTTTTCCGCGGGCGCGGGCGCCTCGGCCGGCGCCTGCCGCGCCGGGTCCATCACCGCGGCCCCAGGCTGGAGCATCAACTGCCCCAGCACCACCACTGATTCCGCGCCGGCAACGTTCTTCACGATCTCAATCGAGTTGTTATGCCGCACGCCTGTCTCCACCAGGCGCATCTCGGCCTTGGATTCCGCGTTAACCACGAAGAGATACGAGCCCGCCTTTCCGAACTGCACGGCCGCCTCGGGCACCATAACCGCGCCCCTCGCGAGGCCGACCTGCGCCCGGATCTCGGCGAACTGCCCTGCCCAGAGCTTGAGCCCGGGGTTCGGCACCTGGCCGCGCAGCAGAATTGTTCCGGACTGCTGATTGACGGCATTATCCACGAACTCCAGCGTTCCCGCGTACACGTTGGTGTCGCCGCGCGGCCGGATCTCCAGCGGGACCACGCCCGCCGCTTTCGCCGCGCGAAGCTGCTGCAGGTATTGTTCCGAAACCGTGAATTGCACAACCAGCGGATCGTAGCTGCGGATGTTGATCAGCCGCGTCACCCCGACAATCACAAGGTTCCCGTCGTCCACCAGGCGCTTGGAGCACACCCCTGCCCAGGGCGCCGTGATAGTGCAGCGGGACAGGTTCAGGCGGGCCTGTTCCAGCGTTGCCTCGTCCACCTGCACCTGCGCCGCAGCCGCGGCGGCCTTGGTCTGCAGCACATCAAAGTCCTCCGTGGAAACCAGCTTCTTCTCCAGCAGAGGGCGGGTGCGCTCAAGCGTCAGACGGCTCAGCTCGAGCACGGCCCGGTTGGCTGTCAAAACGCCCTCCGCCTTCTTAACGTTCGCCTCGTGGTCACGCGGGTCGATCTGGAAAAGCTGCTGCCCCTCCGCCACCACGGCCCCATCCGCGATGAACGTCTTGACCAGCAGGCCCGAGACCTGCGGCACCACGTCGAGGCTTAGGCGGTCCTCCGTGCTGCCGAAGGCGTTGATGACCAGCGGGGTGTCCCTGACTTCCGCCAGCACGGTGCGAACCGGTATCGGCGGCCGCGGAGGCATCCCGCCCTTTCCCTTGTGGCAGCCGCCGGAGAGCCCGAGTGCAGCCGCCACCAACAGGACCCAGCGGCAGGCCGGGGCCGAGCGCAGAGTTAAGAGCGTACGAGTGTGCATATGTACCATCCCTTCGTGTTCAACAGTGAGTCTCATGGCTGGACCGGTTTCGTGAGTTCGACGATTTCCATCTGGCCGGTCGCGTACGCCAGATTGGCAAAAGCGGTGAACGCCTCCTGGCGGACGGCGACCTGCTGGCCGCGGGCCTGAGCGAGTTGAGTCTCAGCGTTCAGCACATCCAGCAGGCTCTTCAGCCCTGCCTTGTAGCTGTCCAGCGCCATGGCGTGGGAAGCCTGCGCGCTGCGCAGAAAGGCTTCGCTGAACTCGACCTTCTGCAGGGCAGTGACAAGGCTATGATGGCCGGTCCACACGTCGGCGCTGGCGGCCAGCTCCGCCTGGCGCAGCTGGCTTCGCAAAGCATCGGCCTGCGCCTCCGCCGCCCGGCGCGCGTTGATCGTCTGCCCGCCGTCAAAGAACGGCCACTGCAGGCTCAGCCCCCCCGTGTAAGACCATTTTTCCTCGGCCATCGGCTGGCCGCCCTCGTTGTAGACATCAGAGTAATCGCGCGCCACGCTGCCGGTGAGATAGAGCGAGGGCCACTGCGTGGCGGCGGTAACGCGCACCGACGCCTCGGCCGCCGCAACCCGGGCGCGTAGCGAGGCGATGTCCGGCCGGCGCGCGAGCGTGGCGTCGATCAGCCGGCTCAGCTCCAAGGCGTCCGGAACGGCAGGCAGGCTTTCGCCCGGCGGCGCCACCTGCACCGGCGCATCGGCCGGCTGGCCAAGCGCCTGCGCAAGGCCCGCACGCGCGTTTTGCACCAGCCCCTGGGCCCCCGCCCGCTGGAAGCGCGCCTGATCCAGCGCCGCCTGCGCCTGAAGGACGTCCAGCTCGGTCCCCAGCCCCTGCTGCAGCCGGGCGCTCGCCGCATCAAGAACGGTCCCGGCGTCACGCACATTCGTCTCCGCGACTTCCGTCGCCGCCTGCGCGCTGACAACTCCGTAGTAGGCGCCTTGCACCGAAAACAGGACGGCCTGCAGCGAACGGTTGAACGCGTAGTTCGCGGCGTATACGGTCTGCAGCGCCTGCTCGACAGCCGCGGCACGGCCGCCGCCGAAGTTGATGACAAGGTAGCTGAGCCGCAGGGCGGGTCCGTATTGCAGGTAATCCTGATCCATCGCCGCGTCATTGGCGTCGACGCGCTGGCGCGTCCCCTGGCCCACCGCGGTCAGGTTCGGAATGAAAAGGCCCTTGGTCTGTTCAACGCGCGCGGCCGCCGCCCTGGCCTGGTTCCACGCCGCGCGCGTACCCGGATTGCTGCGCAGCGCAAGGTCGGAGAGCTCCCCCAGCGTCAGCGGACGGGAGAAGTCGGGGCGCTCCGCCCGCAGCGCAGCCCACTCCGGGTCCTTCGCCTCCGCGCGCTCCGGCGCACGCCAGGGCGCACTCACGGAAGATGGCGTCGTCGGGGAGACGCACCCCGCCCACAGCCCCGCAAGCAACGCACCAAGGGCCAGACAGACATACTCACGCTTCATGTTCAGATCTCCCCGCGGCAGCAGGCCGACCCCGCTGCGCCCCACCCTCCACCATGTCAAGCTTCTCAACAATCCGCAAAAACTCCGCTCTCTCGCCTCTCGTCAGCCGGCCGAACCAGGCATGCAGCATCTTCAGCTTCTGTCCCGCCATCTGGACGAGAACGCGGCGCCCGAGCGATGAGAGCACGACCAGCACCACGCGCCGGTCCGACGCGTCGCTCTGCCGACGGACCAGGCCCCGCCGCACCAGCCGGTCCACGAGCCCCGTCACCGTCGAGTTGCCCAGGCGTAGGAACGCCGCCAGCTCCTTCATCGGGCAGGCGGAGCGCTCCTCGAGGTGTCTCAGAATCCAGAGCTCCGGCAGGCTCGCCTCGCCCTGCGAGACCAGGTTGCGGCCGGACTGCCAGGATTCCCGAGCCAGGCGAGGCAGCAGCAGGCTCAGCCGCCGGGCAAATTCCTCCGCTGAAATCCCTGTCGCACGCATGCTTACTTCGTCCCATGAAATATTCGAGGTGAGAAATATATAGGCGCTGGCCCGCGAGCGCAACACCGATCTTTGTCTCGCCAGCAATTCGCATTATGGCGGAATAGCCCGCGTAAAGCGGGCTCTACTGTGAAAAGTCTTGAGCTAGAGCCCGCTTTACGCGGGCTGTGGATTGGGATGAACGGCCATAATGCGAACTGCTGTTGTCTCGCCCCCGTCCCTTAGGTCTGATTCACGATCTTAGTTACGACGAAGGTTTGGAGGCGGTAACGAGAGAAATAGATTTTCTGGAGTTGCGGAGGCTCAATTCTTTACGCAGAAGACGGAAGAAGGTTGTCTCCGTCGGCGCCTCGTACCTGCGGGGACGTCTTTTCCTGCAAAAGCCCAAGGGCTGCATCTGCTGGCCAGTCAGCGTCGCAGCGAATGTCGCCAGATCCCGTTGACCGTCGTGGGGCTGAACGGGAAAGCACTGGCTATCTTAAACTATCGCTTCTGGTCAGCCGTGATGGCGCGAGCCTCCTCCGCGACTGCGGACAGATCCTGATCCTGGCTGAAGATGAGCGCAACGTCGCACAGGTTTGGAGCGGGTCGCGTGAACAACGCCAGCGTTTAGCGAATATCGACGCCCGTTCCCTGTCCGACAAGAAACGCGTGCGGCTGCCCATCAGAAAGACGACCGGTCTGATTCCGGTAACGCAATGATCGCCGGAACACCTTGATGCCCCGCTTTCCCATGGCGGCAAGTTTGGCCTTCCAGAGCGGGTAATCAATGGGCTAGCCGCTTCGCAACCGCATCGAGGGCGCGAGCTTGCGCCTCCGTTCCCGCGGTGGCGAGACAATCACGATCCCCGAATCCGTACTCACAAACGACCGCCTCCCTGACGCCCGGCCGGCCGGTTGCCAGACTCACAGTCCCTTCGATTAGCATTGGCACGTCGCGCGCCTGCCCTCTGAAAGAAAGAAGTGTTGCATCAAAATGTGAATATATGTAGTATCAGTGATCTACTAAGTCATCATTAGCACAAACTATGTTAACTTTATCTACAAAAGGCCGGTATGCGACAAGGATAATCATCTTTCTCGCGCTGCATGTATCCAAGGGGTCTATACGCAAGAGCGAGATAGCAAAGGCTGAGGAAATCTCGCCCGACTACATCGAGCAGATCCTGATACGCCTCAAGTCGGCGGGATTGGTGGAGAGCCGGCGCGGCGTAAGCGGGGGGTTCCTGCTGGCGCGAGATCCTGCCGCAATTACCGTGCTCGACATCCTGGAAGCTGTCGAGGGCACAATCACGCTGGTCGCGGACGGGAAAGTGAACAGGAGCCGGGCTTCTCTGGCTGTCACGCACGACGTGTGGGCGGGAGCAACCACGAAACTGCGGTCTTTCTTTGCCGGCATCACAGTTCGCGCGCTCGCAGAGAAGACGGCATCGCTCACGGACTCAACATCTTTTACGTTTCACATATAGTCGTCCGACGGGCGACGACACAACACGGCGTGGACAATAGCGGCGCAACAAATAAGAAGAGAAAGGGAGAGAAATGAACATTGAGACGAAGAATCTTGCAACGTTGTCGTTGCATGCAGGGCAGGAGCCGGATCCTACCACGGGCGCACGGGCAGTCCCGATCTACCAGACGACCTCCTACGTCTTCAAGAGCTCGGAGCACGCGGCCAATCTATTTGCGCTGAAGGAGTTCGGCAACATCTACACGCGCCTGATGAACCCGACGAACGACGTTTTCGAGAAACGCATCGCGGCAATTGAGGGCGGTACGGGCGCTCTGGCAGTCGCCTCCGGTCAGTCTGCCATCACCTTCGCGCTTCTCGCCATCACACGGCTCGGAGACGAAATCGTGGCGGCGAACAACCTGTACGGAGGAACCTATCAGCTGTTTCACCACACCTTCCCACGGCTCGGACGCACGGTGAAGTTTGTTGATTCAACCCAGCCCGAGGCGTTCCGCAAAGCCATCACCCCCAAGACCCGGGCGATCTACGCGGAAACCATCGGGAACCCCAAGCTGGACGTGCCCGATTTCGAGGCGCTCTCGAAGATTGCGCACGAAGCAGGCATCCCCCTGGTGGTGGATAACACCGTCGGCATAGGGCTGGTTCGACCGATTGACCATGGCGCGGACATCCTCACAACTTCAGCCACAAAATACATCGGCGGACACGGGACCTCGATCGGCGGCGTGATCGTGGACTCGGGCAAGTTCAAGTGGAACAACGGCAAGTTCCCTGAATTCACCGAGCCCGACCCCAGCTACCATGGCCTCGTCTTCTGGGATGCGCTTGGAAACGTCCCCGGCATGGGCAACGTGGCATTCATCCTCAAGGTACGCGTGACCCTGCTGCGCGACATGGGCGCCGCCCTGAGCCCGTTCAACGCGCATCAGTTCCTGCTCGGGCTGGAAACTCTTCCCCTGCGCCAGCAGAAGCATTCGGAGAACGCCCTGACCGTGGCACGCTGGATGAAGAAGCATCCTCTCGTCAGCTGGGTCAGCTACCCCGGCCTCGAGGACAGCCCCAACCACGCCAATGCGGCGCGCTATTTGAAGCGCGGCTTCGGCGGCATCCTCGGGTTCGGGATCAAGGGAGGCATGGTTGCCGGCAAGAAGTTCATCGACTCGGTCAAACTGCTGTCGCACGTCGCCAATATCGGCGACGCGAAGAGCCTGGTCATCCACCCGGCCTCGACAACGCACCAGCAGCTGACGCCCGAAGAGCAGCAGGCCACCGGAGTCACGACCGACTACATCCGCCTCTCGATCGGCATCGAAGATGTCGAAGACATCAAGGCAGATATCGATCAGGCCCTCAAAGCAGCGTCCAAGTAATTCCGCAGAACGAACGGACGAAAGGAAAGAGCGCGGCCGACGGCATCTGCGTCGGGTGGCGATCCTGGACCAACTCCAGTATCGCCGCTAGGTGCGCCGTTACTAATCCGGCCATTGAATAGTAGTCGATACCTGAGAACGGGGCTCCCCGCGCCCTTGCGGCGCAAGAGCCGAAATCAAGGCTCCTGCCGCACAAGGCGGCAGGGAGCCGTTACTTAGTCAACGAAGCTATTTAGTGGCCGGGGTAGTAATGCCCGGCAGCGACTGCCGCCCCACCCTCTTCTTTTCCGCACGTCGCTCAGGCCACACGATTTCGCCACGACAAACCAAGAATTCGGTTGCCTTGATATCGCGCACGATGTAATTGTCTTACCAATGGGTTTGACGAGGTCCTACGCATCATAGAACGGAAAGGGGGTATGGCGGCGTAGACAATGTCAGAGAGAGAGTGACAGAGCAGGATTGTGCACACCAAGAACATGGGAGGACGGAATGAAAACACGTTTATTGTACGTCGCTTTGGTTTTGGCTGGTGCGGGCCTAATAATGATGAGCATCGGATGCAACAAAGATGACGATAAGACGGACAGCTCCGGCCCTGCGAACATCTCAGGCACCTGGCGTGGAAACGGCACCATAGACGGGCAGAGCGGGAGTTACCTGACCAGCCTGACACTGGCACAGGACGGCGGCAGTGTTACCGGGACAATAGAAGGCAACGCCCTGAGCGGCACGTTCGATGGCACAACCTTGAGTCTGACAATTACCCCCTTCACGCGTTCCGGAGCGAACTTCACGGGAAATATTACGGGGACGTTCGACGGTACTTACATCAACAATGTGGTGATTGTCTTGAACGGTTCTTCCGGCAGCAGGAAGGCAACGGTCACCGGCAGAGCTCCCAGACTGACCCGAAGCAGTAACTTCGAGGATGAGACGACAGACTTCATGGAATCCCTGAGCAGCGAAGCAGAGTCTTCGCTTAACTAACTGCAGTATGTATAGATAGAAGATAGCAGCCGGTTCCATGCAAGACTGTGGAGGGGCATGCGGACCGGCTGTTTTCTCTTTTGTTCGGAATGATCACGGAGACTTCTTCCGACGGTCTTGATCATGGGTATCCGAGTCTTCCACCCACGTACATGCGCCCGCAGCAGCATGGGCTTGTTCGCTCTTTTCGGACCCCTTCTTCTGTTTCCCTACGTAAGCGTTCAGGCGGCCACCGACGATGCCAATGCCCTTCAGGCCTCCTTTAGGGCCGGCCTCGGTTATGAGAGGGGCCAGGCATCCTGCGAACTTGGCAATTTCAAAAATGGTGCACCTCCGAGCAGCCGGCTGACGTGGCCTACGGACGTGGCGCTGATCCATGGCGACGCGCGCATTTCGGATTCAGTGCTGGAGGGACGCCTGCTTGTTGTCAGAAGCCTGACGAAACATGCCGGCGTGGTTGACGATGTTGACTACGATGGGTTCGGAACGCAGGAATCAATTCGCTCAGAAAGTCAGGCAAGTCTAGCCCTGTGGAGCACGGATATCAGTCTGCTTTGCTGGCTACACTCGTGGCGCAAGCCTTCGACGTCGTCTGTCGGGGCAGGAACAGGTTACACCTACCGCAACATGTCCTGGCAAGCCAGGCAGCTTCACCAGTGGGATCCCGCTTCCCCCGTGGGCTCTGACATCTATAACCCCGGGCTGGTCGCGACCTACGAGGCCGGTTTTCACATGCCCTATCTTCAGCTCGTCGGACGGCACAGCCGTTCATCCTGGGCGATGGAGGGACGCATCGGATATTCGCCGTATCTTGTCCTTGAAGACCGGGACGACCACGTGTCGCGCGAAATATTGTCGCACACGCACGCGCGCGGGGATGGTTTCAGGCTGGAGGTCCAGAGCCAATGGCGCATCGCCGGCCGGTGCTTCCTGATTGCCAATGCTTCGGGACTCGACCTCCGTGCGCAGGGCGCCCAACACAGTCGCCAATACGGCAGCGGCGACCCGCAAGTCAGGTGGTCCGAGGACAAGAAGATTCGGTACTCTGAGATAGCCGCACAACTGGGCGTTCTCTACCTTCTGCCGTAGGTGATCCTTCTCAGCGCCCTCGCATTCGGGAAAGAAGGGCTGACTCGACGGTCAGCCCGGGCCCGAAGGCCATGGCGCACACCCGCGCCGGTTCCGACTTTTCCCCGAGAAGCGTTTCAAGCACGAAAAGAATTGTGGCGCTGCTCATGTTGCCATAGCGTCGAAGCACTTCACGTGACGCCCTGAGCTGGCCAGGCGCAAGACTCAGCTCCTTCTCGACCTTGTCCAGGATGGCCTTCCCGCCGGGGTGAATGGCCCATATGTTGATCTCCCGCAGACGGGTCCCCTCGCCCGCCAGAACCGGGATCAGCAGCGCCTGCAGGTTTCGTCCGATGAGGTCCGGCACATATGTGCTGAGCGCGATCTCGAACCCTTTGTCGCCGATGCGCCACGACATATCCTTCTCTCCCTCGGGGATAATCGCGGAGGCGAAGCCGTCCATACGGAGGACGCTGCCATCGTCAGGCTCCCTGGCGCTTACAATGGCGGCCGCCGCGCCGTCTGCGAAAATTGCGTTAGCCAGCAGCGCGTCCAGCCCATCCTCGGCGTGCAGATGCAGGGAGCAGAGCTCCACGGAGACCACCATGACCACGGCCGCCGGATCGGCCAGGCAGAAGTCGCGCGCCATGCGCAGGGCAGGGATGGCCGCGTAGCAGCCCATGAACCCGAGCGCAAAACGTGCAACCGAGCTCTTCAGCCCGAGATCACGCACAACGAAGTAGTCGATGCCTGGATTTGAGAATCCCGTGCACGACACGGTCACGACGTGAGTAACATCGCCCGCCGCATGCCCGCTGCTCGCCAGCGCCCGCCGCGCAACGTCCACCGCAAGGCCGCGGGATTCACGGATGTAGCGATCGTTCCGCGCCCCGGTCCCGGGCTCGGGCTCGGGCTCGGGCGCGCCGGGCATCCCCTCACCTCCCGCGCGGAAGAGATTGTCAGGCCCGTCGGCAAAGAAATCCGCCAGCACGCTGTGCCGGGTCTCAATGCCGGAATTCCGATACACCCGGCGCACCAGGCGTCGCTCCCTTTCGGTACTGACCCGCGCCAGAGCCTTCTCTTCCGCAAAGCTCTGGGGGTACGCGTTCCGGGGTACCAGCGTTTCAATGCTCCTGATATAGACAGACCGCATGCACTTCCTCCCGCCATCCGCAACGCTCAGCCCGGAAAGGCGGCGTTGACGAGCCGCGCGCCGATGAATCCCAGCACGCTTGAGCACACGAAAGCCGCGAGGCTGAGCCCAAGGATGAGCCCCAGCCCTAGCGCGTCCCACGGTCCACTTACAGCCACCACGGCGGCGACGCCGGCGGAGAGTGCGAGCAGGGCGCCGCTCAGGACTAGCTTGGTTTTGAGCAAAGGCGTGATGACCCGCCGGAACCGCACCTTGCCGTCCACGATTCCGGCAGCCAACGTGAGCGCGACGACCACCGGGAGCGCGAGGCCAAGAACCACGATCGTCGAGAGGATGTGGTTGTGGAAACTGTGCGAGCCAAGAACAAGACTGACCGCGCAAAGGATTGGAAGGGTCGTCGCAAAGGCCTGCGTGAAGTGGACCATGATCGGGTGGATGTCCAGCGCGAGCAGGCGCCTTCGCCTGTCGGAGACCCGATGCGTATGCGGCATGAACATCTTTGCCGGCACGCCGCACGCGGGGCATCTATCCTTGAGCCCCGACTTCTTCATGACGTAAAGACAGGACTTACACATCACCCATTCTTCCATAACGCCCCCCATCAGCGCCCGGTTCGGTCGGGACGCTTAATCACCCTGTGAATGAAACTCGTATACCCGATAATCAGCAATATCAGCGCCGGGGTCAACGCAACAACCGCGCGCAGCGATGACGCCGGCGCAGCGGCCGCCTGGATGGAGATGCTCCAGGATGCGTCGTTCTTCGCCGGCAGAAGGTTGGGGAACAGGCTCGCGGCGGCCAGGACCCAGAACCCCGCGATGGATAAGGACGAGCCGCGGAACGCCCACGCCCCGCGCGCAAGCAGCGGCCGGCCGACACCGAGACCCAGCAGGTACATGCCGCCGCCGACGCAGGCGACCGGCTTCGTGCGCAGGAGAGGGTCCTGCAGCATCCACAGGTACCCCGTCGCAAGCGACAGAAGCAATGCCACTCCCCACGCGACCGTGGCCGAGCGACCGGAGCACACCGGGGGCCCCTTTCCCGCAACGAAAGCGATCCCGTGCCAGACGAGAAGCGCCAGGCCCGTTACGCCGAAAACGAGAGGGAATGCGGACAAAGAGTCGAACACCGCACCACTCACCTCGCCCGGGCCGGCGAACGGAAGGCCATGGATCATGAATCCGAGAGCCAGCATGCCCGCGAGCGCCGCGAGAAAGCTGCCAATCCCGAACAGAACGCGCCAGCCACGCACGTGGGCCGGATCGTGATAGGAAAATTCCAGTCCGGCGCCGCGCAGGATGAACGCGGCAATCGTCGCCATGAACGGGAGGTAGAAGACCGGGAGCAGAATCGAAAACGCCGAGGGGAATGCGGCGTACATGAAGCCCACTCCCATGACAAGCCAGACTTCGTTCGCCTCCCAGAAGGGCGCGATGTACGAGACGATCCGGTCCGCGGCGCGCCGGTCCCTGACGAACGGCATCAGGCAGCCAATCCCGAGCGCAAATCCGTCGAGGATCGAATAGACCGCAAAGAAGAAGAGAAACATGAAGAACGCCACGTTCGGCAATACAGCGATATCCATAAACGGTTCCTCAATCCGGAGAAGGGCCTTGCCTGATCATGCGGCGGATGAATACGAGCGTGAGCAGGCACAGTGCAAGATAAATCAACGTAATGCCTGCGAGGCTGACGCCGACCTGCCACGCGGGCAGGCCCGCGGAAGAGCCGGCCGCCGTCCGAACCAGTTTGTAAATGACCCACGGCTGGCGCCCGACCTCGGTGCCGATCCATCCAAGTTCATTCGCGAGATACGGGATCGGCAGAAGCCACGGGAGCAGGAGCAGGTAGCGACGCGCCGACATCAGTCGCTTCCGCCAGAGAAGATACGTGCCCACGGCCCCCGCACCGATCAGGACGATTCCCGCCAGCACCATGAGTCGGAAACTGATGAACATGGCGGCTACCGGCGGCCAGGCGTCCTCGGGAAACTCGTTCAGGCCCTGCACGCGTGAGTGAGGCCTGCCGCTCTGCAGAAAGCTCAGCCCGTGCGGCACTCGCACGCCCAGACAAATCGTACGGCGCTCTTGATCCGGCAGCCCGAAAACATACAGGCTCGCCCCGTTCGTGGTCTCGAAGACGCCTTCGTAAGCGGCCTCTTTCTCCGGATTGTGACTCATCATGTTCTTGATGTGCCTATGGCCCAAGTGCGGCTGCGCAAGCGCCGTGACCAGCATGAGCGGCATGGCCACCTTGAAAACGGCCGCCGCAAACTCCATGTTCTTCTTCCTCGCCGCGTAATATGCGGCCAGGCTGCACGCGCCGACTGCGCCCGTCAGCCACGCCGCAGTAACAACGTGCATGAAACGGATCAGGGTCGACGGATTCCATACCGCCGCAAACAAGCTCGTCAGCACCACATTGCCGTTCTCAAGCACGTAGCCGGCGGGCGTTTGCATCCATGAGTTCGCCGCGACGATCAGGAAAGCCGAGAAATGTGACCCGGCAAACACGCAGGCGGCCGAAAGCCACAGCCCGAGGGGCGAGATCTTCTTCCGTCCGAAAAGGAGCACGGCCATGAAGGCGGATTCCAGCGCAAACGCCGCCGTGGCCTCCACGGACAGCATGGGCCCGAACACGGGGCCGGCGAACAGCGAGAAGCGGGACCAGTTCGCTCCGAGTTGAAACGGGAGCACCAAGCCCGTCGCCACCCCGGCCGTGAACACAAGGCCGAGCACTTTGACCAGGAAGATCGAGACCTGCCGGTAAGGGCCCGCTTTCCCGAACAGCGAAAGCGTCTCGCATACCAGGATCAGCAGGGCGAGGCCGAGGGTCGTCACCGGGAAGAGGTAGTGCAATCCGAGCGAGACTCCAAACTGAACTCTGGACAGCAGCAAGACATCCATTCGCGTCAGACTCCCGTCAGGAACTGCCATCCGCGCGAAACGCCGAACAGCGCCAGCAGTGCAAACACGTTAACGCCTGTCGCGGCGACCGCGACCATTGTAGTCGCCCGCCGGAAGTCCGCCTTCGCCTCGTCCCGCCAGGCCAGCGCGCCCCAGTACACCAGGTAGGCCGCAGCGGGTGCATTCAGAAGGAGGAACATCCACACGCGCCCGGCGCCCGCCCCTGCCCCGAGCCGATAGCAATACAGCAAGATCCCCGCCGTGGCAAACAAGGAGGAGAGGCAAAAGGTGCCGCGGACCCCCAGCCTCAGGCTGATCGAAGTGCAGCCGCGCCGCAGGTCCTCCCGATGCTGATACACTTGAGTGACCGGAAACAATCCCATGGTGAAAAGCGCCACCGCCGCCGCGGGCAGCCACAGGTCGGAAACAGGGATTCTCTCCGGGCCCTGCACACACGCTGCAACGAGCAGGAATACAAAGCTCCCCTGCCCCAGCCCTGTCGTCAGCCACCCCAGCCATGGATATCGCTTGAGATGGATCGCCGGGTGGCTGTAGGCCTTGGAGCCCAGGCCGTACAGCAGGCATCCGAGCGCAAAGAGCGGACCGACGACCAAGCCGACGGCAATGGCCGCGGCGTCCAGCGCCAGAGACACACGCAGCAAGTCGGGCGTTACAGGCGGCGGGCGCGCCAGCGTGCCGATGCTCTCCTCGTCGCGATCATAGAATGAATTAAAGCCGTTAGCGGCCGGGTACAGGAGAAAGTGGAGGACGAAGAAAACGATCCCGGCCTTCGCCAAGTCGACGCTCCCCGCGGAAAGCAGCGCAAGGAGATAGATCGGAAGAAGTAACCAGGAGAATTGCAAGCGCAGGTGCAGAATAGTTGATCGCGTTATCATCGTTTCCAGGGCAGCTTCATCCGTCGTTCACACACCATGTACTTCAAAATCTTGAAAAGACAAGTATTCTCGTCCACCATACGTCCAGTGCACGCAGATTCATTAACTCCGCCCCCCGCGCCGACCCCCTCACGGTTCTCCATTGCAGCCAATTTCGATGCGGAACTGATCCCCGCCCTCGCCGCGTATCCGGTGGATGAAGTGTATGGCAAGCTTCCCCGCGACGGAATCAGCGGCGGCCGCCCCGGCTATATGGCAACCCCCGTTTCGAAGCGCGAGTTCACAGCCTACGTCGCCGCGCTCGACGCGCATGGAATCGCCTTTAACTATCTTCTAAACGGCGCGTGCTTCTGCAACGAGGAGTGGACGCGAGGCTGGCAAAGGAAGATCAACGCGTTGCTTGGCAGGCTCTGCGACGCAGGCGTCAGGCGGCTCACGGTCTCCACGCCGTTCATGCTCGAGCTCGTCAAACAACGCTTTCCAGAGTTCAAGGTCAAGGTGGGCATCTACGCCCAGGTGGACACCCCGCGCCGCGCCCGGTTCTGGGAGGACCTCGGCGCCGACGGCATCACGCTTGAGAGCTTCTCGATCAACCGCGACCTTCAGCGCCTTCGCGCCATCCGCGGCGCCGTGCGCTGCGACTTGCAGCTGATCGCGAACCACGTGTGTATGCCGAACTGCCCGATCCAGGTCTATCACCAGAACGGGTTCGCGCACGCTTCCGACGGCTCAGGCGGGCTCTTTATTGACTACTGCATCTTCCATTGTTCGCGGAAGCGGATTGCCGATCCGTCCCTCTTCATCAAGGCGGCCTGGATCCGCCCGGAGGATCTCGGCGCCTACGAGGCGATTGGCTACACTACGTTCAAGCTGCTTGAGCGGGGAATTCCTTCGTCCGAACTCCTTCGGCGCGTGAAGGCGTACAGCGAGCGGCGCTACGACGGAAACCTCGCCGACCTCGTGCTGTCCTACGGGTTCAAGGAGCCCGTGAAGCGCGAGAAGCTCTGGGCTCTGCGCAACTTCTGGAGGCCGCGCCAGGCCAGCCCCGGGCGACTAAAACAGCTTTTCGAGCTGGCCGGGCGCCAGGGAATGCTGTCGGCCCGCGCGAAGAGCCCCGTCTTTATCGACACAGCCCGTATTCCGTCCGACTTCCTGGCCGGCTTCGCGGAGCGCGACTGCTCCACGCTGGCGTGCGATGCCTGCGGCTACTGCGGCACGATCGCGGAGGCCGCCGTGTCTGTCGAGCCGGGCTACCGGGAGGAAATTCAAGCGCGGTCCGCGGGAGCGAGGAGCGCTATGGCCACCGGGGAGCTCTGGGATGTTTGATGCCCGCTCCGCCACTTCTGAACTGCTGGACGACCCGGAATTCGATCCGCGGCTGGCCGGCGAGTGCTACCGGTTCATGGCTCGGGTCAATCGCTACGCCGGCGGAACGCGAATCGTCAGGCGCTATATTGAGAGCATCGCCCGGGAGCGGGCCGGCGGGGTTCTGCGCGTTCTCGACATCGGGTCCGGCATCTGTGACATCCCCATCGCCCTCAGCCGGTGGGCCGCCACGCGCGGGCTGCGTGTCGAATTCACATGCCTCGAGCCCGCCGGCCACGCGAGCGCGTTAGCCCGCCAGCGCATCGCCGCCGCATGCGTTCCCAACGTGCGCCTGCTCCAGGAAGATGTCCTGGATCACAAGCCCGACGAACCCTACGACTGCGCTACGGCGTCCATGTGCTTCCATCACTTCAAGGATGCAGAGATTCTGGCAGTGCTGCGCAGGATCAGGCCTTTTGTGCATGTGGGCGTTCTTATCAACGACTTGCGGCGCACCCCGGCCGCGTGGCTCGCGGCAGCCCTGGCTACGCTGGCGTCGCAGCCTGCGGTGCGGCACGACGGCAGGCTCTCCATCCGGCGCGGCTTTCGCGCATCCGAGCTCGGGCAGCTGCTGAGCCAGCTCGACCACTGCACCGTGAGCGTGAAGCCTGCCGCCTTCTTCCGCATCGCTGCAGTAATCCGCCACCGGGCGGGACCGGATGTCACACGCCCCACCGCAGGCGCTCGAGGACCACAAGTCCAACGCCGATAAGGACAGCGGCATTCAGGACGATGAACAGCGTCCGATCATCCGGCTGTTTCAGCAGTCGCCGCCCGAACACCCAGATCAGCGCCACGGCGTTGACCAGTTCAAGGGCATAAAGAGGCGGCGATGTCATTCCGATGGCAAGCGGCAAGGCAAGCATGCTCAGGCCCAGCATTGCAGTCCAGATGAACAGGATTCTCGAAAGCTGGGCTCTGGAAAACACGTTCAGCATGGATGGCAACTTGCCGTTCAGATAGTCGTCCGGGTGTGCGAAAACCACCAGCCAGAAATGCGGAGGCTGCCAGAGCCCGAACACCATCATCAGGCTCCACACCCCCGGGCTCGTCATAACGCCGCCGGCGGCGAGCCACCCGATGAGAGGCGGAAGGCTGCCGCAGGCCACGCCAGGAAGCAGCGACCACGCGGTGCGCCGTTTCAGAGGGGTGTAGATGCCGTTGTAAAGTAGCACAGCCAAGGCGGCCACGGCCGCAGCCCGGTCCGCAAAAGGCCCGAGTACCAGGCCAGCTTCGCCCGCAATCAGCAAAGCCCATGCGAACGCAAAGGCCTGCGCGCGCCGTACACGTCCCGCGGGCAGAGGCCGGCCCGCCGTCCTTTGCATGCGGCCATCCAGCCGCGCGTCCTGCCAGTTGTTCAGGCATGCTGAGCCTGCCGCAAGGGCAAGCACGCACAGAAAGACCAGGCCTGCGCGCGGCCCGGTCGCCCCCCCCGCCAAGATGAACCCCGCCGCCGCCGCCGCGGCAATCGAAACACTCAAGCGGAGTTTCAGCAGGCTGGCGACATCGGTCAGGAAGACAGTAGCCTGCATGGTGCGACGGCCGCGCCTTTCTAGAACTGGCGGTACTTCCCGGTCGCAAGGTTCACCTTGAAAGCCGCCCGATAACTGTGCTTGGAGCGAAAGTTGTCCATGTTCGCGCTGTAGGCGAGCAACACCGTGGTTTCAGCGGATGGATCGATCTTCGGGTGAAGAGCGTCGCCGGAGTCAAGAGGAAGGCTGAAGCCGATCTCCGTGAAGCCGTCGGTTTCGCTGCCGAAGACATTCGTAATCCGGCGCTGGCCGCCAAGGCTCTCGTCTGACTCGTGCTCGACCTCGCTCATGCCGAACTCGTCGCTCGCAAAGACCTGCCCGTCCTGGACATAGCCGATTACGAAACCCGCGCCCTTCATCGCAACGGAGGGGTTGAAGCCGGCCGCGACCCAGCCCAACGCCGGGGCTTTCATCCGCACGTGCAGAAGCTGCCCGTCGACGCGCCAGCTGAACGTCATCTTATCCTCAAGGGACTGCATGCCCGCCGGCTCGAACAGCTGCATCACCTCCGGCGTAAGCCTGCCCGCGACTTCCGCCTGCGGCTTGTTCTCCTCGGGAGCCGCAAGCCACGCTTCGTAGTCTACAGGCTCAACGATGCGCAGGTCCGTATTCATCGCGGCATGCCCCGAGCCGCAGTACTCAGCGCAGGAAATCGTGAAAGTGCCCTTCTTCTCAGGGTAGAACCACACATAGGTCTTCAGCCCCCTCACCGCGTCGGCCTTGACCCGGAACGCAGGGATAAAGAGGCTGTGAATCACGTCCCGCGAGCCGATGTTCAGTTTCACCGGCCTTCCCGCGGGCACGATCAGCTTGTCGGCGTGCTTGCCGTTGGGATAGGTGAACGTCCAGAAGAAGGACTCGGCGACCACGCCGATCTGCAGCGCGCCCGGCGGAACGGTGCGCAGGTCGACATAGGCACGCCACCCCACAACGAACATCGAGAGCGCGATCAGTGTCGGGATGACCATCCATACGACCTCCAGATACACGTTCCCGCGGATATCGGTTGGGACCGGATTTCTTTTCCGGCTGTACCGGAATACAAAGCCGATCATCGTGGCCGTGATTCCGAACAGCAGGAACAGCGACACCCCGAAAATATACAGGAAAGCCCTGTCCACTTCGGCAACCGGATTGAACGGAGGAGTCACATCAGCCTCTTAATTCGCCATGGTCAATCAATCGCCCTGTACGCCACGTCCCAGAAGAGAAACCCGATAAAGACCGCCGCCAGCAGGATGGTGGAAAGGAATGCGTACATGAAGGCCCTCTTCTCGCGCTTCAGCCGCATGAAGAACAGCAGCACCAGGCTGGCCTTCGCGGACGCGATCATGAGCGTAATCCAGATGTTGGCCGCCACCGCCTCGATGCGCGAGGCCGCCACCGTCAACGCCGTCAGCGCAAGGAGGCTGCCGAGAACCGCCAGCAGCGTCCCGTACGAAGTCGCGCTCTCTTTCTCGTCACTCATCGTGCGCCCGTCACAAGATCAGATAGAACATCGGAAAGATGAAGATCCAGATCAGATCCACCAGGTGCCAGTAAAGGCCGCAGTTCTCCACCATCGCGTGATTGCGCGCGGTCGTCCCGCCGCGCGCCAGCATTCCCCAGCCCGTGGCAAGCAGCAGCAGCCCGACGATGATGTGGATCCCGTGCAAGCCCGTGATCGCGTAATACAGCGAATAGAACATCGTCTCCCCGGGCGGCCCGGCCAGCATCCGGGGCGAGTTGGGGTAGATTCCCAGGTGAATCTTGTGCCCCCACTCGAAATACTTGTTCACCAGGAACGCAACCCCCAGCACGATCGTGCCGGAGAGCATCGCGAGCGCCAGGCCCTTGCGTGCCTGGCGGATGGCGGTGACCGACGCCGCCACCAGAAAACTGCTGACAAGCAGGATCACCGTGTTGGCCGTCCCGAAGAGAAGGTTCAGATCCCTGCCCGCGCGGGCAAAGTCGGCCCTGTAGTGCCTGAAGTAGACTGCGAACAGCACAAAGAGCCCCGTGAAAAGCATGATTTCGGAATACAGGAAGAGCCACATTCCAAATCGGCCGCCCTCATGATCCTTTTCACAGGCCTCGCTCACGCCTCTTCCTTCTCCCGCTTCAGGATGGCCGCAAAGTCATACGGGTACTCCGGAACTACCGGCGCTGAATCGAAGTTATGCAGCGAGGGCGGGGAGGCCGTCTGCCACTCGAGCGTTGTGCCGCCCCATGGGTCGGCCGATGCCCTCCGGCCGCTCCGGAGGCCGGCGAGCAGGTTGAAGATCATCGTGAGAAGGCCCGCGACCATCAGGATTGCGCCCACCCCCGCCATCTTGCTGCCGGCTTCGAACTGCGGCAGGTAGTCGAAAGAGCGCCGCGGCATGCCCTTCATGCCCATCACAAACATCGGCACGTAGTGGAGCATGAAGCCGGTGACAAACAGCGTGATGCCGATGTTGGCGCGCCGGAAGCTGTACATCCTGCCGGTCATCTTGGGCCACCAGTAGTGCAGCCCCGCAAAGAACCCGACGCCCGCCCCGCCGAACATGACGAAGTGGAAATGCGCAACCACAAAGTAGGTGTCATGCACATGCATATCCGTACCGGCCGACCCCAGCACCAGGCCTGTCAGCCCGCCGATGGTAAACAGGAAGATGAAGCACAGCGCGAGGTAGAACGGCGGCGTGACCTCAATGGAGCCTTTATACATGGTGGAAACCCAGCTGAACACCTTCACCGCGCTCGGAACGGCCACCAAGTACGTCAGAAGGGAAAACACCAGCAC
>CAYRKB010000082.1:0-19365 GCA_964424705.1 uncultured Victivallales bacterium
ACCTACCTGCAGTGCTTCCATCGCGAAATCACGGAGCGCAAGAAGGCGGAACACTCGCTGAGAGAGATCGAGGCCCAGTTCCGCGCGTTCTTTGAGCAGGCGGGCGTGGGCGTCTCCATTCTCGAGACGCCGACAGGGCGCTTTGTCAGAGTGAACCGGAAGTACTGCGACATCGTGGGCTACTCCCCGGAAGAAATGCAGCGGGGAACGTTTCAGGACCTCACCTTCCCGGACGATCTGGCGGCCGACCTGGCGAATATGGAACGATTGCGGAAGGGGGCGATTAGTCAGTTCTCGCTCGAGAAGCGCTACTTTCACAAGAGCGGCCGGGTGGTCTGGGTGAACCTGACGGTGACGCCGCTCTGGCAGAGCGGCGAGCCGCCCGCATTCCACATGGCCGTGGTGGAGGACATCACGGAGCGAAAGCGGTCCGAGGCCGTCATGCGTGTGCACGTGGATCTTCTGCATTACTCGGCGAATCACCCGCTCGACGAGGTGCTGCAGAGGACGCTCGACGAGGTCGGACGGCTTACCGACAGCCCGATCGGGTTCTACCATTTCGTGGGAGATGACCAGATGACCCTGACGTTGAAGGCATGGTCGACGCGTACGGAAAAGGAGTTCTGCGCGGCCGCCGGCAAGGGCTCTCACTATTCCGTCGACCAGGCAGGGGTCTGGGCGGACTGCGTTCGCCAACGGCGGCCTGTGATCCACAACGACTACGCATCGCTGCCGCACCGCAAGGGATTGCCGCCAGGCCACGCGGCGGTGATGCGCGAATTGGCTGTGCCCATCTTTCGGTGCGACCGTGTGGTGGCAATCCTTGGCGTGGGAAACAAGCCGGGGGAATATGTGGACGCCGACGTGCGAGTCGTCACACATCTTGCGAGCGTGGCGTGGGAAGTTGCCGAGCGCAAGCGTGTGGAGGAAGAGAGCGCGAAGGTTCAAATACAGCTGACCCAGGCGCAGAAGATGGAATCCGTTGGCCGCCTTGCCGGCGGCGTGGCTCACGACTTCAATAACCTGCTCATGGGCATCATGAACTACGTCGACCTGTGCCGGGACGAGTTGGCCGAGGGCCACCCGATCCGGGGCTATCTCGACGAGATCACCAGCGACGCGCAGCGCTCCGCGGACCTCGCGCGGCAGCTCCTCGCCTTCGCCCGGAAGCAGACTGTCATGCCCAAGGTGCTGGACTTGAACGACACGGTGGTCGGCATGCTCAAGATGCTGGAGCGGTTGCTAGGAGAGAACATCAGCATGACCTGGATTCCGGGCGCGAGGCTGTGGCAGGTCAAGGTCGACCCTTCCCAGGTGGACCAGATCCTGGCCAACCTGTGCATCAACGCGCGGGATGCCATCGCCGGCGTCGGGCGGCTCACCATTGAGACCTCCAACGTCGCCGCCGATGAGCGCTACTGCGCCGGTCACGCGGGCGCGGTCCCCGGCGAGTATGTCCAGCTCGCCTTGAGCGACACGGGCCACGGTATGGGGCAGGACGTGATCGAGCACATCTTCGAGCCGTTCTTTACCACGAAGGATGTCGGCAAGGGTACCGGCCTCGGGCTGGCCACCGTGTATGGCATTGTCGTCCAGAACAAGGGCTTCATCACCGTCTACAGCGAGCCCGGCAAAGGCACGACGTTCAAGATTTGTCTGCCCCGGTGTGACGCTCAGCCGTCGTCGTGCGTCGCCGCCGAGCCCTACGTGCTGCCCCGCGGCAGCGAGACCATCCTGCTGGTCGAGGACGAGAAGTCCGTCCGCGTCACCACGCACATGTTTCTTGAGAATCTGGGGTACAAGGTGCTGGTCGCGGACGATCCCGGGAAAGCCCTGGGTCTGGCGGCGCAGCATTCCGGCGATATTGACCTCCTGATCACGGACGTCATCATGCCCAACATGAGCGGCAGGGACCTGGCCGACCAGCTGTCCGGGACCCGCCCATTCACAAGGCGCATTTTCATATCCGGCTTCACCGCCGACGTGATAGCGCAGGAAGGCGTCCTTGAAGACGGCGTGCAGTTCCTGTCCAAGCCCTTCGGCCGCGAGGCCCTTGCCCGCAAGGTGCGGGAGGTGTTGGAGGGAAAGCCGGGCGCAGGGAGCCCCCTTCGCTGACGTCTGATCGTTTCGCTTGTCTCCGAGGCTTGCCGCTGGTATAGGAGGGCACATGAAAACGATTCTTTGCATCGGCGCGGGGTACGTGGGCGGGCCTACCATGGCAATGATCGCGGCCAAGTGTCCGGACTGGCGCGTGTTCGTGGGCGATATCGACGCCAAACGCATCGCGGCCTGGCAGTCGGACGAACTCCCCATCTACGAGCCGGGGCTACTGGATCTCGTGAGGGTCGCGCGCGGTCGGAACCTGTTCTTTACCACGGATATCGCGGAGGGAATCAGGCAGGCGGATGTGATCTTCGTGAGCGTGAATACGCCGACAAAGACCTTCGGCATCGGGGCGGGGCGAGCCGCCGATCTGCAGTACTGGGAGAAGACGGCCCGCCAGATTCTGGAACACTCGGCGTCGGATAAGATCGTGATCGAGAAGAGCACGCTGCCCGTGCGTACCGCCGAGGCCATGGAGCGCATTCTTTCCACCGGCAAGCAGGGCGTGCATTTCGATGTACTCTCCAACCCGGAGTTCCTTGCAGAAGGCACTGCGGTGAAGGACCTCGAAAACCCGGACCGGGTGCTGATCGGCGGGCACGATACCGAGCGCGGACAGCGCGCGGTCCAGACGGTGGTGGATATCTACGCGCGCTGGATTGCGCGGCCCAAGATCCTCACGACTAACGTCTGGTCCAGCGAGCTGTCAAAGCTGGCCTCCAACGCGTTTCTTGCACAGCGCATCAGCTCGATCAATAGCCTTTCCGCTTTATGCGAGGCGACAGGGGCTGACGTGGCTGAGCTTTCGCTTGCCGTCGGCACGGACTCGCGCATCGGCCCTAAATTTCTCAAGGCCAGCGTGGGATTCGGGGGTTCGTGTTTCAAGAAGGACATCCTTAACCTGGTCTATCTTTGCCAGCACTACGGACTGCACCCCGTGGCCGACTACTGGCAGCAGGTGGTGGAGATCAACGAGTTTCAGGAGCAGCGCTTTGTGCAGAATATCGTGGCGCGCCTTTTCAACACCGTTGCAGGCAAGCGCATCGCGCTCCTGGGGTTCGCGTTCAAGGCCGACACGGGCGACACGAGGGAAAGCCCCGCGATCTACGTGGCGCGCACGCTGGCCGACGAGAACGCCCAGGTGGTCGTCACCGATCCCCAGGCGCTTGATAACGCGCGACGGACGCTATCCGATCTCGGAGCCCGCATCGTCTACGAGCCCGATCCCTACGAGGCCGCGCGAGGCGCGCACGCCCTGGCCATTATGACGGAGTGGAAGCAGTTCCGCGAACTGGACTACCGCCGCATTTTTGAATCGATGGTGAAGCCGGCGTTTCTGTTCGACGGGAGAAACCTGCTTGATCACGCGGCGCTTCATCGCATCGGCTTCAACGTGTATCCGATCGGCCGCGCGCCGCTGACGCAGAGCTGAGAGGATTCAAGCGGGTTGCTCGCCTCGCCTGCGCAGTGTAGTATGCTCGTCGTGAATTCTGCCGAAGAACCCGAGAGCCCGCGCCGCGTTTTCCTGCACGTAGACATGGACGCCTTCTTTGCGTCGGTTGAGCAGCACGATCATCCTGAGTGGCGGGGCAAGCCGGTCGTGGTCGGGTCCCCGCCTGACAAGCGGGGCGTTGTGGCCGCCTGCTCATACGAGGCGCGCGCCTTTGGCATTCACTCCGCGATGCCGTCGCGGGAGGCCGCACGGCGCTGCCCCCATGCGGTCTTTGCGCCGGTGAACGGGAAGCGCTATCACGACATCTCGCGCCAGGTGTTTGCCATCCTTGCGCGGTTCACGCCCTACGTCGAGCCGCTTTCGGTGGACGAGGCGTTTCTCGACGTGACGGGCGCGTTGCGCTTCTTCGGGCCACCCGCCGAGATTGCGCGCAAGATCAAGGAAACGATCCTGGGCGAGACCGGCCTTGTCGCGTCGGTCGGCGTCGCCTCGAACAAGTTCCTTGCCAAGCTGGCCAGCGACATGTGCAAGCCGGATGGACTGCGGGTGATGCCCGATACGCGCGCTGAGATTGTTGCCTTGCTTGCGCCGATGCCTGCCACCCGCATCTGGGGCATTGGCGAGGTCACCGGCGGCAGGCTTGCTGCGGCGGGCTATTGCACGATCGGAGACCTGCAGCGCAGCACGCAAAGCCATCTTGCGTCGATCGTCGGAGAACATGCCGCGTCGCACATCCTGCGCCTTGCGTGGGGCGAGGACGCGCGCACGATCGAGACCGGCCGCGAGGAGCAGAGCATTTCGCGCGAGGTCACGTTCCCGGCGGACGTCGAGTCGAGCGAGCAGGTTGAGTCGACGATCCTGGACCTCACCGACGACGTGGGAAGACAGCTGCGGGAAGCCGGCTTCTATGCCGGGCTCGCGCGGCTCAAGCTGCGCTGGCACGACTTCAAGACCATCAGCCGCCAGATGCCGCTGTCGCCAGCATGCTGCGATGATTTCGCTCTGCGTCGGGCAGCGCTGGAACTGGTGCGCAGAGAAGCACACCATAAGCCCGTGCGGCTGGTCGGGTTTGGCGTCAGCCGCCTGACGGGCGAGCCAAGCGAGCAGCTGGATTTGTTCGGCGGGTACTCGCAACACACGGGCAAGCGGGAGTCCCTCAGTCGGACAGTCGATGCCATCCGGCGCAAGTTCGGCGAGAACAGCATTAAGCGCGGGAAGAGGGGGAAGGGGTGAAGGCGGAAGGTGGAACGGGGAGTCAAGCGGATGCGCCGCTAGAGCTGCCGCTTGTAGGGCACTTCGATGCGATAGTCCCGGGCGGTTCGAAGGAGTTCGGAAAACGTCGCCGGGTCGTACTTCCGCGCGTTGGAGCCGATCAGGTGGTAGACTTTCTGCTTGGCCCATTCGTTGCGAATCTCGCGGTCCTCGGAGGCCCTGGCCTTCGACAGCGAGAGGTCGAAAATCATGTCGCAGGTGACTTCACCGCCCTGACCAGTGGACTGGAATAAGACTTGGTCCGTGCCGCGAGGATAGCGTCCGTGCAAGACCAGCGGCTGGTCAAGATACAAATTCTCCGTAAGAACCGGATACACCTCGCAGCCTGAACCGGTGGCGAAAATGAACTTCACATCAGACAGAACAGGACGGCTCAGCCCCTTCATCACGCCCATGAACTCCTCGGGAATCCCCCAGCGCCCTGTTTTGGCGATGTGAGTGTTGCCGCGGTTGCAGTAGCTGAGCAGATCGAGCAGGTAGGCGTTTGCCGTCTGCAGCGTGCCGAAAGTGAACACCGAGACCGCGCCGTTATTCATCTTGCTGAATTCTCCAATGATATCAGAACTGCGCAGCAGGCCGGCCGTCGGGCGGCCATCCGAGACGATCAGCCCGATCACGGGGCGCCCTGGCTGGCGCTCCAGGCGATGCAGGCTGCTGATCGAATCGAAGATATCGGTCTCGCCCAGCGTTTTCATCGCCGCCACGTACTGCTTTGCGCGGTCGATGTTCTCAGGCGTGCAGGCGGCCCAGTTCGTAAAGCAGCTGCCGGCCGTTTCGCGGAACTGCATGACGTTGAACCGGTCCCCGGGCTGGATTTCGGAGAGGGCGCGCGACAGGGCCTCCCGGCAGAAGTACAACTTCTGTTCCGCGATGCTGGCCGAGGCATCCTGCACGAGGAGGATATCTTTCGGAATCACCGGCAGAACTTCCGCTCCGGCGCGCTTGATTTCCATGCGAAAGTAGCCGTGCCCGGGGTCCTTTGGAGTATTGTACGTTGTCACCTCGACCGTAAGCAGTTTCTCGATCTTACGCATGCCGGTGGCCTTGCCTTCCTCGTCGGGCAGGACCTTATCCGGTCGTACAGAGGATGGCTCGCCGATGTGCTGTGCGTGGCTGCCGCGCGGCGGCATCATGGGTGCGCCGCGCCCCTGCGCGAGTGACAAAGGATCGACAAGCGGGCTGCCGCCGGGTGCGGGGCTGATCTTGGCCAGATCTTCGCGTTTCATAGGCACGACGATGTCCGGCGCGTTCAGGAACCGGTCGATGCGCGAGACTTCGTGCCGTGGAATTATGATCATCTCGTCGCGGGCCTTGCGATCCTGGATCGCGACGATATCGCGCCGTGGCTCCCACGTGGTCATCTCCGGCTTAGCAACCGGCTCTAGCGTGCTCCCCGATTCACCGGCCAGCCACTGCTCCGACGGCGGAGGCGGCTGCAAAGCGGTTTGCGTGGGAGGTCGGACCTTGTCAATTTCCTCTCCGATGGCTTCGCCCTCAGGCCCCGTGTCGATCGGAGAGGGCTGCGCGGCCTCCTCGGGCTGAACTTCGGCCAGGGTGATGGGCTTCTCCACGAGCAGGTCGCGCAGCTGCTCAGGAATGGCGGATAGGACCCAGAAGCGTATGTCACCGAGAAAGTAGAGCAGCAAGCCGTGCAAGATCAGGGACAGCAGCAGCGCCGCTACCCCTGCCGCCATATGGCGCTGGGAGCGGAGTTTCGCGGCCCTCTCATCATGTCTTCTATTAAGCATCTTGTTGCCTTAAGCGACGCGGCGTCGGAGGGACTATACACTTACGCGTCTTCTAGATCAAATGCACAAAGAGTCCCGACCGGAGTTTCGGCGCGAACCAGGTGCTCTTGGGGGGCATGATCCGCCCGGCATCTGAGACGGCCATGACCTGGTCGATCGTTACGGGGTACATGGAAAACCCTATCTGCGCTTCCCCCCGGGTAACCCGTCGCGCCAGTTCTTCGCCGCCGAGGAACCCCGAGATGAACTGCAGCCGGGCATCCGTGCGCGGATCCGCGACGCCGAGGATCGGGCCGAGAAGGCGATCCTGCAGCACACTCACGTCCAGGCGCGCGACGGGATCGGCTGCCACGTCCGTATCCCACGCGAGGGCGTACCAGCGGCCCTTCACAAACATTCTCACATCGCCCACGGCCTGTGGCTCGCCATCCGCCCGCTCGCTGAGCTTGAAACGCGCGCGCACGGCGGACAGAAAGTCGTCCGGTGACAGGTTGTTGAGATGGGTGAGGACGCGATTGATGGAGAAGATCCGCAGCTGTGAGGCGGGAAATAGTACGGCGAGGAACCAGCGCCACTCGCCGTCGACGTGCCCCTCGGAGCGCATCCGGGCTGCGACCCGCGCGGCGGCGGCCGCGCGGTGGTGGCCGTCGGCGATGTAGCAGTGCGGGATCTGCGCGAACGCTGCGGTCGCTGCCGCCGGGTCCTCAAGCCGCCAGCCTGCGTGCTCGATGCCGTCTGCGTCAGTGAAGCGAAAGAGAGGCTCGGATTCTTCTGCGCGCGCGGTCATGCGGTCGATCGCCGCCTCGTCACGATAGGCGACGAACACCGGCCCCGACTGCGCGTGGATGGACTCCAGATGTCGAACCCGGTCGTTCTCTTTGTCCACGCGAGTCTTCTCGTGCTTGCGCACAATATCCGCCTCGTATTCAAGCGTGTCGAGGCATGCGACGATACCGTGCTGTACGTGCGAGCCCAGGCGCTGAGCGTAGACGAACAGCCCCGGCGAGGCGTCCTGCTTCAGGGCTCCTTGCGCCTGAAATCGGGCGAAGCTCTCCGCGCCTCGGGCATAGACCTCCGCGGCGTACATGTTGACGCCCGCGGGAAAGTCGATCTCGGGGCGCGACACGCGCAGGAAACTGAGCGGGTTGCCCGCAGCCAGGCTGCGCGCCTCCTCGGTGTCCACCACGTCGTAGGGGACAGCGGCCACGGCGGACGACAGTTCGCGGGGCGGCCGTAGGGCTCTAAATGCGCGTATCCTCATCGAGTCTCCTGAGTGTGCGCCGCCGTTTGCAAGGGGTGGCAAACGCGACGACGGCTAGTGGGCTTGTAATGCATTCGACTACGCCATGTCAACAGCGTCCCGCGCGGCCCGGCCACGCCTCAGTACCGCAGGAGGGGGGCTCCCTGCCGCCTCGTTTGGCGGGGGCCGGAATTCCGCCTCCCGTGGCGCAAGGCCACGGGGAGGCCCCTGCATAACTGAGGCGATACGCGGCCAGCGGGTGACGCATATTGGATGCGTCTAAGCTTCCTCGTGTTGACTTGAGCGGCATGGAGTTCTAGTGTGGTCCCAGTCGACGTGCAACGCCGGCGATCGGGAAGGGGACACTTCGATGATGTTACAGTGCAGGACTGAATATGAGGCTTCGATTGCGGCGACGAGACCCAGTCGCATGAAATGGTGGAACGACGCGCGCTACGGGATGTTCGTGCACTGGGGCTTGTACGCGTTTCTCGGCCGCAACGAGTGGGTGCAGGCTCAGGAAAGCATCCCGGTGAAGGAATATGAGAAGCTCGCCAGCCGGTTCCGTCCGAAGCGCCGCCCCGCCCGGGAGTGGTGCCGCCTCGCCAGGGAATCGGGCATGAAGTATATGGTGATGACCACGAAGCATCACGATGGCTTTTGTCTGTGGGACACGAAGCAGACCGATTTCAACTCGGTGAAGAGCGCCTGCGGCCGCGACCTGGTGGCCGAGTATGTGGACGCCTGCCGCGAGTTCGGTCTCAAGATCGGGTTCTACTACTCCCTGATGGACTGGCATCATCCCGATGGCGCCGCGGCCGCCTATGACCCCGGGGCACGCCTGCGCTTCCTGAGCTTTACGCAGGGCTGCGTGCAGGAACTCCTTACGCAGTACGGAAAAGTTGACATCCTGTGGTACGACGTGGCGCGGCCGTTCAACAGCTATGAGGGCTGGGACGGGCTGGCGATCAACCAGATGGCGCGGTCCATCCAGCCGCACCTCATCATTAACGACCGGCTTAACCTGGAGGAGGATTTCTCGACTCCCGAGGGCTCTGTGAAGGCGGCTGAGAGCGGCCGCGGCTGGGAAGCCTGCATGACGTTCAATGACACTTCCTGGGGCTACATGCCGTCCGCCGCGGCGGACAGCCATACGCCGCGGGCGATCCTGAAGATGCTGAACACCGCCTGCTGCGGGTCGGGCAACCTGCTCTTGAACATCGGGCCGGCCCCGGACGGGACGCCGCCGGAAGAGGCCGTGAAGCCGCTCAAGACCGTGGGGAAGTGGCTCAAGGTCAACGAAGAGGCCGTGTACGGGAAGCTGGATCGCACGAACGCGCCCGCCTTTGCGCTCGGAAGTGTCTCGCGCAAAGGGAAGCGGCTTTACGTGTGGTGCCGCTGCTGGCCCGGAAAGGAATTTGGCATTGGCGGCCTGAGGACAAAGGTCAAGGCGGCCAGCTTTCTTGTCAGCGGTAAGAAGATCAGCTTCAAGCAGGAGGGCTACCGCCTGATCCTGCAGAATCTTCCGGAATCCAGCCCGGACAAGATTGCGGGGGTGACCGTGATAGCGCTGGATTTCGCCAGCGTGCCGGAAATCGGGTGCTGGATGTCGACACCGGCGCTGTCGGTGTGAGGCGCGGGTGCCGACAAAAGCTCGCGACAAATCTTGAGGCTAAGGCCTACTTCGCGCCAGGCAGTTCGTGCTCTGAGCCCCAGGGCGTACCGCCGTCAAGCGTGGAAGTGCGGGCTTGGAACTTCCACCCCTTGCCGGAATTCTCGACCTTGAAGAGATAGAGGTTCAGTTCGAAGCCGGGCTTGAACATGATCTGGACCTTATCCTGATTGAGAGCGAAGTCGCGGGGTCCCTTTGCGGTGTGAATGAGCGTCCCGTTCAAGTAGGCCTTCAGTCCGCCGCTCGAACCCATGGTGAGGTCGTACTTGCCGCAGATCTTCTGCAGCGTTGCCACGTAAGCGACGGAGTTGGGCTTGTCGCCGAGCACGGTCGTGAGGTCAATCACCCCGTTGCGGCTCCGGGCGTGGACCCAGGTCTTGCCGGCGGCCTCCGCGCCTTCGGCGGGCTGGATCTTCTCCTCGTCAATAAAGGCCTCGTCCAAGGCGGACTTGCCTTCCGTCGCACTGAAGGGGCCAAGCACGACCCAGTCGCATTGGTTGGGGCCGCCCCAGAAGGATTCCTTGGGCTCCACCTGCGTGATCTCGCTCCACATGAGCCGTGTGTAGCGCACGCGCATCATGTACTTGTAGAGCGACATGATGCCGGGCTCTCCTGCGACCTGCTTCCAGGTGGTGTTCTGGCCGCCGCCCCAGTCGGGACTGATCGCGATGCCGTCGGGGTAGCAGACGATATCGTTGAAGATCATGTGGATAGGGTGGAGGAACTCGTGGAGCTCAATCTCGCCCAGTTCAATGTTCCGGTAGTAGCCCGGGAACCAGGGGCAGTCCATGAAGGATGCTCCGCCCGGTCCGCCTCCGCCGGTGTCCGCCTGGTAGGGCGGGTTGATCGGTTTACCGTCGTCACCAACGAACTTCACGTAGCAAAGGACGTGCTCGTAGCGCTTTGGGGTGCCCCGGACGGCATCCTGAAGCTTCAGCTTCTTCGTGATCAGCTGCATTTCCGCCTCGCGGTTGCAGGCGAAGGAGGGCCCCGGCTCGCTGCGGTCGAGCGTGGTGAGCGGCTCGTCGATTACGAGGAACTCGGGGTCGATCCGGAGGGCGCCGTCGGTGTACTCAAACACGGCCTTGGCGAACGCGTTCACACGGTTGCGGGCGTCCTCCATATCCTTCTCGTTCACAGTGCTCTTGAAGCTGCCGCCATCCCACGTGACGTTCACATTCTTGAAGATGACGACCAGCGTGGGCCATGACTTCGCCTTGGAAGAGTCCGTGTTGAAAGGCTTCACCTTGTCGCGGAACGTGTGAATATGGGCAAAGGCTTCTTCCCGCTGCGCCCGGCTGGAAACCGAGCGGTCAATCACCCGCTCCCAGTAAGTCAGGGCGGAATCCCAGTCCTGCTTAGCCTCTGCAGCCAGGCCCTTTTCGCGCATTTCCTTTGCGTCAGCGAGTCCCATATCGTCTCCCGGTGTTTTGAGGGTGGGCGTCTGGCTTTGTGCACGCGATCCGACGCGCGCTCCAAGGAAGAGTCCCAGCGCAAGAAGTAGCAGGCGTGCAGAGCGAGTGATACGGTCGCGGCGATCAAGCATGGCTGTCTCCTGAATTAACCTACGGTCACGCTCCTGCGGCCGCGTCGGCGCAATCAGGAGAAGCGCGTTACAGTATCCTTTCGCCGCGCGATGTCAAGGTCCGGGCCGGTCGCCTCGAAATGTCCACGGCGGCTTTCTTGCCGCAGCCGTGATCCGTAGATTTGGGAGCTATCACTGCAGTTGCAGCTGTGTATGGGCCGTGGTAAAGTAACGGATCGTCTGGCTACTGCCACTGCTGCTCACCCGTCCGGCAGCGGGGCCTTGGAGGGAAGCACAGGACGTTCGTGCGGAAAGGAGTTGGGGTGCTTAATCGAAGAACGTTTTTTGTCCGGGAGCGGGTTGGGTTCATGAAACTTTCCGATATCTACGACATCCTTGACCCGGAGACCGGCGCTCAGTTGGGCACGGCCAAGGAGCGGCCGGGCGCGCTTGTTCATGTTCTTCGTTTCATCCTGAACAAGCAGATGCTGCCCACGAAAGTGTTTGTTTTTGAGGGAGAAACACCGGACGACGAATCCAGGCTTCTGTTTTCCATTCAGCGCGGATTCACATTGCTGAGGTCGCGGGTCAGCATCCTGGACTCCGCAGGGAGGACGGTGGGCTGGTTCCAGAGCAAACTCTTCACCCTGGGCGGGGCATTCCGCGTCTTTGACGCCTCCGGCAATGAAGTGGCGATGGTGAAGGGCGACTGGAAAGGCTGGACCTTCCGGTTTCTGGATAAGTCCGGAAACGAAATAGGAAGCATCACCAAGAAGTGGGCCGGCATCGGGAAGGAGCTCTTTACGTCCGCCGACAACTACATTATCTCCCTGAAGGAGTCCGCCGCACCGGCCAAGGCCATGCTGCTCCTTGCGGCGGGGCTTGCGGTGGACACCGTTTACAAGGAGCGGTCGTAGGGCGGCACAGAGAACGGAACGCGGGCGGCGGTGGCAAGTATGAAGATTCTCGATTGCGACTATTTCGTGGTGGGCAGCGGCATCGCTGGCCTTATGAGCGCCTTGCATCTGGCGCGCACGGGTAGGGTGATCGTGGTGACCAAGAAAGGGCGCGGGGACTGCAACACAAGCTACGCCCAGGGCGGGGTTGCCTGCGTGATGGACCCCGACGACTCCTTCGCGGAGCACCTGCGCGATACGCTGGAGGCGGGGGACGGGTTATGCTCGGAGCGAGCTGCGCGGCGCATCGTGACCGAAGGTCCCGCCCGCATCGCCGAGCTCGAGTCGCTGGGCCTTGAATTCGCCAGGCGCGGCGGAAGCGGGGAGTATGATCTAGGCCAGGAGGGCGGGCATTCCCGGCGCCGGGTTCTCCACGCCGGCGACATTACCGGACGTCGCATCGAGGACGCCTTGCTGGCGCGCGTGCAGGCGGAGCCGAATATCACGGTCCGCGAGCACTGCATGCTGATCGATTTTGTAACTACCGGCTGGATGGGAATCGGCGGAGAGAACCGCTGTGTCGGCGCGTACGTGCTTGACCGGCTGACGGGGGAGATCCTTGCTGTGCGCGCGCCTCACACCGTCCTCGCCACGGGCGGCGGCGGCAAGGTCTACCTCTACACCAGCAACCCGGACGTTGCCACTGGCGACGGCGTGGCCGCGGCCTGGCGCGCCGGGCTCCCGATCAAGAACATGGAGTTCATCCAGTTCCATCCCACGTGCCTGTACCATCCGGAGGCCAAGTCCTTCCTGGTGAGCGAAGCCGTGCGAGGGGAAGGCGCGCGGCTCGTCGATGCGTCCGGCGCATCGTTTATGGAGCGCTACGACCCGCGCGGCGCGCTTGCTTCGCGCGATATCGTGGCGCGCGCGATTGACTCGGAGATGAAGTCCAGCGGCGCGCCCTGCGTCTACCTCGACATCCGGCACCAGCCGCGCGCGTTTCTGCAGCGCCGGTTCCCGAATATCTACGACGCGTGCCTGCGCTTTGGCATCGACATGAGCCGGGACCTCATACCGGTGGTTCCCGCGGCCCACTACTTTTGCGGCGGCGTGGAGGCGGAGGTGGACGGCGCGACGTCGATGCCCGGCCTGTATGCGTGCGGCGAAGTGGCGTGTACCGGTCTGCACGGCGCGAACCGCCTCGCAAGCAATTCGTTGCTGGAAGCGCTCGTCTGCGCCCACGCGCTCGCGGAACGGGTGCGGGGCGAGCCCGCGCCGGTCGACGCGGCCGTCCGCATCCCCGACTGGGAGTCAGGGTCGGCGGTGCCGAGCGACGAGGCGATCGTGCTGGAGCATAACTGGAACGAGGTCCGCACCTGCATGTGGGACTACGTCGGCATCGTGCGGACCAACAAGCGCCTTGACCGGGCCTATCGGCGCATCCGCAACCTGCGCTCGGAAATCAGGGACTATTATCTCGACTACCTGGTGACGGCCGACATTCTTGAACTGCGCAATATTGCGGATGTGGGGGAGCTTATTATCCGCTCCGCGATGCTGCGCAAGGAGAGCCGGGGGCTGCACTATACGCTCGATTACCCGGTGCGCGACGATGGCGTCAGCCGCCGCGACACCGTCATCTGCGATCCGCCCGGCGGACGGAAGTAATAGGGGACCACAATGTTCGGCTCGTCATACAGGATCTGCACAGTCTGGGGGATTCCAATCCGGATTCACATCTCCCTTATCGTTCTTTTTGCGATTATCGCGATCAGCAGCGGCATGAGCGGCGGAGTTCGAGAGCTTGCGCTCCTGGTGGGGCTGGAAGTAGGCATCTTCGTCAGCATCGCGCTGCACGAACTGGGACATTCCTTTGTCGCGCTGCGTACGGGATGCCGTGTCCGGGACATCACGCTGATGTTCATCGGCGGGGCGGCGCAGATGGACAGGATTTCCGCGCGCCCGCTTCATGAGTTTCTGATGGCCATAGCCGGTCCGTTGGTGAGCGTCGTGCTTGGGTTCGCATGCTGGTACGGGGGCGGAGAGCTTGAGATTGCTTCGAATCTATGGCCGCTGCCGTTCACAAGGCATTACGGTATCCACTGCAATGTGGTGCAGTTCCTGGGAGTGGTGAATTTTGCGCTGGCCGCATTCAACATGCTTCCTGCGTTCCCCATGGATGGTGGCCGCGTAGTGAGGGCTCTGCTTACGCGCCGAATGGGGCGTGTCAAAGCCACGCTGATCGCGGTGAGAATCGGAAAATACATGGCCCTGGCCTTTGCCGTGCGTGGGCTCATGACTCTACCGGGAGGATGGATTCTCGTCTTCATGGCCTTCTTCCTGTATTCCATCGCGAAGAAGGAATACTTTCAGGTGGTCATGGAGGAGCAACGTAGGCGCGGCGGGGTCGGTGAGTGGCCGCCGTTCAGCGGAGGCAATGCCGATCCTGACGACCGCGTTCTGATCAGCCCGCCGCCCTACGAGCGGGGCCCCGCCCAGGAGAGCGAGATCCGCCCGGTCAAGGACGGCCCGTTCCGCGACATGTTCGGGCGATAAGGCTTCAGCATCATGAGCGCGCAATGTGTCTGGAAACGCGCTTACGGCAACGACGATGTCCGCTCACTCTTGAGCAGGGGCTTTCTCAGCGGGCCGGGCTTCGCCAAGTGATTCGACTTGTTTGACGAAGTCGGACTTTATGATGAACCGCTGGTTCTTCAGCACTTTTGTGATTCTCCCCTTGCTTCTTAGCATCAGGTAGTTGCCCAATACGGGGTGGCGATACATGCGAGGCGGATGGTCGGCCAGAACGACGCGAACAATGTTCCCTTTCACGGAGATCGTGATGGGCTGTCGGGGGCTTATCGCCACCGATATCTCTTGAGGGGTCTCCGCTCGAAGGATCAGGGGGGACCGTCTTGCTATGGATCGCTCCGAAAGAATCCAAAGGTAATCGTCGCGCCCCAGATCCCATACGTAGCTATCCTTGAACTGGCTGGGAAGGGCTAGCTCTTTGCCCATGCTATTCTCGACAACCACCTCGGCATCACCGTTGTAGAATGGCAGCGCCCTTATCATGGCTGCGACCTCAGGCTGCGCTCGCCATGCGCCTCCGAATCTTCGAATATCCTTTCCCAGCAGCTCATACGTCTTCAGGTAGAAGCTCAAGAATGCACTTATGCACAGGGCGGCAATCAAGAACCATCCTCTGGGCCTGAAGCTGAATCGATCTGGAACGTAGCGGAACACGAAATACCACAGGGGAGCGATCAGCCACACCGCATACCTCACGGTGCCGATCTGTCCGGAGTTAAGGTTGCGCGTTGAGGTCGCAAGCCACGTTGCGGCGGCAACACTTGCAAGGATCAAGCAAAGCGTCGCGAAGTTCTTGCGGGTGATACAGGCCGGCAGGGCAACCAGGGACAATGGAAAGAAGAAGGCGACGCCAATGATCGGGCTGAAGAAGATTTCAGCGACTCGTGGCAGCGACGCGTAGCCCAGGGAGGCTATGCCGACATGTGCTATGACGCTCGAGGTGTTAAAATAGTACGCGTAGTAGATTGACGACGAGAGGCCAACGGCCGCGCCTGCTAGATATCCCATGCCCATCTTCGCAAGGGGCCCGGCCCGGCGGGAGTCCATGCCTTGGAATGCAATCATGAGATGACACGGAAAGAAGAGCAGGATCGGCAGGTTGATGCTCGCCGCCAGTCCCAGGAGGAGGGGGGGCAAGAAGAGCAGCCTCCGGCTGGTTGCCAGATGGAAGGAGAGAAACACGAGCGTAAGACAGAAGACTTACGGATGCTGCCATTCGCAATATGGAACCAGGGGGGAGAACAGCAGGAATCCAAGAATAGCCAGGGTGGTCCATTGCGGTCTCTGGCGATAGGCGAGGAAGAAGAACCCCAGAAGCAGGCAGACATTTACGAAGCGAAACGAGAGGTATTCCAAGCTTCCTGAAGAATCCAGAAGGTGGAACGGAATATAGACGGGGGCTACAGCCGCCGAGTAGGCCCGGAAATGGTAGTAGCGGTAGTTTCCGAAGCGATCCGGATATAGCCCCCCGAAGCCGCCGCCTGACTGGGATGATTCGCTGAGGACCTTTGCGGGCGGCCGCGTTCCTCCGCGCCTGACCCCGTACGGGTTGGTCCTGTTCCAATAGTCCTTACGCGCTTCAGGGCGGATGGTCAAGGTGCGGTCAAAAACGATGCCTTGCGTTTGGAGGATATACTCGCATCCGTCTCCATGCAGAGTATTCGGACCGGTGAGCGCTGCGTATCCTGCAGCCGCTATCAGGAGGGCGAGCAGACACGGACGCGGGCGACGCCGGAGTCCGACGAACCGATCATACCAGCGCCGTAGGAGTATCCTGGTCACCGCAAGTAGAGACAGCACTGCGAACGCGAGCGATGGGCCAATGTGACTGGTCCGGAAGACCGTGAATTCTCCCAGTTGCCATTGGACTCGACCTTGCAGGATGACCGCGGGAATTGTTGCCACCGAGCGCGCGAAAACGGCGAACGCAAAGAGCACAACCAAGATCCGCGGGACTGAGCGAGAACCGGTCATTGCATCCCCGTCGCGCAAGCGTGCTTCACCTGTCCGTCCGACTCGCCGGGGCGCGGCCTTTCCGTACAATGGGCTACCGCGCGCCGCGCGCCTTGCGATAGCGGCGGATCAGAGAGTTCGTCGAACTGTCGTGCCGGAGCGGCGCCGCTTGCGTCGGCGCGAGATCGCGAAGGACCCTGTCGGCAAGCACCTTTCCGAGCTGAACACCCCATTGGTCAAACGAGTAGACGTTCCAAACGACGCCCTGCACAAAGACCTTGTGTTCGTAAAGGGCCACCAGCGCGCCCAGGATCGA
This sequence comes from uncultured Victivallales bacterium, assembly GCA_964424705.1. Lineage (GTDB taxonomy): Bacteria > Verrucomicrobiota > Kiritimatiellia > UBA8416 > CAYRKB01 > CAYRKB01. Next base: position 16,771 of record CAYRKB010000082.1, read on the forward strand.
GGGAGTAAGCCGTTCTGCAAGGATCGTGTTGGTCGGGCGGTTTCCCTCAAACACCTTGAACGGGACAAGCGCTTTCGGCGTACCCTCAGCGCGTACTTCCCCGTGGGTCTTGCCGAACGCGAGCGCCTCGGTCTGCGCGAAGAAGTTGGCCATAAGCTTGTCGTGATGGTCGCCGAGCGGGTTGAGCGAATGGCACAGCCCGATGAAGTCGGCGGGAACCAGCTTTGTGCCCTGGTGAATGAGCTGGTAGAAGGCGTGCTGCCCGTTGGTGCCCGGCTCCCCCCAGATGATAGGGCCGGTCTGCCAGCCCACGGGCTTGCCATCCTTGTCCACGCTCTTTCCGTTGCTCTCCATGTCGAGCTGCTGCAGGTGCGCCGCGAAGCGGTGCAGGTACTGGTCGTAGGGCAAAACCGCATGCGAGGCAGCACCCAGGAAGTTGTTGTACCAGACACCTAGCAGGCCCATGATCGCGGGGAGATTCCTTTCGAGCGGTGCCTCCCGAAAATGGCGGTCCATGGCGTGGGCGCCATCGAGCATCGCGCTGAAGTGGTCGGGGCCGATGGCGACCATCAGCGGCAGGCCGATCGCGGAACACAGCGAGTAGCGGCCGCCCACCCAGTCCCAGAACTCGAACATATTGCGCGTGTCGATGCCGAACTTCGCCACTTCGGCGGCGTTGGTGGACACCGCGACAAAGTGCCGGGCGACGGCCTGCGGGTCGCGAAGGCGACGGAGCACCCAGGCGCGCGCGGTGGCGGCGTTGGTCATGGTCTCCTGAGTCGTGAACGTCTTGGAGGCGACAATGAAGAGCGTTTCCGCCGGGTCCAGCCCGCGCGTCTGTTCGGCGAAGTGTGTCGCGTCAACGTTCGACACGAAGCGGACGGTGAGCTTGCGGTCGCTATAGGCCTTGAGCGCCTCGTACGCCATGGCAGGCCCGAGGTCCGAGCCCCCGATACCGATGTTGACAATGTTGCGGATCCGCTTTCCGGTATAGCCCCGCCATGCGCCGCTGCGCACTTCGTTCGAGAAGCGCGCCATCTTCCGCAGGACTTTGTTCACGGCGGGCATTACATCCTCGCCATTCACCCGGATCGGCTTGTTGGACCGGTTGCGAAGGGCGACGTGCAGAACAGCGCGGTTTTCCGTCACATTGATGGCCTTGCCCTTGAACATGTCCTCAATCGCCGGACGCAGCGCGCGGGCGCGGGCGAGCGCGAACAGCCCGCGGAGGATCTCGGGTGTTACGCGGTTCTTCGAATAGTCGAGGTAGAGCCCGGCTCCTTCCGCGCGCAGGCGACTGCCCCGCTTCGCGTCTTCCGCAAAGAGGTGTCGCAGATGCACGCCCCGGATGTCCTTCGCGTGTTTCCGTAGCGCCTTGTACTCTCTCAATGCTGTCAGCGGATTTCGTCGCTTCACTTCGTGCTCCTCATTTTTCGTTTCATTTGTAAGGACTCGCAGAGACGGGCATGACTGTTGAATCCAGCCGCGCGCACAGCAGCCCGCCGCATCGTGTTAACGGCCGCGCCTACTTGTTAAACTCTGTGTTGGATTTTAGAGTTGCGCCCTGAAGCTTTACAGGATCGCCCAGTTTGCGCCTGTCGGCGTTTTCAGGGGTCTTGAGGCCGGTTGCGCTCCGCTGCAAATCGGACTCTGCGCGGACCTTGGCGATTTCCTGGATCAACTCGTCAATCAGCTTCTTATCTCCTGCGGGGTCGGCCGGCTTGGCGTGGCTGGCTGCCGGCGCGCGCGACGGTTTCTTGAAGGAATACTTCGAGGGGGCCGAAGATGCCTCGGCGGCCTTAAACTGGTCCGCCGCCATGCTTTCAAGGCGCGCGGTCTCGAGATCCTCGAAGACCTTCTTCCTCTCCTCGGCGGCTGCCGCTGTCGGGAACACCCCCACCTGTCGCACTTCGCGTGGCGGAGGCAGGCGTTTCATGGGGTAGGGGGGGATCCGCGTCCGCACCTGGAATACCTGGCCGGTAGAGTTAGGGACAGGTTGGGCTGGCTGCGGGTTTGCGGCTTCATGTTCTCTCCGCCAGGCAGCGCGGAGATTCCTATAGGCCTTAGGCATGGCGTCGTTGTCCAGCTTGGCCTCACTTTTAAGCGAGGGCAGGTCGTTCGTCGTGACTACCTGGTAGGTCTTTGTTCCGTAGAGGTCCGTCAGCAATGCAAGGATACACGGTTCGTCCGTGGTCTCGGCGTACACAGGTCCGAGCGAGAGGCCGATACACGACAGGGCTGCGAGCAGCTGTTTGTACATATGATTACCCGGTTCTTGTGCTAAAGATCTCTGATCCGAAATGCTCGCCCGCGAGCATCGAATGCTCACTGCCCCGCTAAGGCGATGGGGGCGGGCCGTAAATGCCTTCAAGATCCTTCGCATCAGGCGAAAGGTGCGACGGGACCCCGAGTACCCCAATCAGCTTGTCGATAAGGAACTGCACTCTCTTTCCCTCCTCTGACGCCAGATGCAGCATCCGATACTGGGTGGGCGGAAGCTTTCCCAGCCTGCCCGCCGCAAGCATGTCAACGGTTGTGCCGATCACGGTCACCGGTTGGCACAGCTCCTGAACGATTTCGCGAAGCAACTTCATG
>CAYRKB010000083.1:0-19197 GCA_964424705.1 uncultured Victivallales bacterium
GCGCCTGTAGCTCAATTGGATAGAGCGTTGGCCTCCGAAGCCAAAGGTTGTGGGTTCAATTCCCGCCAGGCGCACCATTTCAACACGGCCATGAATACTCGTTGCTGGAATTCGTCTGCGCTCTCCGTCCGCTTTCTCGTTCTTCTAGCTGCGCTCTTTCTCGCGGCGGGGCGCGCCGCCGCCGCCGCCGCCGACACCAACGCGTTTTGGTTTGTGCAGATTACGGACACGCATTTCGGCGTGGTGGATCATGACGCCCGGGCCCGGCGCGTGGTGGACGAGATCAACCGCCTGCCCATGAAGATCGAGTTTGTGCTCCACACGGGGGACGTATTCGCAGACAATATTCTGAAGACTCAGGTTGTGCACACGGCGACTTCCACGCTTGCCCGGCTCAACATGCCGCTTTACGTCCTGCCGGGGAATCACGACATTCTTCCCAAGAAGCTCAACGCGACGCTGGCCGCCTACACGAATGCGATCGGGCCGCTGTGCCGCAGCGTGGAGCATCACGGGGTGCGGTTCCTGCTGCTCGACACGGAGCCCCTGCGCGAGGACTTCGTGATGGAAGGGTACGATCCGCTGGCCTGGCTGGAGCGCGAGCTTCGCGCTGCGGGGCGGCAGCCGGTGATTGTCTGCACGCATGCCTCGTCCGGCGAGGATTTTTACGGCAATACGATGCACCCCGGCTGGCCCGCCGCGGCGCGCGCGAACTGGGCCCGACTGCTTGGCTCGGGCAACGTGCGCGCGGAACTAACCGGCCACTTTCATCGCGACGAATTGCACTGGGACGGGGACGTCCCTGTTTTCATAAGCGCGCCGGTCGCCGGATTCTGGGGGCGCCAGGGCAGCTACCGCATCTATGCGTGGCGCGCCGGCAGGCTCTCGTACGACACCTGTTATCTGGAGTGAACACCGGCGCGCGCCGGTGTTGTTCGGCCCCTTGCTACGCCGAGATGAGCCGGCCGCGGAGGCGTTCGATCTCCCGCGCCGTGACCCCGATGTGAAGCAGGTATTCCCCACCCTGCCGGTTCACATTGCCTCCCTCGCCAAAGGGGGCAAGGGTGGCCAGCAGCGCCTGAAACTCCTGGGACCAGCGGGACCGCTCGCCCCATATGGAGAGCGACGTGAGCTCGTAATCCCGCGCCAGGTATTGCATTTCCTTGCCGAGCAGTGCGCTGACAAGGAAGGCCAGAGTGCCGGCCCGGTCCGCGCCGCCCCAGCAGTGAAAGAGAAGGGGGTACCTGGCATGATCGGCGAAGATGGCGAAGGCGCGCCGGTAGCCTTCCATGAAGCGGGGTTCGCAGATGGCTGAATACGGCATGACGGGGATATTGATCCATTCCACGCGCTGGGGATCAAGCACCGGGCGAACGTCTTCCGGCGGGCTCCGCAGGTCCAGGTCCGTGCGGATGCGAAGGTTGTCCGTGAGGATGCGCTTGCCTTCTTCCGTGATAAGAACGTGGCTGTTCATCTCCGAGCTGCGGTACAGCATGCCCTGGCGGACGCGCCGGCCGCCGGGAAGAGGCCAGCCGCCGAGGTCGCGCACGTTGGTCATTCCCGGCACAGCGATCCAGCGCGGCGTCGCATCGTGCGTGAGAAACGACCGCGTCTTCGACTCGGCGACGCGCGCGCCGTTCTGGCAGGCGGCGACGCGCCAGTAGTAACGCGTCGCGATGTGCAGGTGGAGGACCTCAACGCGATTCTCCTCCAGGTCGCGCAGAAGCATCGTCTCCCGGAACTCCGGGCGTTCGGAGATGCGCAGCTCGTAGCTCGCGGGACCGAGGTGCGCGGGCAGGGGGTCCCACTCGAAGAGAACGCCGGCGGGGAGGCTGCGGTCCAGCCCCTGCGTCTTCAGCGCATCCCACTGAATCGGCGCGGCGCCGGTTCGCCGGCCGGCTGCGAGGCTTTGTTCGCGCTCTTCATCCGTGGGACAGTAGTAACGCTGCAGCGGCTGGGTTACCGCGCCATCGGGAGGGGCGATCAGCTCGATATCCTGCAAGGCCATGGTTTTTCTGTGCGCTCCTCTTCCGGTGGTGAGGTCATACTGTAACAGCGCGCGGAACCAACCGTCAACCGGCGCTGAATGAGCAAACTTGACTTGAAAGGCTCATTTCCAGACAATCGCGCGCATCTTACAAGAGAGGGAATCCTTATGTTGAGCGTACGTCCTGAAGTTCTGCCGTTTCTGGGTGTGTCTGTCCTCCTGGGTCTTCTCGTCGCCGCTATTGCGCGGATGGCAGGGGCCGAGGGTCTCAGGGTTTTGGTTCCAAGCGCCCTGGTTGGACTCGCGGTGGGGCTCTACATGCTCTACTTCTTCCGTGACCCCGCACGGTTCTCCCCGCCTGATCCCTCTCTGATCGTCTCCGGTGCGGACGGCAGAATTGCCAACATCGTCGACCTCTCGCCGGATCAATTCGCCAAGATGGCGCCCTTTTGTGGGCTGAAGGAAGGTGACCTCGGGCGCCTCGGCGAAGGATCGGTCACGCGGATCAGCATCTTCCTGAGCCTGTTCGACGTGCATGTAAATCGCGCGCCGATCGCCGGTGAATCCGAGTTTCTCGGCTATTTCCCCGGGAAGCACATTTTCACGTTCAAGGAGAAGTCCTCGGAATGCAACCAGCACAACTCGATCCGCATCAGCAACGCCGACACCGTTTGTCTTGTCAACCAGATCGTGGGCCCCGTGGCGCGCAGGGTCGTGTATTGGCCGGACCCCAACAGGAAGGTGCCCCTGGAGAAGGGCCACCCGATCGGGATGATGAAGTTCGGTTCGCGGCTTGATATGTATTTTCCGGCCGCGGATGTTGACGTGGGCGTGAAGGTTGGAGACCGCGTGGCCGCAGGGGTATCGGTCGTCGCGCGCCTGAAGAAGAAGGATGACAAATGAAGGATGATCAGGAGCAACCTGTCCGCCCCGTGATCACCTGGCGACAGGTGGTCCCGTCCCTGTTCACCATCGCCGCCATGCTGTCGGGATTTCTCAGCATGCTGGTGACGATCGAGGGCATCCAGGACCGCCCCGCTCTTTTCAGCATGGCGGCGAAATTGATCATGCTGGCTATGATTCTGGACGGGCTGGACGGCAATGTCGCCCGCTGGCTGAAAGGCACAAGCGCCTTTGGCGCGGAACTGGATACCTACGTGGACTTGACGGCGTTCGGGATTGCGCCCGCCATCCTCATCTACGCCGTGACGTTGCAGAGCAAAGATCCCTTTTGGCGGGTTCTGCTGCCGTCGGCCGTGGCGCTGTCGGGAATGGTCCGGCTTGCCCGCTTCAAGGTCAAGGACCCGTTGCGCGGGCAGGGCGGCTATGCCGGGCTCCCGATTACCGCCAATGCCGGATGGATCGCCCTGTTCGTCTTCTTTTCTCTGAGCCCGCCGCAGGAGCGTTTCTCTCTCAATCAGGGCCCGGTCGCCACGCTCTTCCTCGTAGGAATCATTGTGTTCATCATCCTGCAGGTGACGAACCTGCGGTATCCGAAGCCCACCAAGAGCAACATGCTCTTCTCCCTGTGCATTCTGCTTGTGCTCCTGATGTGGATTCTGCCCCACCTCGTGGCGGCGCGGGTGGCGGTAGGCATGCTGGCGCTGGGCTTTGCCTACGTGATTTTTGGCCCGCTCTTCGTGAAGGGCATCGCCGTGCACAAGGCGCGCAAGGACATGCAGAATTCGAACCCCGAGCAGCAATGAGCGCGACGCTCAACCAGGTTCTTGAGGACATCGCTGCGTATGTGCAGTACAAACTTGACGAAGGTGTGCTTCACCTCGAAGTGCCCCCGGAACAGGCGGCCCGGCTGAAATCATCGCTAAAGAAAGACGCGCCGCCCTCGCTTCCTCCGCAAGCGCGCCCCGCGGCCTCGGCCCCAACCCCCGCCGCCCTCGCCAGCGCCGGCGCTGCTGCGCTCCCGGGCGACCTGGCAGGCCTGGCAAAACACATCGCGGCGTGCACGAAGTGCGGGCTGCACTCTGCGCGGACGCGGACGGTGCCCGGCCAGGGAAACCCGCATCCGGAGATCATGTTCATTGGCGAGGCGCCGGGCGAAGACGAGGACCTGCAGGGCCTCTCGTTCGTCGGGAAGGCGGGCCAGCTGCTGACCAAGATGATTGAGGCCATGGGGCTGACGCGCGACGATGTCTTCATCGGCAATATTCTCAAATGCCGTCCGCCGGACAACCGCAGGCCGTTGCCCGAAGAGCGGGACGCCTGCATGCCGTATCTCAAGGCCCAGATCGCCGCACTGAAGCCGCGCGTCATTGTCGCGCTGGGCGCCACGGCGGCGCAGGGGCTGCTGAACACGGAAGTCAGCATTTCGAACCTCCGCGGCCGCTGGCACACGCTGGAAGGGATCGACCTCATGCCCACGTTCCATCCTTCCTATCTGCTGCGCGCTCCCGCGGCCAAGAAGGAAGTCTGGGAGGATCTGCAGGCCGTGTTGCGCCATCTCGGCAAACCCATCCCCGAGCGGCGCGGGAACTGAACCGAAAGAGCTTGTTGAGCCCCCGGGGGCACTCTACGCTGCACGCTGTGAATTACATCAGTACAAGAGGGGGCGATGCGCCGGTCGGGTTCCGGGATGCGGTAATGACCGGAATGGCGCGGGACGGCGGGCTGCTGCTCCCGGAGAGCATTCCCGACGTCACGGATCAGCTGCCGGCATGGCGGCATCTGACCTACGCGGAGCTGGCGGCCAGGATTCTTGGCCTCTACGCCGACCTGCCGGAGGCCGAATTGCGCGCGCTCGTGCGGCGCAGCTACTCCAAGTTCCGGACCCCCGAGGTGACGCCGCTCGTGCGGGTCGGGCATGTGCATATGCTCGAGCTGCATCACGGCCCCACGCTGGCCTTCAAGGACATCGCGCTGCAGCTGCTCGGGAACTTGTTCGAGCGATTTCTCGCGGAGCGCGGCCAGACGCTGAACATCGTCGCGGCGACCAGCGGCGATACGGGCAGCGCCGCAATTCATGGCGTCCGCGGCAAGTCCGGCATCCGAATCTTTGTCCTGCATCCGCACCAGCGCGTCAGCAAGGCCCAGGAGCGGCAGATGACGACGGTGCTCGATGACAACGTGTTCAACCTTGCGCTGGAGGGGACGTTTGACGAGTGCCAGGCGATTGTGAAGGCTCTTTTTAACGATTTGCCGTTCCGCGACCGGCACGCTCTCGGCGCCGTGAATTCGATCAACTGGGCGCGGATCGCCGCGCAGGTGGTGTACTATTTCTACGGGGCCTTTCGCGCCATGGATGCGACGGGCGCGAGCGAGGTCGCGTTCAGCGTGCCGACGGGCAATTTTGGCGATATCTTTGCAGGCTACCTGGCCAGGCGGATGGGCCTGCCGATCCGGCGGCTGATCCTTGCGACGAACGAAAACGACATTCTCGCACGCTGCTTTACGACCGGGGTCTACGAAAGCCGCGCCGTGCGCGCGACCGTGAGCCCCTCGATGGATATCCAGGCGGCCAGCAATTTCGAACGATACCTGTACTACCATGTCGGAGGGGATCCGCAGCGCGTGCGGGATCTCATGGGCGAATTCGCCCGCAGCGGCCGGATCTGCTTGGGCGAAGCCGGCGCGCCCCCGGACGGGCTCTTCCGCGCCGGTTCGGCCGACAAGGCCCGCACGCTCGCGACGATCCGCGCTTTCTACGACGGGCACCAGTACCAGCTCGACCCGCACACCGCCGCGGGCGTCGCGGTGGGCCTGCAGAACCGGGAGCGCAACGTGCCGCTCATCTGCCTGGCGACCGCGCACCCGGCGAAGTTCGGCGAGGTGATCCGCACCGCGCTGGGCAGCGACCTGGCGCACCATCCGATCCTGAACGCGATGGAGGGCAAGCCCGCGCGCATGGAGGTGCTGCCCGCCAGCCTGGAGTCGGTGCGCGGGTTCATTGAGGCCCGCCTCGGCGCGGGAAAAGCATGAGCGAGCCGGGGCAGGTGAGCGCCGCGGCATGTCTGCGCTGCGGCGCTTGCTGTCGCGTGCCCGGCTACGTGCGCCTGGCCCCGGGTGAAGTCGTGGCGCTCGCGGCGCACGAGGGGCTGACCGTGAGCGAGTTCACGCTGCGCTATACGCGGCTGACTCGCGACCGGGCGGGGCTCAGCCTGACGGAGGCGGAGGACGGGGCGTGCATTTTCCTGGATCCGGAGAATTCGTGCCGGGTGCAGGCGGCAAAGCCGCGCCAGTGCGAAGAGTTTCCGCAGCAATGGCGGTTCACGGATTTCGAAACGATATGCCTGGCGGCACGGATGCGCCGGCGGCAGCAGGGCGCAGCCAACGAGGAGAAGTGAGGACACATGAATACAGATAACTTGAAGCAGGATGTTTCGGCGTTGCTCGCGCGTGGGATGCCTGCCGTCATGACAGATGGCGAAATCGGCAAGGAGCTCGGGCTGCACGGCAAGAACCTCAAGCAGCTGCAGAAATGGCTGAACGAGATGGTGGCGGCGGGCGACATCGTCCGCATTCGCCAGAATCGCTATGCGCTGGGGCTGGAGGCGGATCTCCTCACGGGCACGCTGCAGGTGCTGCGTTCCGGAAACGGGTTTGTCAACGGGATCGGGGCCTGCGAGGGCAAGCAGCTCTTTGTGCCTGCGGAGGCGATGGGCACGGCGATGCCGAACGACAGGGTGCTCGTGCGTCTGGAGCAGCAGGCTCTGCCCGAAGGCGTGGCCTCGCGCGGACCGAGCGGCAGGATCATCCGGATTCTGGAACGCGCCCGGCGGGACATTGTGGGAACCCTGCGCTCCACCGGCCGCTTCCTTTACGTCGTGCCCATCAGCCCCATGTACAAGCAGGACTTCTACGTGCCCGATGCCGCCGGGGCGAATCTGGAGGATCGCGTGGTGATCCGCTTCACCAAGTGGGAGAACAAGCACGTCAGCCCCGAAGCGGAGATCGTCGAGCGCATCGGTCCGTCCGACCAGCCGTCGCTCGACACGCTGTCGGTCGTGCGCAACTACAATCTGCGCGACGAGTATCCCGCGGAGGTGCTGGAGGAAGCCGAGACGGCGTCCCTGCTGGTGAGCAACCCCGGGCCGCGCATGGACCTGCGCGCCGAGTACATCCTGACGATCGACCCGGTGCGCGCGCGCGATTTTGACGATGCGCTGTCGCTCACGACCGATGCTGACGGCCACCGGGTGCTGGGCGTGCACATTGCCGACGTGAGCCATTTCGTGCGGCCCGGCTCGGCGCTCGACCGCGAGGCGCTCGAGCGGGGGAACAGCACCTATCTTACCGACAAGGTGCTGCCCATGCTGCCCGAGCAGCTTTCCAACGGCGTCTGCAGCCTCAACCCGAACGTGGACCGCCTCGCGTTCTCGGCCTTCCTGACGATGGATGATCAGGGCAATGTGCTGAAGCGCAAGTTCGCGAAGACAATCATGCATTCGTGCCTGCGCCTGACGTACGAACAGGCCATGGAGGCCATTCGCGCCGTGACGGACGGGGGCGCCGCGCCCGCGGCCATGCCGGCCGAAGCCGTCGCCCTGCTCGGGAAACTGCACCGGCTCGCCCAGCAGCTTCGTGCGCAGCGCTTTGCGCGCCACGCCATGGACCTCGAAGTGCCGGAGTGCCAGGTTGAAATGCTGCCCGACGGGCGCATGAAGGGGATCGTGGTCTCGGTGAGCGACCCGTCGCACCAGCTCGTGGAGGAGTGTATGGTTGCGGCCAACGAGGCCGTCGCCACGGAGCTGCTGGGCAATAACATCCCGGTGGTGTCCCGACTGCATGAGGCGCCCGCCGAGGAGAAGATCGAAGAGCTTGCCGCGTACCTGATCGGCATGGGCTATCAGCCCGGCAACCTCAACCAGCGCGCGAACCTCGCGGCATTTCTCAAGAAGATCAAGGACGATCCGTTGGCGTACCACGTGCGCTCGGCCGTGCTGCGCAGCCTGAAGCGCGCGGTGTATTCTGCGGAGGCGGGCGGCCATTTCGGGCTTGCCAAGACGTACTACGCGCATTTCACATCGCCCATCCGTCGCTACCCCGACCTGACGGTGCACCGCCAGCTTGAGGCCTGGCTTGCGCGCTCAGGCAACGCCTCCAGGGAGAATGCCCCGCGCAGCCTCGACAAGGAGACCTTGCAGCGGGTTGCGCTGCATTGTTCCCAGACCGAACAGATCTCGGAGGAAGCGGAGCGATCGCTTCTGGAAATCAAGAAGTACCGCTATCTTGCCGAGCAGTCGGAGAAGCAGCCTCCCGAGACCTACGATGCCGTGGTCGTGAACGTCATGAACTTCGGCCTGTTTGTGGAGCTCATTGAGCTGCAGATCCAGGGCCTCGTGCACGTGTCGAGCCTGTCCGACCAGTTCGTCCGCTTCAACAAGGAACGCGGCCGCCTGGAGGCCGGGAAGAACACGTTCAAGCTGGGCGACCGCCTCCAGGTGCGGGTGGCGAAAGTCGACTTCGACAAACGTCGCGTGGACTTCCTGATCGCAGCCCCCCCCGGGGACGGTGGAAAGGGGCGGGCGGAAGGGGGAAGAGGGCAGGGCGCAGGGGACAGGAGACAGCCTGCGGGAGATGGACGTCGGAACGTGGCAGGTGGAGGAGGACGCGGGGCTGGAGGCGGGCGGCCTCAGGCAGCGAGTGGACGAGGACAAGGTGGGCGGGGGAAGGTGGGCGGGGGAAGGCCAGAGGCCAGGGGGCGTGCGGGGGCGGCAGGCGGGAGCGGCCAGGGCTCCAAGCCGGCAAAAGGTGGCCAGGGCTCCGGGAAGAGAAGCCGGAAGATCGGACAATGAAGAACCTGTGGGCCAAGGCCGTCCACAGCGCGGGGCGGAGCCCGGAGCGGAAGGCTCCCGTTTCTTTGGCTGGCAATGCGGGGTTGAAAGTGGACCTCAGCGGGCGCACGGCGCTTGTGACGGGGGGCTCGGGCGAACTCGGGCGCACGATCTGCCGCACGCTTGCCGCGTGCGGTGCCGATGTGGCGGTTCACTATTTCCAGGCGAAGGACCGTGCCGAGAATGTGCAGCGCGATATCGCGGCGATGGGCCGGCGCTGCTGCGTGGTGCAGGCGGATGTGCGAAAGCGCGAATCCATCGAACGCATGCGAGATGCGGTCGCAGAATTCCTGGGCCATCCCGATATCCTCGTGAACAACTCCATCGTCCAATACGGATGGAAGGACGTTCTACAACAGGACGAGTCCGATTTCCGGTCCCAGTTTGAGAGCTGCGTCCTTCACAACGTATTCATGGCGCAGCTCTTCGTGCCCGCCATGATCGCGAAGCGGCACGGGCGTATCATTGGCATCAACACCGAGTGCGCCACGCAGTGCGATGCGCAGCAGGGGGCGTATGTGGCCGGGAAGCGAGGCATGGACGGCGTGCTGAGGGTTCTGGCGCGCGAAGTCGGGCCGCACCAGATCACGGTCAACCAGGTTGCACCGGGTTGGATCGCAAGCGAGAATCGCCCGCAGGACGACGGCGCCTCGCACCTCGCCTACAAGGCACGCGTGCCTCTGCGGCGGCGCGGCGTGGAGCAGGACGTGGCGAACGCGGCGGCCTTCCTTGCGTCTGATCTGGCGGGATTCATCACCGGGGCATTCATTCCGGTGTGCGGCGGCAACGTCATGCCGGCGATCTGAAGCGGCCCTGCCCAGGCATGTGGCAGTGAAACTGGAGGCGAGAATGAGAACGGAACCCGGTCGATTCGCGGCGGGGATGGCGGCGTTTCGCCTTCTTATCGTGGCGTCAGCCCTTGCGTGCGTCTGTCTGTCGAGCGGGTGCGCTTCGGCGGGAACCTATCTCGCGCAGCGCGGCAGGGATGCGGCGGATATTTTTACGATGACGCTGGGCGTGGGCGACGGCGCGAGTGTTCGCGCCGGGCCGGTCCACGTCTCCGCTATCATCAGCAGTGATTTGATAGGCTTGAAGGGCGGGCAGTGGTTCGCCAACGGGAACGATCTGTCCTTTAACGAACAGAAGCTTGCGTTTCTCCCCATCCCGCGCAGCGAGGATTGGCACACCTGCCGCAAGGACATGGAGGAACTGGAGAAGCTGCGCGCCAAGGCCGAGGGGAGGGAGTGGAAGCGCCGGAAGTATCTGTGGGATCCCAACCTTTTCGGGAGCGAGATCTTTGTCCAGGATCAGGGCGAGCCATGCGATGTGCGCGGCAAGAACATCATGGCAAACAGCCCGTTTCCGTTCTATGTTGCTTCCGAAAATCCCGCCTACTGGACGCAGTTCGAAATCTCCGGCGGCGTTCTGCTGTCCCTGCGCGCCGGCTTCAACCCCGGCGAACTGCTTGACTTCATCCTTGGCTGGACGGGCGTCGACATCTACTGCGACGACGTGAAGTAGGTGTTCTACAATGTTGCGGGCTGTTGCAGGAGCGTGGCTACGCGCGTCAGCAGCCTTCCGGCCGCGCCGCCGTCCAGCACGCGGTGGTCAAAGCTCAGCGTCAGCTCCGCCTCCATGACGGGAATGAAGCGGCTTGATGCCTCGTCCCACATTGGCATTCTGCGGCCTGCTCCGAGCCCGAGCACCAGCGTTTGCTCCGGCAGGGGGATGGGGGTTGCCCACGTGAGGCCGAACGAGCCGAAGTTCGTCACGGTCGCGATCGAGTTCCCCGTGGCGTCTGCCGGCAGCCGCCGCTTGCGGGCGAGATCGACCAACTCGTCGTAGCGTTGGGTCAGGTCCTTCAGGACCATCTGGTCCGCCTTGCGGATGACGGGAACGAGCACGCCGTCTTCGGCCTCCACGGCGAATCCGATATCGATGGAGGAAGGGTGGACGATGTGATGCCCGACCAGCCGGCCCGCGGCGGCGCTGTTCTCCGCGAGGGCGAGGGCTAGTGCGCGCAGCGCATACAGGGCCGGGCCGGGCTTCGGGTTCTGCACCTTGCGGTGCGCGAGCATGGCGTCCAGGCGCGCGGGCAGGCCGACGGTGGCAATCGGGCGCGTCCAGCTGCGCCGCATCGCGTCGGCCACCGCCACGCGCATGGTGGAAGCCGGCGTGAGCTTGAGTTTTTCGAGCCCGGCCAGAAACCTCTCGAAATCGTCGATGGTCACGCGGCCGGCCGTGCCGCTGCCCGCGATGCCGGACAGGTCCGCTGCGTGCAAGCCGAGTTCGTCCATGCGCGCCTTCATGCGGGGCGACATGTAGCTGGCCCCGGCGGCGTGGGCTGGAACCGGGAGGCCTCGCACGGTCGGCGCCACTCTGTCGGATGGCACCGGCAGCGCGGCGCCCCCTGGCGCCGCATGGTGATTGCCGTTGGCCTGCGCAGGCGGGGTCGCGACGAGCCCCTTTTGCGCGGCGGCTTCCGCGCTCACTTCGATCTGTCCGAGCGTCGCGCCGACGGGGTAGCTTTCGTCGAGCTTGGCCCGGAAATCCCTGATCTTGCCGGCGCATGGGGCCGTTACGCACATGACGGCCTTGCTCGTCTCCACCTCGATCAGGTCCTGGTCTTCCTGCACTGAATCACCGGGCTGCACGAGGTAGCGGATGACCGTGGCCTCGGCAATCGACTCGCCCAGCTGCGGCATGAGGATGGGGATGTGCGGCATGGTCACTCTCCGAGTACATTGCGCGCCGCGCCAGCGATGGCGTGCGCGGTGGGCCGATGGGCGGTCCACAGGTTGGGATGATAAGGGATGGGCGTATCTTTCGCGTTCAAACGCCGCGGCGGCGCGTCCAGCAGTCCGAACCCCTCGCTTGTGACGCGCGCGATGACTTCGGCGGTCACGCCGCCCCAGGGCCAGGCCTCCCCGACGCACAGCAGGCGCCCCGTGCGGGCCACGGAGGCCATGACGGTGTCGGTGTCGAGCGGCTTGACCGAGCGCAGGTCGAGAACTTCGACCTGGTAGCCGTCGGCGGCCAGCGTGTCGGCCGCCGCGAGCGCCTCGTGCAGCATCGCGCTGTACGTCACGATGGTCAGGTCGCGCCCCTGGCGTGCAATGCGCGCCTTGCCGATGGGCAGCGCCTCGGTGGGGAGCGATTCGGCCTTGAGGTGGTAATAGAGGAATTTGTGTTCGCAGAAGATCACAGGATCATCAATCGCAACGGCCTCAAGCAGCATGCTGTAGGCGTCCTCCACGGTGGCCGGGGTCAGCACGATCAGGCCCGGATAATGGGCGTAGATCGCCTCGAGGCTCTGGCTGTGGAAGGGGCCGCTGCCGGCGGTTCCGCCGAACGGGAGGCGGACCGTGATGGGGCAGGGCACCTGCGTCCGCCAGAAGCTCGTTCCGGCCTGGTTGACAATCTGGTTGAGCCCCACAATGGAAAAATCGGCGAACTGCATCTCGATGATCGGACGCAGCCCCTCGATGGCTGCCCCGACGGCCAGGCCCACCATGGCGTCCTCACTGATCGGCGCGTCCTGCACGCGGCCGGGAAACTGCGCGGCAAGGCCCTTGGTCGCTTTGAAGGCTCCGCCGAATGAGCCGACGTCCTGTCCGTAGATGAACACGCGCGGGTCATCTTCAAGCGCCTTCTGCTGCGCGGCGCGAATGGCTTCGATGTACGTGATGCTCATGATGTGGCAAAGCCTTCCCGAAACTGCGGCGTGGCGAGCGCGGACCATGTTTCGCTGAACGGGTCCGGCGTCGGCTCCTTCTGGGCCGTGTTGACGGCTTCGTCCACGCTGCGCTGCGCTTCGGCGCGCCAGGCCTCGAGCGCGGCAGCATCCGCCCATCCGTCCTGGAGGATTCGCTGCGCCGCCACCTGCAGGCAGTCGCGCCCCAGGGGCGACGCTTTCAGCGCGGGATCCGTGTAGCTCGCATCGTCATGCTCGCCGTGCCCGCAAAGCCGGAGCAGCCTGGCCACGACCAGCTGGGGCCCCGATCCTTCGCGCGCGCGGCGAATCGCCGTGCCGACTACCTCCAGGCATGCGCCGAGATCTGTGCCATCCACACTGTGACCTTCCACGCCGTAGCCCGCCGCCCGATCCACCAGGTCGCGGCATGCAAATTGAAGCCGGGTGGGGGTAGAGTAGGCATACTGATTGTTCGCAACCACCAGGACGAGGGGCAGCCGCTCGACGGCGGCCTGGTTGAGGGCCTCGTGGCAGGCGCCCGTGGAGGTGCAGCCATCGCCGATGCTGGCGACGCCCACCGCATCGCGCACGCCCTTGGAGCGCTTGGCCCACAGGGCGCCGTTCACAACGGCGATGGAAGCGCCGAGGTGGCTGATCATGGCAAGGATTCCTTCGCGCGGGTGCCCGCGGTGGACGTTGCCATCGCGCCCGCGCATGGGGCCCAGCGCCGAGCCCAGATAGGTTCGCACCGCGTCGAGCACGGGCTCTCCAAAGGCCAGCCGCCCTGCGCCATCGCGGATCAGCGGCGCGAACACGTCGCCCTTGCGCAGGGCGGTGCCGATAGACACGCTGAGCGCCTCCTGCCCGCGGCCGACGAAAACTCCGCCGTGAATCTTTCCCGCGCGGTACATGCTGGCGAATTTATCATCCAGCACCCGCGCCAGCTGCATCCAACGGTAGGCCTTGATAAACAGAGTCGAATCCATTGTGCCCGTGCTGTCCCAGACAATTTAGCGACCGATCAATAACTAGGGGAACAGGGTAGCGCGACAAGCCTGCCGCGTCCAAGATATTTTCTTCCCTTCAATACTGAAACGCGCTTCCGCCGATATACTCGCGCAGAATTGACGTGGAGGGCACGTACTGCTCCGAAGTGCCCAGGAAGTTGAGAAGAAACTCGGAAAGCCGTCTCGCCTCGGCGTATTCCGCATCGTACGGCTTCACCTGCATCAGGAGCGGCTCCACCAGCGGCTTGAGCACGGCCAGCTCGTAATCGAGCGCGCAGTTGAACGTGGCGTCGGCTTCGCGCTGGAACGGGAAGATCCACGTCTTTTCGCCCCGCAGCACGCTGGGCCATCCGCGCAGCGTGTCCAGTGGCCGGTGCCCGCGGTACTTGTGGTCGCGCACGATCCGGCGCATCAGCCGGTTGTCGGTCGTGGAAATGCGGTTGTTGGAGTCGATGCTGAGCTGCGTGAGGGCGCTCACGTAGATTTTGAACTTGCGCCCGGCCGGCACCATGTGGGTGAGGCGCGGGTTCAGGCCGTGGATGCCCTCAATGATCAGGATCTGGTCGTCGGAGATCTTCAGCAGGTTGCCCTTGAACTCCGGGCGCTTGAGCTGGAAGTTGAAGCGCGGCGTATCCACTTCACGCCCCTCAATCAGGTCGAGCAGCTGCCGGTTGAAAAGGTCCAGGTCCACCGCCTCGATGTGCTCGTAGTCGGGCTTGCCGTCCGGGCCGCGCGGGTTGCGGTCGTCGCCGACGAAGTAGTCGTCGGTGCCGAGCGTGACCGGGCGTAGCCCGTTGACGGTGAGGTGCGTGCGCAGGCGCTTAGCGAACGTGGTCTTGCCCGCGCTCGACGGGCCGGCGATGAGAATCAGCTTTACGTCCTTGCGCCGCGCGGCGATCTGGTCCGCGATCTGGCTGAGCTTCTTCTCATGCATCGCCTCGGCGGTCATGATGAAGTCCGCCACGTCGCCCTTGGCGATGATCTCGTTGAGGCGGCCGACGGTGTTGACGCCGAGGATGCGGCCCCATTCCTTGTGCTCCTGATAGATGTGGAAAAGGTGCGGCTGGTCCTCGAAGGGCGGGACGGTCGCGGGATGATCGCGATCCGGGAGGTGCAGCACGAACCCCGGCGGATAGTGGACCAGCCGGAACTGCTTCAGCACGCCGGTGCGGGGCACGAGCGGCCCGTGCGCCAGGTCGTAAAAGCCGTCGCACTCGTGCAGCACCACCCGCGGCGGATTGCGGTACTTGAGCAGGTGCAGCTTGTGCTTCTGGCCGGACTCCCCGAAGCTGCGCACGGCGTCGCCGAAGGAGATCTTGTGGCGCGCGATCAGCATGTCCCGTTCGACCAGGCTCCGCATCCGCGCCTCGATGGCCGCCAGCTCCACTTCCGTGATGCCGCGGCCGGACGCCTTCTCGTGGAAAGAGCAGTACAGCCCGATGCCCAGGGAGTGCTCCACGCTGAACTCTGCGGCCGGGTAGGCATCGTGTACGGTCTTGGCCAGCAGGAAGCAGAGCGAGTTGCGGTAGACTCGCCAGCCGTGCGGGTCGGCCATGGTCACAAAGCGCACTCCGCTGTTCACTGTGAGCGGGTATGACAGCGAGGACAGGTCGTTGTTGACGAGCGCCGCGATGTACGGAAGCCCGCTGGCGTCGACCGCAGAATCCAGAAGAGAGCCGGCCTCTGTGCCAGCCGAACACTCGCACGTGCGCCCGCCTTCGAACTCTACCTGGATTGCATTCATGGATTTCTCTGCATTTTCATCAAGCTGGTGCAAGGTCGAAGGCGCCCAAGGCGCCCATAGCCATCAGCGTTCGTCCGCACCTGTCTGCGGCTGTTTGCGTGAAAAGGCGGGCAGCCCGACGTCTCGCACCAAGCTGCCGGGCACCTCGGTCTGCAGTAGAGGCGGGCGCCCCAGCCTGCGGCGGATGTTCCTCAAGAAACGGACGGTCCCAAAGGCGCGCGCCCTGGCCTGATACAGAGACAGCCTGTTGAGCGCCCGCTGAGAAGCGTACCCGCTTTCCGGCAGCGCCCGGTGCAGAAGCAGCGCCGTATCGAGCAGTTCGCCAAGTTCCTCCTCCGCCGGCGCGCTCCCGCGCTTGATTTGTTGCCATGCCGCGTCAAGACGCGGGGGATAGAAAGCCAGCTCATAGCAGGATTGAAGTCTTGCGCGGGTCATCACGGCTCTTGATTCCCCCACATCACCATGTCGGTCCGCAGGTTCTGCAGATTCTCCAAAACCAAGGGGTCACAACGGAAGGGATACGGCAGCAACTGGGCCGCCGCTGCGATCCGCTCGTATGCGATGCCCCGCTGCGCGAGAAGGTACCGGATGTCGCTCTGGTCGATTTCGTCGTAGCGGATCAGTTTGCTGGCAACAAGCTGTTCGACCGCCACCGTCTTGAGCGTCAGCAGGCTTCCCTGCCACAGCGTGATATCCGTCTCCGGCGAAGGAGGCGGAAGGCATAACCTGAGCCCGGCGATCCATTCGATATGTTCGCCTGCGTAATGATCAGAGGGGTTGACCGGCAAGCCCGCGGCGGCTGCCGCCCTCTTGAAGTCGACAAAATCCGCATCCGAATATGGGGCTGCCACGTCCACGTCAAGGCTCGTTCTATCCGGTTCATCCAGCAGGATATATGCGGCGCTCCCGTAAACGCACAGCATTGCAGGATGTCTTAGCTCCCCGTCAATTCTCTCCAGATATGCGATGAGTTTGGCCTTGTCCACGACTGGGACTATACTGCTCCACCATGCCCGTTTCAAGAACGCAATCACGCCGTTGGCGACGTCGTGCGTTCATGAGCGACCGCGCTTCGCGCTCTTTCTGCACCGGCATCGGGCCACGCATTGAAAACCGCCCAAATCATCCGCCGGTGTCGCTCTCTGCCGGGACCCCTCGTCCTCTGAACGGGCTCCGCAGCGGCGCGGGTAGGGCGGCATCTCCGTTCTTGTGCAGCCTCCCGGCTTGTCCTGCCGGAGGCAGAATTCAGACCCCGGCCGCAAGGTGGCCGGGAGCCCCCTGCCGAGCGCACAGATAGCGCTGCCTGGCTCCGGACGTCGCCCCAAAGGCGAATTGTGGTTGTGGAGTTTCTTCGTTCCGGCTTTGCTGGGCCGAAATATGCTGCGCAAAAGACTTCCACGGTTATCCGCGATACACGGGCGACCTGGATGTATTCATCGATCTGGACCCGCAGACTGCAGGATGGCGGCCGCGATCGTGTCGGCCAGGTCGCGGCCGCGCGCGGTGGCGAGCCACCGCGCCCCGCGCCGGCGCAGGAGCCCTGCGCGGAGCAGCGAGCCAAGCGCCGCCTCCAGCCGACCCATCATTTCGGCCGCGCCGGGATGCTGCTGCGACAGTTTCTGCGGATCGACGCCCTCCTTGAGCCGGAAGGCAAAGGCGAGCCGTTCGGAGAAATCCTGCAGGGGGTTCAGCCGCTCCGCCGCGCGGGGCGGCAGCCGGCGCTCTTGCAGCGCCTTCGCATAGCCGTCTAGGTCGGGCCGGTTGGTCCACCGGCGCGGCCCGCAGCGCGAAGCGGCCGCGGGGCCGAAGCCGATGTAGTCGCCGCCGCGCCAGAACGCGAGGTTGTGCAGGCACTTGCGGCCGTGCCGGGCGAAGTTCGAGGTCTCGTAGCGGGTCAGGCCCGCTTCTCCCAGCAAATCCGCCGCGATGCGCATGGCGCGGATTTGCGCGCCCTCATCGGGAATCACAACCTGGCCGGCGCGCACCGCCTGCTGCAGCCTGGTTCCGCGTTCCACGCTCAGCGCATAGACGGACACATGGTCGGGGCGCAGAGCCAACGCCTTGCGCAACGTCCGTTCCCATTCGAGTTCGGATACGCCGGGCAGAGCCGCGATCAGGTCGAGGCCGAGGGACCCGATGCCGGCGGCCCGGATCGCATCGGCCGTGCGCGGCACGTCTGCCACGGTGTGCCGCCGGCCGAGGATGCGCAGCGTTTCGTCATTCCACGCCTGGACGCCCAGGCTGATGCGGGTAACGCCCGCATCGCGCAGGACGCGCAGCTTGGCGGGCGGCAATGTGCCGGGGTTGGCCTCCACGGTCCATTCGCGCAGGGCCCGGAGATCGAGATGGGCGTGGATCATGGCCGCGAGCGATCGCCAGCCGCCGGCATCCAGGATGGAGGGCGTGCCGCCGCCGCAGTAGATCGTCTCCACGGGCGGCGGCCGGCCCGCCGTGCGCAGCTCCAGTTCGACGGCCAGCGCCGCCCGGTAGCGAAGAAGCGACGCCGGGGCAGCGGGCAGGGAATAGAAGGCGCAGTACGCGCATTTGCCGGAGCAGAAGGGCACATGGAGGTAGACGTGCCGAGGAAAAGGGACCACGGGCGGAACACGTCCGTGTCCGCCACGGCGGATTTGCGGTTGCGCGACAACTAAATGCACACCATACTGATACTTCCATCAGGCTGACGCGTAAAGCAAAACAACGGGTGCCATCATTTCAGGGGAGAGGAGCCAGGCCATGACGATTGAGAAGGACAGGGCAAGCAAGCTTCGGGCGCCGGCCAACTTCGTCGACATCTTCGGGGAAAACGTATTCAGCCTCAAGGCCATGCGCAAGTATCTTGCGCCCGCGGCGTGCAGGTCCATGATCGCGGTGATTCAGGAAGGCAAGAGCCTGAATTCCCGGACAGCTGACGAAGTGGCGGACGCGATGAAGACCTGGGCCATGGCGAAAGGCGCGACGCACTTTACGCACTGGTTCCAGCCGCTGACCGGCACGACGGCCGAGAAGCATGATGCGTTTCTCCTGCCGGACGGCGAGGGCGGCGCTCTCAGCCGGTTCTCCGGCAAGGAGCTTATCATGGGCGAGCCCGACGCCTCCAGCTTTCCGTCCGGTGGCATTCGCGCCACGTTCGAGGCGCGCGGCTATACGGCGTGGGACCCGACAAGCCCGGCGTTTTTGAAAGAAACCGCAAACGGCGCGACGCTCTGCATTCCCACCCTGTTCTACGGGTACCACGGCGAGGCGCTCGACAAGAAAGTGCCGTTGCTGCGGTCCATGGCCGCTCTCAACCAGCAGGTGTGCCGGCTGGCGCGGCTCTTCAAGATCGACACGAAGGGCGCCCGCGCCTACACGACCCTCGGCGCGGAGCAGGAATACTTTCTCGTGGACAGGAAATACTTCGACAAGCGCCTGGACCTGATGCAGACGGGGCGGACGCTCTTTGGCCGGCCGCCCGCCAAGCACCAGCAGATGGAGGACCACTATTTCGGGGCCATCCGCGATCGCGTCGTCGCCTTCATGAATGATCTCGACCGCGAGCTCTGGCGCCTCGGCGTGCCGGCGAAGACGCGGCACAACGAGGTGGCGCCCGCGCAGTTCGAGCTTGCTCCGGTTTTCGAAGAGCTCAATCTGGCGGCGGACCACAACATGCTCGTCATGGAGGTGCTGCGCGGCGTGGCGGAGAAGCACGGGCTCCGGTGTCTGCTGCACGAGAAGCCGTTCGCCGGTGTCAACGGGTCCGGGAAGCACAACAACTGGTCTGTCTGCGGGCCGGACGGCAAGAACTGGCTCACGCCGGGCGAGAACCCGCACGATAACGCGAAATTCCTCACGCTGATCTGCGCGCTGATGAAGGCGGTCGACACGCACGCCGACCTGCTGCGTGCGACGGTCGCCACGGCGAACAACGACCATCGCCTGGGCGCGAACGAAGCGCCGCCGGCGATCGTGTCGATCTTCCTGGGCGAGCAGCTGAC
>CAYRKB010000084.1:0-19164 GCA_964424705.1 uncultured Victivallales bacterium
CTCCTGCGCCGCAAGGGCGCAGGGAGCACCCTTCTCACATATCGACTACTTTTGAATGGCCGGATTAGTGAGTAGCGGGTCGCGTGTTCGAGTCACGCCGGGGGTGCCATTCAAGAAAGTTCTGCCCTGATGCTGCCGACCGGGGCTGGACGGCCATCCGCGAAAACAAAGACACCGCAACCCGAAGGTCGCGGTGCTCTGTTTGTAGCCCCGAAGGGCTATCACCAGTCGGTCAGTGAAGCGAGGACTGTAACGAACCGTTAGGCTCTAGCCCTATATGCTAAACCAACCTCAGGACGCCTATACTACAAGCAGAGACGATGCCAGAATGTTGAAAACAGCCTGGATGCACCAAGTATTTGCATGGCCTTGACACCGCCATGACAAAGCGGGCTTCAAGCGACGTTTTGCCCGCAATCGAGGCGGGCTGCCGGTCCATCCGAATCTCAACAATGAAACATCGACGCGTATCTGAGAAAGGCAGAGACACGTGGCGAGACAGAAGCGAAACGACACCAGCGGCATTCAAGACATTACCCCGGCCATTGAATAGTTTCGTTGACGAAGGACCGGCTCCCTGCCGCCTTGCGCGGCAGGAGCCTGAATTTCCACTCCTGCGCCGCAGGGCGCAGGGAGCCCCGTTCTCAGATGTCGACTACTATTCAATGGCCCGGATTAGTCGGCCTCTTTTGTGCCTGACCGCACTACAATGCAGGTCGCAATCCCGCGTCGAATACACGTTTCGTTCCGTGCTCGCCGCCAGCCCGCATCAGTGGCTTGCGGACGAGGGGCGCGGCGTGTATCGTGTCGGCGCTATGGAACGCAATCTCAAGCAGCTGGCCGGGCGGAAGTATGACGTGCTCGTCATTGGCGCGGGGGCGTGCGGCGCGTTTGTCGCGCGCGAGGCGGCTCTGCGCGGCCTTGCGGTCGCCGTCATCGACCGGCGCGATTTCTGCGGAGCGACGTCGGCCAACAGCCTCAAGGTGATTCACGGCGGGCTGCGCTACCTTCAGCAGGCGGATGTCGGGCGCGTCCTCGAGTCGGCGCGGGCGCGGCGGCATTTGATGCGCATCGCGCCGCACCTGGTCCTGCCGCTGCCGTGCCTTCTGCCGACGGAGCGCCGGCTCATGCGCAGCCGCCTCGTCATGGCCGCCGGCATGTTGGCCAATGACCTTCTAGGTGTTTTCCGCAACAGGGGCGCGGATGCGGCCCATTTCGTTCCGCGCGGCCGCCTTCTTTCCGCACAGGAACTTGCCGCTATCATTCCCGGAGGGGAGGCCCTCCGCAGCACCGGCGGCGCGCTGTGGTACGACGGGCTGGCCTACAATTCGGAGCGCCTCGTGCTCGATGCCGTGGCGTCGGCCGTGGAGCATGGCGCCGAGGCGGCCAATTATGTTGAGGCCACGGGCTTCCTGTACAGCGGAAACCGGGTGACCGGCGTGGCCGCGCGCGATGTCATTGCTGGGTCAGCTTTCGAGATTCAAGCCGATCTTGTGATCAACGCGGCGGGCCCGTGGGCGGCGGAGCTTGCGGCGTCGGGCGGGCGCGCCCTTACGGCGCCGCCGGGCCTGCTGGCGATGGGCATGAACTTTGTGCTGCGCCGCCAGATCTCGAAGCGGCACGCGTTCGCGCTGCAGGCCGCCTCGGCGGACGGCAGCGCGCGGCGCATGCTGTTTTTCGTGCCGTGGCGCGACGTCACGCTGGCCGGCACCTACTACCGCGCGCATCAGGGGCCCGCCAGCGCGTTGGCTGTTACGGGCGAAGACGTGGATAGCTTTCTGGGCGATCTGCAGCGGGCCTGCCCGGCGGCCGGCATAAAGCGCGAAGACGTTGCGCTGATCCAAGCAGGGCTGCTCCCGGCCCTCAGCCTGGGGCGGCCGGGCGGCGAGCCGGACTTGAGCCACCACGCCGCCTTCATCGACCATGAGGTGCGGAACGGCGTTCCCGGCCTCCTGAGCGTGATGAGCGTGAAATACACCACGTCCTGGAACGCGGGGCGGCGCGCGGCGCAGTTTGCCGTCCGCCGGCTCGGCCGTGGCCGGGAAGACGCGCCCGCAGGCGTGACGCCGCTGCCCGGCGGCGACATCGCCGACCTGGAACGGTTTGTGGCGGAGCAGGGCGGGGACCGGCACCTTGCGTACAACTACGGCACGCGGCGGCGCGATATTGTTGCGCTGGGGCAAAAGGAAAATCTCGCGCTGCCTCTGGCCGCCGGCACTGAGGTGCTGGGCGCGGAAGTCGTGTATGCGGTGCGATGCGAAATGGCACAGACGCTTTGCGATGTTGCATTCCGCCGGACGGATCTTGCCTCCGCCGGGCTGCCTTCCGCCGAAGCTCTCGCGGCGGCGGCCGGCATCATGGCGCGGGAGTGCGGCTGGTCGGCGGAACGGACGGCGCAGGAACTGGCGCGGGTCAGGGCCGTTGTATTCCCCGGCAGCGAGTTCGGCTCAGCGATTACTGTCTGAGCGTACGTTTGACGGCAGTGTCGCGTGCCTGCCGGGCGCCGGTTTGTCCGTTGCCCGGGCGGGCCGAACAAACCCCTCTGGGCTGCGTGCCAGATTCCGATCTCTGGGCATCAGCCGAGCGAAAGCGCCAAGAGCGACATGTCGCGAATGATCCCTTTTCGCGTTCCGGTCAGTACGCCTGCTTGTTGTCCAGAACATCCTGATTTGTGACCGGAGCCCGGAAGACCCGGTAGACCCAAACCTTGTAGGCGATGATAACGGGCAGAAAGATGACGGCCACAACAGTCATGATCTTCAGGGTGTACGGGCTGGAGGATGAATTGTATACGGTGAGGCTGTATTGGGTGTCCAGACTGGAAGGGATCAGGTTCGGGAACAACCCGACGACGCCCGTTGCCACGACCAGCAGGATGGTCAGGGAGGATGCCGTGAAGGCCTTCAGCAACTGCCCCTTGACCAGGTACACCTTGATTCCGAGGAGCGAGAGCACGGCCAGCAGCGGAATGGCCAGAAGGCCGGGGTGCGCCAGGAACTTATCGAAAAGATGAGTGGCTGGATAGGTGTAGGCGAGGAACCCCACAGCCACAATCAGCAGGGGAATCCAGGCGGCGGATGCTGCCGATACGCTGCGGGCTTTAACTTCACCGGTCGTCTTGACGGACAGGTACAAGCCGCCGTGCACCAGAAACAGAAGGACAAACAGCGTGCCTGTCACAAGTCCGTAGGGATTCAATAGCGAGAGCAGCGAGCCGTGGTATCCGGCCGCATCCATGGGAAGTCCCTTGAAGATATTGCCGAAGGCGACGCCGAAAAGCAGTGCGGGAAGGAGGCTGCTGACCAGCAGCGCCCTGTCCCAGATATTCTTCCATCGCGGATCATCCACCTTGCCGCGAAATTCGAAGGCAACCCCCCGCACAATCAGAGAGAAGAGAAGCAGGAGCAGTGCGGTGTAAAGATAGCTGAACATCAGTGCGTAGGTTGTGGGAAAGGCGGCAAACGTGACGCCGCCCGCTGTCAGCAGCCACACCTCATTGCCATCCCAGACCGGCCCTAGCGTATTGATCACCACACGTCGCTCGATATCTTTCCGCGCAACGAAGTTCTGGAGCATTCCGCTGCCAAGGACGAATCCGTCCAGCATGAAATAGACCGCCCACAGCACGCTCCAGAGCACAAACCAGATGATTTGGTATCCCATGTCACGCCCCCAGTTTCGTTGTGTTGATCAGCTTGGAAGAATCGCTGTCAGGCCCCTTGCGGGCATACTTGGCCAGCAGATAAATGTCGATGGCCCCCAGCAGTCCGTAGAGCAGGACGAAGCCGGCCAGGGAGGCGGCCACCTGCCCGACCGTGATGGTCTTGGAAACGCCATCCGACGTCTTCATGATGCCGTACACGATCCAGGGCTGGCGTCCCATTTCAGCCACGATCCAGCCGAACTGGTTGGCAAGGTAGGGCAGGGGAATGGTGACGACCAGCACTTTCAGGAAAAGCGGATACTGTTCCAGGATGTCACGCTTGGACAGGATCACTGCCAGGAGGGCCAGCAGCGAGAAAAGCAAGCCGAGGCCGACCATAAGCCTGAAGCTGAGGAAGACCGGCATGACGGGGGGGCGCTCGTCCTTGGGAAAGTCTTTCAAGCCCTTGATCTCGCCATCCAAGGAGTGCGTGGCAAGGATGCTCAGGAGACTGGGCAGTTTGCAGATCTCAAAGTAATTTCGCTCATTGTTTGAGTCAGGAAGCTGGAGGACGTTGATTCCCACATTTCTCTGCGTGTGCCATAGCGCTTCCATGGCCGCCAGTTTGGCGGGCTGCTTCTTGCCTACCTCGACAGCGTGCATGTCGCCGGTCAGGCCGGACAGGATGACGGAGACCAGTCCGAAGACGGCGGCCATTCCAAAGGATGTTTTGAAGAACGTGGGCTCGTTCTTCCTGAGCAGGTGCCAGGCGGAGATGCCCAGCACGAAAAAAGCGGCCACGACATAGGCCGAACTGATCTGGTGAGCGAACTTGAGCCAACCGTTCGGGTTTAAGACCACGGCGAGAAAGTCCACCATTTCAGCGCGCCCATTCCGGAGGACATAGCCGACAGGCTGTTGCATCCAGCCGTTGGCCAGCAGAATCCAGAGGCCTGACAGATTGGTGGCAAAGGCCACAAGGCAGATGGATAGGGCATGGGCTTTCCGGGAGATTTTGTTCCAGCCGAAGATCCAGACCCCGATAAACACCGACTCTAGAAAGAAAGACGACGTGGCTTCGATGGCCAGCGGGGCGCCGAAGATATCGCCCACATAGCGCGAATATTCCGCCCAATTCATGCCGAACTGGAATTCCATCGTGATGCCCGTGACGACTCCGAGCGCGAAATTGATGAGAAACAAGTTGCCCCAGAACTTTGCCATCCTGAGGTATAGCTCGTTGCCCGTGCGGGCATAGCGCACTTCCATGGCCGCCACCAGGACCGACAAGCCCAGCGTGAGTGGCACAAAGATGAAATGGAATGCACAGGTCAACGCGAACTGCAACCGGCTTAGTGTCACAACATC
The DNA here is from genome assembly GCA_964424705.1 of uncultured Victivallales bacterium. Lineage (GTDB taxonomy): Bacteria > Verrucomicrobiota > Kiritimatiellia > UBA8416 > CAYRKB01 > CAYRKB01. Next base: position 5,012 of record CAYRKB010000084.1, read on the forward strand.
CATGGCGTGCTCCTCCTGTTATGAGTCACTTCTTGTACAAAATAAGACTAATCTTGTCTTGTATTAATTTTGTGCCGCTTGAGCCGACTCTCGGCGCATCCCTTGGTCAAGTGCGAGGGGCAAGGGCTTTTCCCGGTGCGCTGAAACCCAACGGCCGTCCTCATCCCTCGTCTTCCTCATCCGCATCAGTCGCTGCGCAGCTGCGCCGTGGCGACGGCGGCCGCCGGATAAGCTGACAAGCGACTCATGAAGGCCGGAGGGCAGGTGCATGAGCGCAAAAATGCCGCACGTCCAGACGCGACGCCCACAGCTTTCGGCGGAACTACCGAAGACGTCCCAACCGGGACATAGTCGGGATCGTGCCGCGAGTCCGGATACTTGCGGGTGACAAATGTGACAAGGGGAATTCCTGACATGGTCAGGTGCGCGGGCGGTTCTACCCCGAGTGCGGCGGCCTCGGTGTAGAGGCCGGCGGCAAAGGCGTCGCATTCTTCCTCGAGGCTGGCTTCCTGGTAGTGCTTGTTTAACCAATGGATAGCCTCATGGCCGAGGACTTCCATGATTTGGGGCTCTGTCAGGTGAAGGTATTGTCCACGTCCCAGTTCGAGCGCTTTTACGAAGACAACCTGTTCGCCGAGCACCTCGTGCCACGAAAGCCCGCGGGCGTTGCCAAGCCGCGCGCTGAACACGATACGGTCTTCCGTCAGAAGGCGAGCCACCTGACCGAGCACAAGCTGGCCCCGCTGTGTTCTTCCGAACTCTGTCCGCTTCAGCCTCTGCAGCTGCCCACGCACTATCTGCTTTCCAGAAATCTGGATCGCAGCAGGTGCCGGCTCCGGCCTTCGCCAAGCCCTCAACCAGAAACCGGCGGCCAGGAGACATCCGCCGAGTGTAAGGATCACGCCGATTCTTGCCAGCGTATTTGCCCGCGTCCTGACCCTTTGAATGTACCCCGCCCCGGCAGAGCCAGCGGCGTTGCTTCAACTTTCGTAGCAGTGCAAGCGTTCAGGCGCTTGACCCGATGGATGGCCGCCGGCCAGCCTTGTCAAAACCGAAGATTGCTGACATTGTGCCACAGTTGACCGGGGGAAGCAACTGCTCCGGCCTGTTGAAAAGGGTCAAGAGCTTCCGCGGCCGCAACAGGACGACGCCCTGCAGGTGCTGGGTCACGTCCCGGCGAGCGACAAAGGAAGGGGCAGGTGCAGCCGCGTGGGATGCCGTCTGTCGAAATGTGCCGTTGCAGATGCGTTTCGCGCCATCAGGCTGAGGAAGAATGAACATTGATCTGGACCAGAAGCAGGACCTGACCACCTATCGAAAGATTGCGATCGCCAGCTGGCGTCATCCCCGTGACCCCAGCACGTACGCGATGCTTGACCTGCCGGTCGCGCCGGCCCTGGCGTTTCTTGCGGCATGCTCTTCCGCAACGCCTTTGACGCTGACGCACTATGTGACGAAGATCGCCGCGCACTGCCTCAACGAATACTCGGACCTGAATCACATCCTGCGCAGGGGCAACCTGTACAAGCGGAAGCAGGTGGACATCTTTATCACGACCCTCTTGAAGACCGGAAAGGGGAAGGATCTTTCCGGCTTCGTCATTCGCGATGTGCCTCGGAAGCCCATTGCAGAGATAGCGGATATTTCGAAAGCGCGGGCGGAAGACTTGCGCCGGAACCGGGACGCGGAGAACCGCAAGGTGCAGCAGCTCGTTGACCCGCTTCCACCCTGGCTTCTGCGGCCGGTGCTACTGGTTCAGGAGTTTCTGCAGTTCACCTTGAACATTGCCTGCCCGTTTCTCGGGCTGGCCAAGGATCGATTTGGTTCGGCGATGATCACGAACATCGGCGCGCTCGGAATCGAGAATGCGTTCATCCCGCTTTCGCCCTATTCCCGCTGCCCCCTGATCATCGGGATTGGCAAACCAAGAAGGATACCCGTTGTGCAGGATGACAAGGTGGTGCCTGCCGATTCCGTGATTCTCACGTTCACGTTTGACCATCGCTATGCCGATGGCGCGCATGGCTCGCACCTCATCCGGCGCTTCAAGAAGGTGTTCACGGAGCCCGCGGCGCATAGAAGCGCGTTTGAAGACGAGCTGGCTTCCCCCGCACAGAGGTAGACGGTCTGGAGCCCGTTCCGCCGTGGGCGGCGGGTGATGAACCTCGGGTTCAAAGCGTCGCGCAGAATCACTACGCCGCTGGCCCTGCCGGGTCACGTCGGACAGAGTAAGTTGCTTCCGCATCGCGCCGCGGGCGTGGGGCTGCTCATTGTGCCTTTGCGACGGCGGCCGCGAACAGGCGGCAGAGCCGGGCAAGGTCCCGCCGCGGCGTGTTCAGGGGTGGCATCAGGTACACGACCGGTCCGAGCGGCCGGATGAGGATATGCTGTTCGAGCAGGGCCGCTTTCACCCGTTGGGCCAGCTCTGAGCCCGAGGGCTTGTTGCGGAGGCCCCGGAATTCCACGGCGCCGACCATGCCCAGGCAGCGCACGGCGCAAACGTGCGGCAGGGGCGCGAGCGGCTCCAGCTCCTCGCGCATGAATTCGCCTCTTGAGGCGGCACCTTCAACGACATCTTCGTCGCCATACACCTTGAGTGTCTCGATCGCAAGGGCCGCGGCGATCGGGTTTCCGGTGAAGGTGTGCCCGTGATACAGCGTCCGAGCCGCGGATCGATCGTCAAAGGCCTTGAAGACCGCGCTCTTCACGACGGTTGCGCTGATGGGCAGATATCCGGCGGAGAGCCCCTTGCCGACGCACACGATGTCGGGGTCGATGCCCGCATGCTCGAAGGCGAACATGCGCCCGGTGCGGCCCATGCCCATGGCGATCTCGTCCACGATGAGCAGGACGTTTTCCCGGCGGCACAGCCCGGCGAGCGCCGCGAGGTAGCGGGGCGAATAGATGCGCATGCCGTCCGAGCCGAGGCAGAGCGGTTCGACAATGACTGCCGCAACCCGGGCGCCGCGCGCCTTGAGGAGCCGCCGCATGGATTCAAAGCAGGGCAGGGCGCAGGTCCCGGGCTCCTTCCCGTGGCGGCAGGGCTGGCAGCAAGGCGCCTCGGCCCTGTGGCACGGGAAGCAAAGCGGCTTGAACGGCGTGTGAAACGCCGGCACGAACCCGACCGAAATTGCGCCGGTGGTATCGCCATGGTAGGCGTGCCGGAGCGCCACAAGCTGCTTCTTTTCGGGCCTCCCTCGGTTGTGCCAGTACTGGACGGCGACCTTCAGGGCCGCCTCCACGGCGCTGGACCCGTCGCTCGCAAAGAGCACGCGGCGGCCGGGGGTGGGGAAGAGATTCGCGATCATGCCGGCGAGCGTGAGGGCGGGCGGATGCGAGAGACCGCCGAGGATGCTGTGCTGGAGCTGCCCGGCCTGGCGCCGGATGGCGCGTACCAGCCGCGGGTGCCCGTGGCCCAGATTCACGCACCACCACGAGGAGATGGCGTCGAGATACTTTGTGCCCGTCTGGTCGTAGAGCCAGGGGCCTTTGCCGCGGACGATCACGGGGAGCCCGCGCCGCTGGGCGGAATGCCGCGTGTACGGGTGCCAGATCAGGTCGCGGCTCGCTTTAGGTGCTACGTGCTTCTTCATTCGTGGGTGCCAAACTGTTGTTATTACCCCGGCCATTAAATAGTTTCGTTGACGAAGGACCGGCTCCCTGCCGCCTTGTGCGGCAGGAGCCCGAATTTCGGCTCCTGCGCCGCAAGGGCGCAGGGATCCCCGTTCTCAGGTATCGACTACTATTCAATGGCCGGATTAGTAAGATTAGGATTACGATTAAGAACGGACAATGATTGCTCTTCCAGCAGCCCTTATTGGCCGCCTACCTCCACAGACCCCCTGAGCCTGACTACCACAACCGAGACATCCTTGTCAGGAGCAGCGACTGGCACTGTGATCGTCAGCCCCGCCGCGGTGTTGACTGCCGGGAGCGACTCCTTTTCCGGATCGGCCAGAAGATACGCGGCTTCGACTTCGGTCTTGAGGCCAGGTACGGCAAGTTCGCCATCACTCGGCCACTGGAACACGTGGAAGAAGAGCGTGGTGCCCCCTCCTACCCCTACCCTTTGCGTGCAACGGCCCCAGGGCAGCTGCTGTGTGAACGGCCCGGCACTTGTGGAGTATATCGCATCGCCATTGACCGCAAGCCATTCGCCGACCTGCTTGAGCCGCTCGACCGAGGGCTCGGGAATCACCCCTTCCGCCGTCGGTCCCACATTCAGAAGATAGTTGCCTCCCTTCGACGCGAGGTTGACCAGGTGGCGAAGCAAGACGCCCCGCGGCTTCCAGTTGTGGTCCGTGCTCTTGTAGCCCCAGGTATCGTTCATCGTCATGCAGGCCTCGAAGTCGCGGCCCGGCACCCCGTTGGCCGGTACATCCTGCTCCGGCGACGCCGCGTCGCCCAAGTAGCCGCCCCCGAGCCTGTCATTGATGATGATGCCCGGCTGCAGCTTCAACACCGAATAGACCTTGTCGGCCCGCTCCGGATTCATTTCGTATGGCGAGTCGAACCACAGGATAGACACCTTCCCGTAGCCGGTCAGAATTTCCCGAAGCTGTGGAATGGAAATCTTGTCCAGGTACTCGTCCATATCGCCCTTCTGGGCCGGGTCCCAGATTCCGCCGGGCACCGCGCCGCCGGGATGGTTCCAATCCTGGGCCTGCGAGTAGTAGAAGCCCAGCCGGATGTCATGCTTCTGACACGCCTCCGAAAGCTCCTTGAGCGGATCCCTCTTGAAGGGGGTCGCATCCCGGATGTTCCATTCGCTGACCTTGGAATGGTACATCGCGAACCCGTCGTGATGCTTGGCTGTGATGACGATGTACTTCATGCCGGCGGCCTTCGCCAGCAGCACCCACTTCTCCGCGTTGAATTTGACCGGGTTGAATCGCTCCGCATACGAGCGGTACTCGACCACGGGGATCTTTTCGTCATGCATGATCCACTCGCCGACGAAGTGGTTGTTCTTGCCGTGGTACACGCCGGCGGGCACGGAGGAGACGTTCCAGTGGATGAACATGCCAAAGCGCGCTGCGCGCCACCACGCCATGCGCGCGTCGCGCTGGGCCGGCGTCTCCACAGGGTCGCGCGGCTTCTCGGGGCCATGCGCCTCCCCCGCAGCCGGCGCCCGCTGCCCCGCCAGCACACAGGCGCCCAGCAGAAGCGTTCGAGCCATCTTGCGAAAGTTCATGCCATTCCTCGCCGGGGTTCGCGAACGAACACCCTACTCCAGCCTGTAAAGATGCGTTGCGCCGTCCCCGCGCGGCATGAAATGCGTGCCGAAGTCCAGAATCGTCTCCCCCGTGAACAGATTCGTGACCTTGCGCGGCTCGGGAAGAGTAATCGGCTGGATGCAGTCGACAAAGTGCGCCGCGAGCAGCGACCGGTTGGCGTACAGGATATCGTTGTTGGTCGAATAGGCAAAGCACCCCGCATCGCGGCACATGGTCCGGAACAAATCGGGATCGTTCGGCGAAACCGGAAAGTAGTAGCTCGTGTAGTCCTCGTGGCGGCTCACGGCGGCCGCGGGCGCCCCGTCCGGCCAATAGGCCAAAACCACGGCATTGTCGTCATCGGGCAGCAGCCGCGGTCCCACCACCGCGCCCGGGCCCAACACGAGCCGCGAGCGCACCTCACGCAGCGCCGGGTCGTCGTAGGTGCGCGGTGCAATCTCAGCACACGCCCGGCTGTCAACCAGCTTCAGTTTCATGCCCACCAGCCGAGAGGCCTCCGCCACATCGAGCCGGTCATCCGTGGCGAGGCCGGGGTACCCGACAAAGATCAGCGCGCGCCCGCCGGTCTTGAGCGACTCGACTGCATCCCGCTGTTTTCTCGAAAGCCACGTGGCGTTAAAAAAGAAGAGCGCCTTGTACCGTTGCATCGCCGCCGGATCGAGGTCGCCGGTTGTGAGCCAGTCGAGTGCTACGCCGCTGCGGTACAATTCGCGGGTGGCCCGGTCGCACTGCAATTCCAGCAGCCGCGGATAGTTGTTCACGTCATGCATCCGCTGGAGCGGATGCCGCGCCGGCGCGGCGCCGCTGACGATGCCCGCGACCTCCGCGACGCTGGTCATGTCCCAATCCACCGCGGCCCGGGCGATCGCGGCCTGCTTCTTGAACTCCGCCACTATCTCCGGGCAGTCGAACCACCCGCCGGTCATGTCGAAGTACCACCAGCCCGAGCCATGGACCAGATGGTGGGCGAACTCACGGCGCAGCACATCGACCGACTCGGCAACATCCATCGTCGGGCGCAGGCCTACGAGCCCCGCGCTCGTGTAGCGGATGGACGAGTGGTCGCCCAGCAGATGGGTGCGGATATCCGACTCGCCGAAGTAGTACTTCCCCGCGCGCTGGAGGCTCTCGACGGGCAGCATGAAGGAGCCGGGGCCGCCGGCGTCGCGGTTGTCGTAGCTGGTAATGCCGCTCACAAAATCGATGTCCGGGCTTTCGAGAAGCCGCTGCAAGCCGAGGTGCCCGTTGGCGGCGGCGGCATTCACCAGGCCCGTCTGCCACATCAGGTAGCTGCCGAAGCCTCCCGTGATGCGCTTCCGCGCTGTCGCCTCCTTGATGACACTGCACCAGGCAAGCAGGTTGTCGGCCACGATGTCCGACAGGCACAGGTCAAAGTCGATGCACAGCTGGTCCCGCAGCGGATTGCGGAGCATGCCCGGCAGCCCGTGGCAACGCGCAGCCCCTGAGGGAATCTGGGCGCTGTCAATCCAAGCCTCGGGCCCGTACTTGGCCCGCAGCCAGTTCCTGAAGTAGCGCAGGGCGGGCGGACTGTAGTCGGGAACCAGCCCGAGCTGGGCGCCCCAGTACACCCACTCCTCGCTGCCCCCGGTGTTGATCATGTAGCCAAGCACCCGGTCTGCATAGGCGGAGTTTTCCACCCGCTCCACCAGCGCGCGCAGCATATCCCCTACGTCGGCGATCCACTTCTGCGAAGCCATCGAGGCCTGCCGCGGATTGCGATGGTCGGGGTAGAATTCCCCCGGCTTGTCCGGGGCATGCGCATAGCGGGTAATCTCGTCAGGATTCGCGTCCGCCCACCAGCCGGGCGTGCCGATGCAGTTCAGGCGCGCCACCAGCCAGCAGTCCTTCACCTTCTCCCCGAGCATGCCGGCGCCGTTCTCGAACGGGGACAGCTCGTATTGGCCGGGCCCCATCCACAGCGGACCCGCGGACAGAAAGAACACCGGCATGCCGGCATCCGCGACGTCCTGCCTGACTTTCACGTTGCCGTGCCCGTAATAGGACATGCCGGAAATCGGCTTGCCGTCAACAAAGACCGCCGTTCGGCCGCGATGCGGCCGGACCTCGACACAATGCCCCGAACGCATGGGAACCGCAGACTGAATGCTCTGCTCTGACATAAGGTGCGTCTCCGGTTGGAATAGGAAAGCGCGCACAACGTATCCCATACAGGCGCGCAAGATCAATCAGGTTCGCAGGGAAGACGCATCCTATTTTCTCGATCCTGTGAGTTTCGGGGAGGTGTCCGTTCAGGCACGTTTCTTTATCTCCGCGACGATGGCATCGCGTCTCTTATGAGAAGGCAAGCTGGGAGCGAGAACGGGCAACTCCGACTGGAGATGCGGCGACCCCACCGCGTTCGCTCCGAGCTTGGCCGCATCTCACCCGGACGGCGAACCCCGGAACTCACATGCGCCCGGCGCAGGATTCGGTAATGCCTATGTCGCGACCCGGCGCGACCTATTCACGCCTTTCCGACAAACCCTGTGAGCTCTTGATGAAACGATCTTCTTTCTTGTCACACCACAGCCCACCCGCCCTGTCATACCGCCGTGGACTCAGCGGCGCCGGCCTGTTCAGCTTGAACCTTGCGTCCGGCGGCTCGGCGCAGGTCGCGCGGATGGCGCGAGGCGAACTCGCGCACAACGGCGCGGGCCTCATCCAACGAGGAGACCGTGTTAATCCGCTTGCGCACATGGCTGCTCCCGGGATAGCCGGACACGTACCAGATCAAGTGCTTGCGCAGGCGCAGGGCGGCGTGTGGGTGCCCGCCGGACCATTCCTCCTGGTAGGCAATATGCCGCAGCACCACGTCTTCCCACTCCGCGACTGTGGGCGACACAGTCCTATCTTCAAGGATCTCCGGAAAGATCCAGGGATTCCCGAGCGCCCCGCGGCTGATCATCAGCGCATCACAGCCCGCATTCTCCGCCATGGCCCGCGCGGAGCCCAGGTCCATGATGTCGCCGTTGCCCACCGAGGCCGCGGAGCCGGCCGGCGCCGCACGGATCCCGCGGCGGATGGCGTCATGATCCACGCGCACGTTGTAGCTATCGTCACGGAATCGCCCGTGAATGGTAAACATGTCCACGCCCGCCGCCACCACCCGGCGCACCGTGTCTTCCACGCTGCAATCGGGACGGTCGAACCCGAGCCTGAATTTGGCCGACAGCGGACGCGCCGTCGCCGCCCGGGCCGCCGCCACGGAAGCCGAGATGCGCTCCGGGGTGCGAAGAAGCGCGCTGCCGCAGTCCGACGCCACAATCTTGCGCGCCGGGCAGCCCATGTTAATGTCGATCGTGTCGAACCCGCGGGAATCAAGCAGGGCGACGGCCCGGCCCACAGTCTCCGGCGAGCGGCCCGTCAGTTGCACGCCCAGCACGGACTCCGAGGGATGCCGCGCCATCATCTCCAGCGGACGGCCGCTCCGGCTCAGCACCGCCAGGGTGTTGAGCATCTCCACATAGGTCAGTCCGGCGCCGAACTCCTGGCAGATTCGGCGGAACGGGATGTCGCTGATCCCCGCCATCGGGGCCAGGATCAGGCGGTTTCGCAGGGCCAGCCCGCGCAGTTGGAGCGGTTGATTGAACACGCAAGGACGATGCCGAGTGAAATGCACATTGTCAATCCCGGACGCAATTTGCCCTTTTAACTGCCGCGCAGTAGTGCTTCAATGCCGCAGGAGGGCAAGCACACATGAAATCAATCAGCACACCGCACGCGCCCGCAGCCATCGGCCCGTATTCGCAGGCGGTCGTCGCCGGCAACATGGTCTTCTGTTCCGGGCAGATCGCCCTGGACCCGAAGACGATGCAGCTCGTCGGCGACACGGCCGCAATGCAGACGGAGCAGGCGCTCGTAAATCTCACGGCCGTTCTTGACGCCGCAGGCACCGGACTCGACCACGTTGTAAAGACAACGGTGTTTCTCAAGAACATGGACGACTTCGCCTCCATGAACGAGGTATACAGCCGTTTCTTCGGCTCGCACCGGCCAGCGCGCGCCGCGGTGGAAGCAGCGCGCCTCCCCAAAGGCGCGCTGGTCGAAATTGAATGCATAGCCATTTTGTAGCCGGGGAAGAGAAGGAACATGCCGCACCGCATTCTAACGATTGGCGAAACCGCCACGTACCTGCACGTGGCGGAGTCGGACGTTGCGAAGCTTGTCAAGGAGCGGGAGATTCCTTTTGAGCTGAAAGGGGGCCGGCCTGTCTTTCTCAAGAAACAACTCGACGCGTGGGCCTCACAGCGGATTCTGGGCATGAGCGGGACCCGCGTCAGCGACTACCACCAGCGCTCCGTCGCGAAACTGACGACCGGCCCCGAGGGCCGCGCGCTGATTCCGGGGCTGACACGCCCTGACCGGATGGCGCCCGAAATGACCTCGCGCACCAAGCCCTCGGTCCTGCGTGACATGGTGGCCATGGCCGAAGGCACGCACCTGGTCAGCGACGCCGCCGAGCTGCTTGCCTCCCTCTGTGAACGGGAGGAACTCTGCTCCACCGCCGTTCCCGGCGGGTTCGCCCTGCTCCACCCCCGCCACCATGACCCCTACGTCTTTTCCGAGTCGTTCCTGATCCTGGGCCGCACGATTCATCCGATCCACGCAGGCGCCGAGGATGGAGCGCCGACGGACTTGTTCTTTCTCGTGTGCTGCCAGGACGATCGCATCCATCTACACACGCTCACGCGCCTGTGCACGATGTGCCTTAACACGCCGCTGCTGTCCTTGTTGCGCGCGGCTGGAAATCGGGATGAGATGTTCGATTGCCTGTGCGGCGCAGAGCAGGAGATCTTTTCCACGCGATAGGACTACTGGCGGGTAGCGCTGAAGTTCCCGGAGTAGGCGCCCCCGTCTCCCCCGCTGATCTGGTCGCTGCCGCTGATCGATCCGCTGATGCGGTTTTCGATGATTGTCCCTTTGTACCGGATCTCGCCCACACGATTGGTCTCGTTGATCGCAGATATCAGAAGGAAGTCCTGCCCGGACAGCCGCCCTTCAACGTACGAGTTCTGCCGCAGCGTGTCGCTGCTGACCACGCCGTCCGACGTAACGAGAATCCGTATCGCCGTAGTGCTCCACGTCGGCTTCGCGCTGCCGAGCTCGTAGCCTGTGTTTGCCGTGCCCACATAGCTCCCCGCGTTCGTGACCGTCCCGCCGCCCGAATTCGTCGACGCGGGAGGCGGCGGGGCGGATCCGCCTTTGTCCCTGCCGCTCGCCAGCAGCGCCGCGCCGCCAATCAAGACCGCGGCCCCACCCGCATAGAGCGCCGGCTTGACCCATTTTAAATTCTTCTCCGGCGCCGCGCCTCTCGCCTCGCCGCCATCCTCAGGCGTGCGAAGGTCAACGGTATACCATAGCGTCTCAGCAGAAACGTCCCCCCCCGCGACGGCCTCAATGTAGTAGGTCACCTGGGTCGCGCCTCCGAGCAGGGCGCCAGGAATCGTAACGATGTAGCCGTCCGAGCCGGTGCTCAGCATGGTAAGCTTGTAAGGGGCCGCATCGCGTGACACGCTGTAGTAAAGGTAAACAGCCTTCTGCACGGCATCCGCCGTTACGCTGGCGCGAATGGCAAGCGACTGGCCGCGCACGCCGACCAGCGCCGGCTCATGCCGGATCACGGGTGCGCCCTGAGCGCCGTATGCCGTGCCCGGCATGCCCGATCCCGCCAGCCAGGCCAAAAGCAGAGCGAACAGGAAAGAAGATAACGGTTTCATGCGGGGAACTGTACACGCAATAGCGCCCGATTGACATCAGAATTTCGCTGCCAGAACACGGCGCCAGGGCGCATGTGAGTTCCGGGGAGCTGTCCGTTCAGGCGCGTCTTTGTATCTCAGCGACGAGGGCATCGCGGCAGGATCAAGCCGGGAGCGACAGCGGGCAACTCCGACTCGCGATGCGGCGACCCCGCCGCGTTCTCTCGCACCTCCTCTCTCTCCCCCCAATGATTCCAGTGGCACTCGAAATCACAACCGTCTAAGATTCCGCCGCATTGGAGGGAAGTATCATGTCAGGCCAGACCGACTATTCTGAGGCGCAGCTGCTGAATGAGCTCCTCGCCTACCGCACTTTTCGCAACAGGCTGATCGAAGACTACACGCGGCCGGCGTATCACCTGGTCAGCCCGGAGGGCAAGCTCGGACCAGCCGACCCCAACGCTGCCATCTTCTGGAAAGGCCGATACCATCTGCATTTCATTTTTCCGGGCGGCTATGCGCATGTCTCGAGCGTGGATATGGTGCACTGGCGCTGGCACCCCATGACGCGGCTGGGCTCCGGCCGAATGAACAGCGGCGGCTGCTTCATGAACAAGGACGGCGCTGTGACGATGATTTACAATGACAGCGGCCTGGGCGACATAAACCAGCTGGCGTTCGCGTCGGATGATGACCTGGAGCAATGGTCGGCCGCCTATCCGATGAAATGGACAACGCGCCCGGGCCAGGATGGAGGCCTCGTAAGCAACTGGGATCCTGATGGCTGGCGGGAAGGAAACACGCACTACGCCCTCTTCGGCCGCCACCCGTTTCAGGGCGGCAAGGAGGCCACGCTCCTCAAGTCGGCGGATCTCAAGACCTGGGAATATGCGGGGCCCTTCCTGACCCGGGAAATGCCGGATGTCACGCGGAGCCCGGACATCAAGCTGAATGAGGACATTTCCTGCCCGAACTTCTTCAAGCTCGGAAACAAATGGATGCTGCTTTGCATCAGCCACAACCAAGGCTGCCGCTACTACCTGGGAGACTGGAAGAATGAGCAGTTCTTCCCCGAATCCCACGCGCGCATGAACTGGTGCCTGTCGGACGGCATGGTCGCGGGCGACCACGGCGGAGAGTTCTTTGCGCCCGAAAGTCTTCTCACGCCCGACGGGCGCCGCGTTATGTGGGCCTGGTGCTTCGCCTCCAGCCGAAGCGGGGGCAATGAGCTGTGGGACGGAATCATGTCGCTTCCGCGCGAATTGAGCCTGCCGGCGGACGGCGTCCTGCGGATCAAGCCGCTCAGGGAACTCGAACAGCTCCGCTACAACCCGATACGGCTGGAGAACCTCGCGGTAGAGAGCGGCGCAGTGAGCCGACTGCAGGGCGTCACCGGCGATGCCCTGGAGATCATGGCGAACATCCGTCCGGGCGAAGCCGGCCGTTGCGGAGTCAGGGTCCTTTGCGACGCCAAAGACCAGAAGGGCATCGATATTGTCGTCGAGGCCGGCCGGAAGAGCATCAGCCTGGGCTCCACGTCGGCTCCGTTCGAGCTGGCGCGGGGCGAGCTCATCCGGCTGCGCATCTTTGTAGACCGCAGAGTTATCGAAGTATTTGCCAACGACCGCCAGGCCCTTGTCAAACAGCACACCTACGCACGCGAGGATGTGGGCGTCTGCCTCTTTGCGGAAGGGGGCACGATGAATGTCGAGGAAGTCACGGCCTGGAAGATGCAGCCTTCCAATCCCTGGTAATCCCCCACCCGTCCCGGCGGAGATTACTGATTACTGCTCACTGATTACTGTCTTCCCGTCCTTTCTCGTTGTCGCTGGCGTCACAATCTGGCACTATCAGTCCTCCTTTTCAGCGCGGCACAGCGGGAGCATGTGAGAATACTTCATCGCCATCTCTTCAACAGCTACCTGATCGCGTTCTTTTCGACGCTGCTGGTGATTACCTTCGTCATGTCGATCGGCGGCTTGTTCAAGGTCGCGGATTTGCTGGCGCGGGGCGTCGCGTGGCGGCCCATCGTTCAAATATTCCTATTGGGCCTGCCCCCGGCCATCTCCTTCGCCGTCCCGGTGAGTTCGCTTACGGCCTGCCTGCTCTTGTTCGGGAGGCTTTCTTCTGACAATGAAATCGGGGCAATGAAAGCCTGCGGCATCAGCATGTGGCAGATCATCTCCCGCCCGCTCCTTATTGCAGCGGGCATGGCCCTCGTGTGTCTCTACATCAACACGGAGGTGGCGCCCCGCTGCCATCTTCTGCAGCGCAGTGCGATAGCGCGCATTGGCGTCGAATCGCCGCTCGAGTTTCTTGAAGAGGGCCGGTTTATACAGGATTTCAACGGCCTGAAAATCTTTATCGGGAAGCGCAGAGGCCAGGAGCTGACCAACGTGCGCATCAACGATCTGCGCAAACCGGGCATCCACCGCGAGATCCGCGCGATGGAAGGAACGGTGGTAAGCAATTCCGTCAAGGAGCTGGTCCTTCAACTACGCGTCGTTCGCGTTGAACCGTTCCTCGACGACCGGCCGGGCGCAGCCTACTTTGATCGATGGACGCTTCGGGTGCCCAGCCCGATGAACACCGGCAAGTATAAGACGAAGAGCGCCGATCGGACGCTAGTCGAACTGATGCGCGGCATCTACCGCGTGAGCGAGGAGTATCCGGAGCTCAGCGCGGAAGACCTCGCGCGCCAGAAATCCGTGCTGCAGGTGGAGCTGCACAAACGCCTTGTGCTGGCCCTCTGCTCGATAACGTTCGTCCTGCTTGGGGTTCCGCTTGGAACGAAGGCGCACCGCAAAGAGTCCTCCATCGGCATCGCCATGAGCCTGGGTCTGCTCTCAGTCTTTTACCTGTTCGTCATCCTCGCCCAGGCCATGGCAAAGTATCCCGCGTATCAGCCCCACTGGATCAACTGGGTTCCGTTCGTTGTCTCCGCCGTCATCGGCCTTGTTCTGATCCACCGTTCCAATTGAAGCCCGCGCGGCCGACAACGAGATCGGCGCGACGAGAACCGCAAAGATCCTGTGCACGGCAATTCACCTTTGCGCGTTGCGCGAGGGTGCGATTGCAATAAGATGCAATCGGGCCAGGGAATCAGAATAAGGAGCCGGAATTCAGCATTGATTCCCAACAGTGTACATCAGAACTTGCCGTCCAATATCGTGTCCTCAACAAAGAGGACGCAATTCGC
>CAYRKB010000085.1:0-19129 GCA_964424705.1 uncultured Victivallales bacterium
GCTGCTGGTTCTGATCTGCACTTTACCTGACGGTTTTGATCTGCACGGTGGCAGCGAGAAGGGTCGAAGTCGGCCGATTGCTGCCGAACTCGGGTTAGGCTGTTGGGCAGCGCCTCAGTGGCGATGGGTGCGGGTTGCGCCCGCCCAGGCTAATCCAACGACACCCGGAAAGACCATGCTGGCCGTGAAATAGACAAGAATGGCCGACACGGCAACCGGGGCGTCGACGCCAAGGCCCTTGAACACAAAGGTCATGATGACCTCTCTCACTCCAACGCCACCGATCGTAACAGGGAGGATGTTGTTCATGAAGACCACGGGGAGGGCCACGACACAATCCCAAAAGGAGACCCTGACTAGGGCATTCAAGTAGAGATGAACCATCGCTACACCGCAGAAGGTGACGGCCAGACCGAACAGGGAGTAAATGACGAACTGACGGAGTTGTACGGCCACCAAGGCTGCCAGTACCCTCGAAACAAAACCGGGATGCTTCGTCAGGCGGCCGGCAACCGCCCATCTGGACCTCAGCAGGCAGAATACGACGAATGACCCCAGCAAGCCGGTACCTACGTACGCGGCAAACAGTCGGATCCCGAAGAAACGGTAGACACTCAGACTCGCCAGGCACAGAAGGGAGTACAGATCCGTCAAGCGGTCGACCAGCACCAAGGTTCCGGCCGTGACGTAGTCCTCCTTGCGAAGGTCCAGGACCCAGATCCGCGCCAATTCGCCGACTCTTCCCGGAGTCACGAGGCCGAATCCCATGCCCACCATGTAGGAAAGTGCCGTTCGGTGGATCGTGGCGGGAATGCCGGCGTTACGAAGAAGCAACCACCACTTGATGCCTTTCAGCAGAACGACGGGGATCACGCCCAGAGTGCCGGCCATGACGTATCGGATATCGGCGGCCGAAAGAACCCTGAGGATTTCGGCCCAGGAGATCGATCGGATGACAAGCAGCAGGACGGACGTGCTGATGGCAAGGCGAATCGCATACGACAGCCACCCCCGCCGTGCTCGTTTCCCCGCATCCGCGGTCGCCACACCCGTCGCTTCGGCTTCTGTCACGACCCACGTCCAGTGGCTGCTTCGGCGGCACCCGAGGCCGACGTCGGGTGCGTGGCCGACGTTTTCCTTGAGTCGTTAGCGGAAGGGCGCCACCCCGCGGCAAGTCCTGTTGAGGCAAGTCGTTTCACCTCGGCGTCCGATAGGGCTCGATCAAAGATGCAAATGTCGTCCAGCAGGCCCGTGAACGCCATCGTGCCGCCGGTCCAGCGGGCGCCTGCAGTGATCGTCCTGATGGGAAACCCAGACTTCCCGTTGAGCATGTGCTGTCCAAGAATCTCACCGTTGACATACATCCGCAGAGAGTTGGTGCTCCATGTCATGGCCACGTGCATCCATTCGCCAGACGGTACCGCGGGGCCCGTGATCGTACGCGCCTTTCCATCGTGGTAAGTCATAAAGAGCCGCTTGTCGAGAATGCCAATGACGTACCCGTTGCCATCGAGCAGGCGCTGTTCGCGTTCTTTCTGGTCGGCGTCGGGACGCAACCAAAGGCACCAGGAACCTTCGGCGTTTATGCGGGCTTTGCCCACGGTGATGGAAGCGCCCTGACCGAACCGCCCGGCGCCAGCGAACCGCCCATCTTCCTCAATCAGCACACCTTGTGCACTTACCTGGTAACGAGTGGACCCACTGTTGGTGACCCCGTTGTCGAACGTGAAGAGGACGGCCGGACCTTCTCGAAGAATCCCTTCATAGGCTTTGTCAGAGTCGTCGACGAAGGTCTTGGCGCTTCGCGAGCATCCGGCAAGGATCATTGAGGTCGCTGCAAGAAACATCACCCATTTCTTTGGCATGTTCCCGATCCCTCCTTCCTTGGGCCCCACCGCAATCGACGGCGGGGATGTTGCGTCATCAACCGACGTGCGAGCCTTCGTCGTTCTTCTTCCTCGCGCGCTTCAGGTCCGCCTCGATTCTGCTCAATCTACGATTCGTGTCCTGAATGGATTCCCCCAGGAAGCCCAGTCCGAACAGGAGAACTCCCAGGGAGATAAGCATCGAGACCAATGTGAGCATCGGGCGGAAGCCCATCTGCATAACGTAGCGCAGATAAAGCGCCGCAAGGGCGAGCAGAAGACCTGTGGCAAAGCACACAACCCCGCCCGCGCCAAAGAACAACAGGGGTTTTTTCAGGAAGCTGTACTGAAACC
This sequence comes from uncultured Victivallales bacterium, assembly GCA_964424705.1. Classification (GTDB taxonomy): domain Bacteria; phylum Verrucomicrobiota; class Kiritimatiellia; order UBA8416; family CAYRKB01; genus CAYRKB01. The sequence goes on from CAYRKB010000085.1 coordinate 2,220, forward strand.
AGACCGCCAGCAGGTCCATGAACCCGATGAGTACGCGTCCGGGCCCGGCAAACTTGCTCCGCCCCGACTTTCGCTCATATAGGGGAACCTTCACCTCTCCCGCGCGGAACCCGCCCTGCACCGCCATCACCACCATATAGCGATGGAAATCGGCCCTGAAATCCAGCACGTCCAAGACTTCCTTACGAAAGGCTTTGACGGAGTTCATATCGTGAACGTCAATGCGGAACAGTACCTGTGAAAGCCAGTTATAAACCGCCGAGACCCGCTTTTTGCTGTAGTTGCCCTGTTTCCACCCCGTAACGATGTCAAAGCCTTCATCGAGCCGGGCCACCAGGCGGGGTATGTCGTCGGGCGAATACTGCAGATCCGCGGGGTAGAACACGAGAACAGCCCCTCTTGCGGCCTTGAACCCCGTCTCAAGTGCGTATGTCAGGCCCCGGTTGGGCTGGTAGGACACGACACGAAGAAACGTGTGCTTGTCTGCCAGTGATAAGGCTACGGCAAGCGTGTCGTCCGTGGACCCGTCATTGACGAGGACCATTTCCCCGCTCAGGCCGGAATCGTTGTACATCTTGGCCATGGCCTCGACGAGCGGCAGGATATTGCCCGCCTCGTTGAATGCGGGGACCACGACGGAAACGCGGCATTCAGAGCTCACTCTCTTCAACCTCCCTTGAACTCGGTTCGCGTCAGCGCACCGGCTCCCTACATCGAGCGAAATCGGATGCTTCTGGTCCACGGGCTCGCATGGCCATTGCGGATCGTACACATTCGCCAGTAGTAAGTGTGACCGGGCTCGAGCAGGTTGGGAAGTTTCAACTCGGCCATGTCAGTCACCCGCGTGTCGAAAACCCGGCCCTCGAATGTGCGCTCACCGTCAGATACCTGGAGCCGATACTCCGTGCCGCGATCACGCAAAGCATTCCAACTCAGAGCCAGCGCAGTGTGGCTGTCCACGACATCCCCGGACAATGGCCGCGTGGGCACCGGCACGCACTGCACCCCCTGAAGGTAATAGAGCGCTCCGATGTAAAGCACCGCACAGAGCGCAGGCAGGAGCAGCCACGCGGGCGCCAGGCGGGGCGCCGGGGCGTCATCTGCCAGCACGGCGCGAACAATCTCAGGCAGTCCTGCTCTCACCGCCGGCCCTTCCTTCCCCTGCGAACGGGGCTCGCCCCTCCGACATCCTGCATGCCGGGAAGGGTGTCCGGAGTTTGGGCTGTCGTATCGGCGAGCGGCGCGTTGTCCGCCTCTGGCGCCCCTGTCGAACGCTGTTGACGCTGTCGCCTTTGTTTGACCCATGCGTAGCCGATCGGCGTTACGAAGGCCGCCAGTGCGAGCAGCGAAAGAGACACACCCGTAGTTTCGTTGTTAAGACCGCAGTACGTGAACTCAACTGTATGCTTGCCGGCTTCCAGCCGGCACCCATTGAAGCCCGGGCTGACGGCGACGTTCGCGACGCGCTGACCATCGACCCGCACTCGCCACCCACGGTAAAAAGCCTGCTTGAAGTAAAGGAACGTTGCAGCCGGTGCATCGACCGTCACCGTGTGCACACCGTATGTTTCTTTGACGTCTTCCAGTCGCACGCTTCCCGTCGCCCGGCCATCGAGGATGGCAAACGGAAAATCCTTGGCCTTGGAGATGCTGTGACTCGACCAGGGGGGGCTCGAGCCCTCGGGGGATGAGAGCAGGCAGACGACGGGCCGGGCCGCCCGGAACCGCTCCAATTCGCCGTCGCAAAAACGCTTCTTTGTGTCCAGTCTGCTCTTAGCCACGTAGATGGCGGCGAAGGCATCCAGCGGCATGGGCGCCCTCTGTGACCGCCTCGATGCGCGCTCCCAAACCAGAAACGGCAACTGCTGCAAATCCTCCCGCTTTCGCCCCTGAATATGATGCAGCCAACTCGCGCAGATGTCCTCCCACTCCTGGGCGTTGGCCAGGCACAGAATCGGCTTGGCGACGGTGGCGCCGAAGCTCAGAGACTTGTGCTCCGCGTCGTAGATCGTCCAGGTCGGGAACTGCTCCTTCCGGGAAAAGTAGACGCCGTCAAAAGGGTAGTTGGGGAGATTCCCCGTGCTTGTCATCAGGGCTCCCACATGAAACAGGTCCATCAGGATCGGCCGCTTCCAGATATGCCGCCTGAACTCGACGGAGTGGACGATCGCGTTGACCCCGCCGAGGAGTCCGCCATAGAGGGGTGAGATCAGGTCTGTGCGTTGCAGGTAGGCGGGCATCAGCGTGAAATGCAATATCTCCACGCCGGCCTGAAGCTGGGTGGGCGAACCATAGAAGCGCTCGAATGGGTCCAGGCGTTGTCTGAGATAATCGGTGGCCGACTTCAGCGACTGGTTCGAGGCCGTTCGTAAGCTCCATGGTGTCTGACCGTTGATTCCCACCTCGAAGACGCGGTTCCCGGTCTTTCCCTGGCTGTACGCGTAGCGCTCGGAGCACGTCTCGAAAATGAACGGGGCGCAGACCAGGGCTGCGACCAGTGCAAATACACCTCCCGTTTGCCATGCGCCTGCTTGAACACGATGCAGGGCCCACGCCAGAGGGCTCCAGACCAGCATGGCGCACACATAAATCCCGAATGAAGCGAGCGAGACCACAAACAGCTCGGGTATGGGGATGAAATGGATGTACTGGAATTGCGATTGAAAGGGAATCAGCCGCAGCAGCGGGATGTCGTCGGGGCCCATAAAGATGATCAACGATGCCAGCCAGGCCGTCGCGAAGAAGACGTTCTTTCGACAGCGAAAGCCCACGAGCAGGGCCAGTCCGCCCACAATGCTCATGTACGACAGTACCGGTCGGCGCGGATGGGCTGAGTTGTTCCGCCATTTCCAAGGGGAGTCCTTTCCGAAAACATCCCCTTGCTTTCCGCTGCAGTCAAACAGGCTGCCGCGAAGATAGTGATCCGTAATCGCTGCCGCCGTCTCGGTGATGACGGGAAATGTGTGGCGGCTCGAACTGCTGTAATCGCTGGTACGCTGGATCTCGTCCGAGGTGTAGAACGGCACCAACCAGAACGCAATCAGCAGTAATCCGCCCGTGATCATGAGGGCCGTCTTGCCGATGACCCGGCCCCAGACCCTCCAGTCGAATTCGGACAGCAATTCAACGGCAACGTAAACGGAGCAGATCAGAAGAAAAGCCAGGCCCATGTAGGGGTGATTCAGGAACATCAATCCGAACAGGAGGGCGCCGGGCAGGATGCGCTCGCGGTGCGCAATAATCCCGTGGAATTTCCCCAAGACAAGGGGAAACAGAAGAATCGCGAAGGCCTGTTTGGCCAGCCCGAGATCGTAGTAGGCGTCAATCGTGTGGCCCCAGGTGCTGATCGGCGTTACGGCGAGACATGCGGCAATGCCACAAACCAGGAGAGGAAATCGGAACTTGCGGAGCATGTAAAACAAAGCAGCAGGGTAGAGGGTCTGCGCCAGCAGGTAAGCAAACTTGTGGACCGTTAGAATCGGAACGATCCTGAGGGTCAGGGCATGCAGAAGCTGCACGGTCAGGTAGAAACCGGGGGGGCGGAAGATGTAGATCGGGGCGCCGAAGCCGTACATGTAGGACCAGCCGAGAGCTCCCCGGTGATCCGCCAGCATCTGACTCGATTCCAAAGTCAACGCCGCATGGATCGCATCATCCCCGGCCTGCATGTTCCCCGGAGCCAGAGACGGCGCCAGCATGGCATAGACGAACACGGTGCCGGCACAAAGCATGGCCGACGCAAGCAGAAGCGATGCTGCTCGGATGCCGCGCGCCGCGGAACTCGCATTGCTCTCCGCTGTCTGTTCTGAGGCCATGACGCGCACGTACTAGACCACACATTGGACTTGCAGGCAAGAAGAGTCATGATAATATCCCGCCCATGTAGGGGTTGATACGAACGCTCCGTATTTGGTATTGTGTGGCGATGATTATTTTCCGGTTGCTGGAGCCTCATAGGCTTTGGAGCACCTCGGATAGCAAGGCGGCGCCATGACAGCGACACTCGGCGGGCAGCAGGCGAGTGCCCGGAAGCACCTTTTGTCGAAACTCTCGATTGTGGCGCCCTGTTACAACGAGCAGGACGTCCTGCCGGTGTTTTACGAAGCGCTCTGCGCCGTGCTGGAAGAAATGCCAGACTTGTTCTGTGAGTTGGTTTTTATAGACGATGGAAGTACGGATCTGACCCTTCAGGTTCTGACCGCGCTTGCAGCCAAGGACGAGCGCGTGCGCGTCTATTCCCTTTCCAGAAACTTCGGCCATCAGGTGGCGTTGACAGCCGGACTGGATGTGGCCGATGGGGATGCCGTCGTGCTGATGGATTCCGACCTGCAGCATCCACCGGCGCTCCTGCCGCAGATGGTTGACCTCTGGCGGAATGGGGTTGATGTCGTATCGACAGTGCGGGCGAAGACTGCAGGCGTGTCTTGGATGAAGGAAGGCAGCTCCCGCCTCTTCTACCGGTTGATCAACTGCTTGAGCGATACGAGGATCACGCCAGGGGCTGCCGATTTTGTGCTGCTGTCGCGCCGGGCTTGCGCGGCCCTGCGCCAAATGCCGGAGCGCCACCGGTTCCTGAGGGGCATGGTCTCGTGGATCGGGTTTGAGCGTGCTTGGGTTCCGTTCACGGCGCCCGCCCGGGCCGCAGGAGCGTCCAAGTACACTGTCGTGCGAATGGTGGCCATGGCTATGGATGCGGTGTTGTCGTTCTCGTCCACGAGTGTGCGTTTCGTCAGTCGACTGGGCATGTGCATGGTTCTGTTGGCGGCACTCTACCTAGTGACTGAAGTCGTGCAGTACCTGCGGTACCGCGACGCAGTCGCGGGATGGACTTCGCTGATCGGGCTGATCTTCCTGCTAGGTGGTCTCCAGATCCTGGCTGTCGGCGTGATCGGCGAATACGTAGCACGAGTGTTCGAAGAGTCCAAACGGCGGCCACTCTATTTCTTCAAGAGGACGCCGGCTGCGCCGAAATGCGACAGGTAGGACGAGCTCGTGACGAAGATGCCGCTGTACGGAGGAAGGCCCGTGGTCGCAGCAACACGCCGAAGTGACGCCACCTTCATGCGCGCCGCGTGTCGGCGTTGGGGCAAGGTAGATGTGTACTTTCGTCGGGCCCTGCTAGCGCGGAGCTTGGGCGGCCCCGCCCGGTGGTTGATCTGGCCGGTCTTGGTCTCGGGTGTGCTAATTGCCCACCAGTGGCGCTACATTGTGCACCCCGCCAGTCGCGCCGAGCTGTCCGGATCCCCAAAGATTGACGGGAGTGTCACCATTCACGACCCGACCCGCTATGACTATGGGTTCTACTACTGGGGGATCATTCCAGCTTTCACCCCTGTGGTCAGCGATCGCCGCAAGGATGCCAGCCTGTATTCGCGCGAGGTGGCGGACCGGATTCTAGTACGGAATGGCGAGACCCTCCGCATGCAGCATCATGCCCTGCTTTGCGGTGAGCGCACCGTCAAGATCATGACATACCCCCTGGCGCTGGCCCGCGGTGGTCCGCTGGGCGTTACGCACGTGCCGGTACTGGGCGGGACGTACCTTTTTGGGCTGATTCTGCTAACGTTTGCACTCTGGCGATATGCGCCGTTCCCGCTGTGCGTGTTCCTGCCGCTGGTCCTGTCGTCCTCGCGCTTTGTCCTGGGCGACATCTACGGGCGGGGAATGCTGCACACGCCACCCATTCTGGCCGTAGTCTATGCAGCAGCGCTGTTGGCCCCGGTCATCTTCAACCGCCGGATCGGTCTTGGGTCGCTGCTGCTGCGTTTCTTCGCACTATCGGCGGTCATGGTATTTCTCATGAATCTGCGGTCGGACGCGTTGCCGGCTCTCGGCGGGGCAGTGCTCTTGCTGCTGCTGCACCGGCGCAGCAGCGTTCGCCGAAGGGTGCTCTCCGCTGCCGCTCTGGTGTTGATCTATGCGGGGGTCAGTGGGGCATTCGATGCTTGGTGGGACTTCAAGCGGGAGCAGGCCGCACGAGTAGTTGAATCCGTCGGCGGCGAACAGTTCCGGGGCGTAACTGTGCTTAGTCACCCCGTTTGGGAGACGCTACTAGGAGGGGCATGTGATTTCGACAAGAAATACGGCACGCGATGGGACGATAACTTTGCTCTGAGAATCGGCAAGCGCCGGATGGCCGAGCGTGGACAGAAGTTTGATCCGGCCATCCCATATTATGTAATGGATCCCCAGTATCAAACTGCGGTGCGAGACGTATTCTTCGAATACCTGCGGCGTGATCCAATCTGGTACCTCGACATACTGGTCCGTCGGATCGGCCGCATCCTGTGGGAAAATGAACCGCCGGCCCTCGATCTCGTCTTTCGGCGCCTCACCTTCCCGGTGTCCCCGTTGCCTTGGGTTGCGGCTCTCGGTGTGCTCGCGCTGTTCCGGGCTGGCGGCTACTTGCGGCTGGTTCTGCTGTTCCTTACGACCATGACCGTCCCTTTCCTCATTTCCACATACATCAACCGGCAACTCCTGTCGATCGCCCATCTGGTGCTGGCTGCGATCTTGTTGACGATGGTCGCCCGGGTGGCCGGAGACCTTATACTCCGCAGGCACCGCCGCCCGCGCCCCTTGGTTGCTCCGGCGAAAGATGGCATCGATGCAGGAATGGGGATGGATACCGGTGTTTCGTAGCGGTGCTGCCATGGTGACGGAGACGTAAAGTGATGCGCGGACGGTGGCGGGAAGATCCGGAGATTGTGGCGCTGGGATTCGTGATAGTGGCCTTTTACGGGTGCATCATGAGCCGGCGACCTGAGAAGGCGTTGATCGAGCGGGCCGTGCAGGCTGCCGAAGTGCGGCAGGCTGAGCACGCCGCGTGGGCTGCCGAGCGTCCGTTCCTCGCAGGGCTGAGGTATGGCCTGCGCTTTGACGGGACGCCGCAGAACTGCGCCCCCCGGGAAAGCGCGATCCCGGAGCGCGTGATCCGGTCCAAGGGCCTTACATACGTGGCGGACGGGCGATTCGGCCAGGCCGCCCAATTCGGGTCCGGGGTGTTCGCGCAGGCGGCAGACGTCCGCCTGGGCGAGGCAGGAACCTGGGCCGCGTGGGTCCGGCCGGCGCCGGGCGCCGGCGCGGGACAGACGATGCGGATCATGGATGCAAACGGCAGCGCCTTGATCCTGTCCGGCAGGCAGATCCTCGCCGCCCTCCGCGTGCCGGGCGGATGCCGGATCTCCGGCCAGCTGCCGCCCGTCGGCGGGTGGTTCCATGTGGCGATGACCTGGGGCGGCGGCCGTGAGGGCACCCTGCAGCTCTACATCAACGGGAAGGTGACGGGCACGGCCATCTACTTCGGGCTGCCGATCGAGCCGGTGCGCGACCTGACGTTCGGCCGGGGTCACGCCGGATCCTACGAGCTGGCGGGCCAGATGGACGACGTCGCCATTTTCGACCGGGAGCTGGATGCGGGCGAGATTGCATTCCTCATGAACAAGGGCCTGTCAGCGCTGTTCGACCCGCACGCCGGCAAGGCGGCAAAAGCCGGCGAAGAGCAGCAAGGAGCCGCGCGATGAGCGACAACAATATCCGGGACTACTACCGTGACTTCCACGGCCGGTACGGCGCGGACTTTCGGGCTGACGGATACTCCTCGCGGTGGATGTATGCGCTGCGCCGGATCCTTGTCGACGCAATGCTGCGTTCCATCGAAAGCCCCGTGCATTCGCTGCTGGACGCCGGGTGCGGCAACGGCAGGCTCTGCGCCGACGTCATCAGGCCCCGCCTGCCGGCTCTGACGCGGGCGCACGGCATCGATTTCGTCGAATCCGCGGTCAGCGAGGCTGCGGCGGTGTTCGACCGGGCCATCCTGGGCAATGTGCTGGAGCTGGAAGCCCTCACTTCCGGGCGCTACGACCTCGTGAACTCGACCGAGGTGTTTCTCTACATCCGCCCGGCGGAGGTGGGCCGCTTCTTTGCCGCGCATGCGGCCGTGCTGGAGCCGCGCGGATTGTTCCTGCTGACGGTGCCCAACCTGCGGAGCGTCTACCGGCGCATCCTTCGCCCGCCCGCGGATCTGTTTGTCAATCCGCTCGACGCGGAGTCCATCGTGGCCGCGGCGGAAGGCAGGGGGCTGCGGCTGGTCCGGTGCTGGGGGGTTGACGCAGCGGGCTTGGTGTACCGTCGCGCCCCGCGCCTTGTGCGAGACTGGCTGGCCTACGAGCTTTCCTTTCTCTTTCGGAAGGAAGGCGGGGAATGATCGCAGGCAGCGTTCCGCCCGTGGCAAATCCGATTTCATCCCGGGATTGCCTGGCGGCGCTTATCGAGGCGCTGCGTCGCCCTGCGGAGGCGTCGGCCGCTTTTCGCCGCAATGCGGAAGCCGCGCTGGGCGGCGTTAGCGTGGTCGGCGTGGAGAGCGGCCGCGGAGCGCTGGCGCTGGCGCTTTCGCGGCTGCGAGCCGAGGCGCCCGGGCGCTGCCGCGTTGCAATTCCCGGCTTCACCTGCCCGACGGTCGCGTTCTCTGTCAGGGCGGCCGGCGCGCAGCCGCTGTTTTGTGACGTTGACCCGCAGACCATGACGTATGACGTGCAGGCCCTGTGCACGGCCCTGGCCGGACGAACCGACGTGCTGGCTGTCGTTTTGCCCTACCATTTCGGACTTCCCGCAGACCCCGGCCCCATCCTGGAAGCGGCTGCCAGGCAAGCCGTCCCCGTGGTCGAGGACGCGGCCCAGGCGTTCGGGGCGACGGCAAACGGGCGGCCTGTTGGAACAGCCGGCGTCTTCGGCGTCTTCAGTTTGGGCAAGGGCAAGAGCCTGACCGCGTGGTCTGGCGGGCTTCTCTGCGGCCCGGAGCCACGCATTAGGAGTATCCCGCTTCGTGATCCCCCGCTCGCGCTGGATCTCGCCCGCCTGGCGCTTCTTCTCCTTTACCCTTGGGTGCTCCACCCGGCCCTCTGGCGTTTCACCGGCGCGGCGGTCTTGCGGAAGGCCTCGCACGTCGAGGAAGCCGTTCCCATGCCCCCTGCCGCGCTTTCGGCGTTTCAATGCGCTTTCGCGGATTGCCAGCTGGCCCGGTTTGCCGGGACAAAGGAGGCGCGTAACGCGAGGGCGGAGCGGTACCGCGAATTTCTGGCGGGAACCGCTGCGGCAACGCCTGTCCCGCCGGCCTGCGTGAAGCCTGCGTACACTGCCTTCCCCGTCCTCCTGCCAGACGTTGATGCCGCGCGCCGGGTGAAACATGTGCTGTGGCGTTCCGGGCTCGGCCGGTCCATCGGCACGTGGGAGGACTACGACCTGGGCCGCCGGTTTCCGGACAGCCCCTGCATGCCGGATCTGCCGGGGGCGGCCGACGTGGGCCGGCGGCTTATTACCCTGCCTGTGCACCATCTTGTCAGGGACGAGGATCAGAGCGCGATCGTGGATGCTCTGCGTAGAGCGCTATAGAAGCTGGGCCGCCGCCGGCGTGCTGCTGGCCCCGCCGGTCTGGCGGAGAGAGGGAGACTGTTGCCGATGTTGGAGCGACGCGAAGTTCATGGCTCCGCGGGAACAGGGGTGGCGGATGCCATCGTCCGCCTGCTGAATCTCGTGCTGTCCCGGCAATTCGTGCTCTATGTCGTGGTCCAGGGCGCGGGGACGGCTCTGTATATTGGCTTGCTGGCGCTTGGGGTGGAAGTTCTTAACATCGCGCCGGTCGCCGGTTCGGCCTTCGCGTTCGCGGCGGCAACCTTGGCGCAGTACGCGGCGAACCGTGCCTGGGTGTTCCAGACAACCAGCGGCCACGGCCGGGTGCTGACGCGCTTCCTTCTTGTGGCTGCCGGCGCTGGGGTGTTGAATGTTGCCATCATGTTTCTGACGGTCAACGTGCTGAAGTGGTGGTACGGGGCGGGCGTTCTCATTGCAACGGCCGTGATTCCCCTGACCAACTTCCTGCTGAATCGTTTCTGGGCCTTCAGCAACCGGCAGGCTCCGAAAGGCGACGTATGATAGATACCGATGTCGCGAGAAACCTTATCGTGGTAGCCGACGACCTCGGTCTCTCGCCCGGCGTGAACCGTGCCGTGCGGGACGCTTTCCAGCAGGGCGGGCTCACCCACGCAAGCATTTCCGTTACCAGCATGCACTTCAAGGATGCCTTGGAGAATGTACTGCCGACCTGTCCCGGCCTGTGCGTCGGTTTGCACCTGAATCTGCTGAGCGGCCAGGTGGCCAGTCCGCCCGGAGAGGTGCCGCTGCTTGCCGATGGCCAGGGCCGGATGAACCGCGGCATCCTTGATTTCTGGCGGCTGTGCCGGCAGCACGACGGCACGGCGTTCAGGGCGCAGCTCCGCCGGGAGATCGAGGCGCAGATCGTTAGGGCTCAGGCAGCGGGTCTCCACTTGACTCATCTGGACGGTCACCAGCACTGTCACGCCCTGCCCGCCGTGAATGAGATCGTGCACGAGCTGGCCGCCGCGCGGGGCATCCCGCGGGTTCGGGCGATCAACGAGCGGCTCCTGACCTCGCTCCGGATGGGCCGGTCGGTCCGAAGGCTGTCAGGGCTGTCCCTGCTTCGGTATGCGATTCTTCGCTGCATTCTATGCTGGCGCCGTGAGGGCGTAGGTCTGTACTTCTACAGCGTGTTGTATAGTTGCCGCCTGGGGGAGGGGGATGTGCCGCGGTTTATTCCAGAGGGTTGCGACGGGATTGAGCTCATGGTTCACCCGGGGCGTCCGGACTTGGACAAGACCGAGCCCATCGACAGGGAGTGCGACCGAAGGCACCTGGTCTCCCCCCACCGCACCGGCGAGCTACGCCTCTGCATGGCTCTCAAGGAGGCCGGGGGCCGATGATGCTGCCGACGGACACAGAGAAATGGAATTCTGCCGTGCTTGCCACGTACCGGCTAAGGCAGCGTTCAGTGGCGGGGGTCGGGTACCGCGTCGACCTCTTCGGTTTGGCGCGCCGGTCAGCCGCGTCTTCGTTCACCACCGCGCCCTATGGTGGCGAGGGGGGGGCTTGGTTTCGGGATGGGACCGCGCCGGAGCCGTGCGTGGCCGAGCTGCGCGAGCTGCTCCGTGAAACCGGCGCACGCTATCTGCTCGTCCGCTCGCGCGAGCACGCCTTTGAGCGCTACGGTGACGCCTTCGTCACCGACCGGTCATATTTCTCGTTCACGTTTGATCTGCGCGGCGGGCCTGATGCGGTGTGGAATCGCAACCTGAACACCAAGGTCCGAAACCAAGTCCGCAAGGGGCAGAAGTCGGCACCGGAGATCCGGGTTGGTGGGGCGGAGCTTCTTCAAGATGCCTTCGAGGTTATCGCCCGCTGCTGGCGCGACTTGGGAACCCCGACGCATGGCATCCAGTTCTACAGGGAAGTGCTGCGGGCGTTCGGGGATGAGGCATCACTGATTGTAGTCTACCTCGGCAGTCGCCCTGTCTCCACAGCCTTGGTGATACACACCGACGGCTGCATCTCCGATCTGGTGGCCTGCACGCGTATGGACTACCGCGCCACCTCGGTGAACAACGTGCTGTACTGGCGGATAATCGAGTTCGGTTGCGAACGCAAGGCCCACTCTTTCGACATGGGTCGGAGCCGAGTAGGGCAGGGCACATACTCGTACAAGGTGTCCTGGGGCGGCAAACCGGTGCAGCTCTACTACAGTTACTTGCTGGCCCCGGGCCAGCGGCCGCCGGACTACGACGGCCGGCTCTACCGGCTGGCAACAGCCGCCTGGAAACACGTGCCTGTCCCTGTGGCCAACCTGCTCGGGCCGCGGCTGATCTGCAACATTTTATAGCGTCAGCGCTTATGCGGTCTTGGTGGCGCGGATGCCGTAGTTGATCATAACCGGATACAGCACGTTCCCGAATCGGTCGAACCTGGGAAGTATTCGTTTGGCGAGCGGGAGCTGCCACGGGAATAGGTGACACCCCCCCATGCGGATCTCGGCGAGGCCATTTTCTCTTAGCACGCGCGCGGCTTCCCATGGATACAGCCAGATCTCGTTCCCTGCAAACTTCCGGATCTTAATTGCCATGGAGATCCATAGAGCGGGATACCAGAGCCTGTTCGGTGAGGTGATGATCAGGATGTCACCGCGCCGAACCACTCGCGCCATCTCGGCAAGAGCACGCCGGGGGTCAGGAGTGTGCTCGATGCATTCCGATGACACGACGATGTCAAAAGCATTGGCGCAGATGTTGAGACTGCACGCATTTTGTGCGCTCCACTCCGCGCCAAGTCGAGTCCCCACTTCCCTTGCCAACTTCTCTGACCTGTCGGATACTGTCAGGCGACCAAAAAGCTGTGCCAAGGCCTCGCTTATCTTGCCCGTGCCGCAGCCGATTTCCAGGCAAGACATCTCAGGTGCCGAAGCAGGCATCAAATTCTTGATCAACTTGATTCTTTGTTGGACATCGTAGGCCGACATCCAAGCATCAAAGCTTTCGCCTATGTCTTCAAAATAGAACTCGTTCTTCCGACGCCGCATGTTGAAACAGCCTCCCGCTGTTCGTCCTTTCACTATCTCTGTCGTATTTCCGCTTCTCGGACAGTGTGCCTAGACGGAGCATACGGCACGCTGGCGGCTGCCGTCTGCGATCAATACAGGGAACGGCCCCGATGCACCTCTCGGGAGCCTCGGCGTCCCCTCTGCAGTCTGTTCAGTGTCGGCCCGCCGGTGGGCGCCCCACGGCCAATCACGTGGCTAACGTCTTCGACCGAAACAGCAGCCCCAGAAACACGACAGCCAAGGCCGAGACAATTCCGGCCACGATCCAGAATCCCGATGTGGATACAGGTGACGGCGCCAGCAACAGGATGCTGCCTGATGACAAGGCGCAGAAATTCACACCATCCTGAGTGTGCTCCATCAGTAGGTGCACCGGATAAGTGCTGGTGGGCGTGCCGGAAAAATTATCGATCCGTACGGTGCGCGTCACGGTGCCTCCCGGCGGAACCGCGATCGTGAACGCCGGTTCTTCTACAACCAGCTCGCGGGGCGTCACGATCCTACACGCGACGGCAACCTCTTGCGTTGATGTGTTGTGAATCTTCAGAGGCAGTTTGGCCTTGCCGGCAAGAGACGTCTTCTCGATCATGCCAACCAGCGGCGAGCTCTTGGCCTTGGCGCCCCGGATGAGCTGGATCGAGACGGCGGAGAACGGATACGAATTGAGGTCTTCAAAGTCCACCAACACACGGGCGGGGTACGTTCCGACAAGGGCTTGTGACTTCAAATCGAAGGATCGGTTCTGGGCCTTATTGGGCGGCAACACGCTGATGTTCTCGGTTTGATACTCTTGCCCAAAAAAGTTCACCGTGGCCCGCACGTTCTGGGCGTTCTCATCGCCCGTATTGACCATTTGCACGGTCATCTTCTGGTCGGTCGCGGAACAGGTCACCTGCATTCGTATGGTTCCAGCCACCCCGCTCAGGGCCGCCATCACCCAAAAACACAGCGCGAACCCCGCGATCCAGCGGCGCCCGTTCGTCCCCTGCGGCACTCCACCACGCTGCCAACGGCTATGCATACTCACTCCTTCCTGCGGAACCATTTCAATGACACCCCACACGCGACGCCGACCAAGACCACCCGCAACCCTCAGGTGTGCGGGTCCAATCTCAGCAACATTGGCACTGCACGTGCGCCGGCAAACGCCGACGCCCATCCTGCTCGGCCGCCTCGCGTGACCCAACCCTCTTGGGCCATAGATTCATCGCATACTTCAGGGGGCCATTGATATCAGGAAACCACCGTGGGCGGAAGAGAAATATCGGCAGTCCCGACCGGTGGCGTGGCCCATTCAGGTACGCCCTGTGCGGAATCGGAGAGGAAGCGCAACCTGTTGGTGTCGCGTGCGAAGCGCCTCCGTCCCGGCTTGTCTTATCCAAGGCATACCCACGAGACGGACGACTTGCGCGCGAGTCTCACAGGCAAAGATGATCCCTCCCAAAAAACAATCCTCGCCATCGCCCGCCGCTTTGGCTAGAAGGACCTTCTAACGGTCTTCTTCTTGGTTTGATCCAAGTGGGGTTTCGGTCATAATGACCATACAGTAGTTCAGAGGACATTCAATGAACACAGCGAATTTCGCCCTCATTGGGTGCGCGGGGTACATAGCATCGCGGCACATGAAGGCCATACGCGACACAGGCAACCGTCTGGTGGCCGCCGTTGATCCGCGTGATTCGGTGGGGATTATGGACAGCTATTTCCCCGACGCGCGCTTCTTTACCGAAATCGAACGGTTTGACCGCCACCTGGAGAAGCTGCGCCGCGCGGGGCAAGAGAATTCCGTGAGCTATGTAAGCATTTGTTCGCCCAACTACCTGCATGACGCACATGTCCGACTGGCGCTGAGGGTGCACGCGCACGCGATCTGCGAGAAGCCGCTGGTGATCAACCCGTGGAACCTGGACGCGATGCAGGAACTGGAGTCCGAGCACCATGCGCGGGTCTTCACGGTGCTGCAGTTGCGCCACGTTCCGGCCCTGCTTGCCCTCAGGGCGGAGTGGGCCGACCGGAAGGCCTCAGACCGGGGCGACGTTGAACTCACGTATATCACGCGGCGGGGCGCCTGGTACGGTGTGTCGTGGAAAGGCGACGAGGCGAAGTCGGGCGGGTTGGCCATGAATATTGGCATTCACTTCTTCGATCTCGTGCAGTGGATCTTTGGCCCCTGTCACGCTCTGGAGGTGCACCACCGCGACGGCACCAGGATGGCTGGAGTTCTGGAACTGGAACGTGCGCGCGTCCGCTGGTTTCTCTCCACGGATGCGGCCGACCTGCCCGCCCCGGTGAAAGCCGCTGGCGGCAGTGCGTATCGATCCCTGAAGGTGGGCGGCCGGGAGGTCGAGTTCTCGGAAGGGTTTGCGGACCTGCACACCCGGGTTTACGCCGAGATACTGGCCGGGCGGGGGACGGGGATTCAGGACGCCAGACCGTCCATACAGACGGTGTATGACGTCCGGCGTGGGGAGATCGTGCGACCGCGGGGGAATGCCCATCCGTATGTCGGCGGAGGAGCCTGAAGCCATGGCGACGGAGTATTCCGCTCACGAATCGGCGTATGTGGATGAGGGGGCGGCGGTTGGAGCCGGAACTAGGATATGGCACTTCTCGCACATCATGGCTGGGGCCAAGCTCGGTAAGCGCTGCACTATCGGGCAGAACGTAAATGTGGCTGCGGGCGTGGTGGTGGGCGACAACGTCAAGATCCAGAACAACGTCTCGGTATATGCCGGGACTGTTATCGAGGATGACGTCTTCCTCGGCCCTTCCTGCGTTCTGACGAACGTGACGAATCCGCGGTCACAGATCGTGCGGCATGACATATATGAGAGGACCGTCCTGCGCCGCGGCTGCACCATTGGCGCTAACGCGACCGTGGTGTGCGGCCTGGAGATCGGATGCTACTCCTTCGTCGCGGCTGGCACCGTCGTGACGCGAAGTGTGCCGGACTACGGATTGATCATGGGGAATCCCGGCAGGCTAGTGGGATGGATGAGCCGTCATGGGCAGCGCCTGCTGAAGCCGGATGCAAGTGGAGTCATGACCTGTGTGGAGAGCGGGTATCGCTACAAGGAGATAGCCGAGGGCGTTCTGCGCTGTCTGGATATCGATGAAGAGGTGCCGTTAACGACGGCGCAGTCCGTGGCCCGCGGATCGTACCGGGACTACTCGCCGCGCGAGTGAGGCACCATCCCGGAGGCGCCGGAGCGTCGGGCTAGACCGCCGCTTTGAGCGCCGACACGACCGCATCCTGGTCCTCATCCGTCAGGAATGGATGCATGGGCAGGCTGAGGATTTCGCGCGAGACACGCTCTGCGACCGGGAGATCACCCCATTGGCGCCCGCAGGATGCGAACACCGGCTGCTCGTGCAGGCATCTGGGGTAGTAGACGGCGGTTGGAATGCCCTTTTCCTTCAACATCTCAGACACCCTGTCTCGCTCCGGGAGGCGGATCGAGTATTGGGCGTACACGTGCGTATTGCCCGGGGCGACCTCGGCTACGACACAGGTGTCGCGCAGTAATTCCGTGTAGCGGGCGCCAATCCTCCTGCGGGCATCCACTTCGGCGGGGAAGTGCGGCCACTTAGCCAGAATAACTGCAGCCTGAAGGGTGTCCAAACGGCCGTTGGTGCCCAGAATCGTGTGATGGTGCCGTTTGATGCCACCGTGTGTCCGGATGGCCCTCATCTTCTCCGCCAGCCCGTCATCGTTCGTGAACAACGCGCCGCCATCGCCGTAGCAGCCGAGGGGCTTGGCCGGAAAGAAGCTTGTGCTGCCGACGAGCGTGACCCCGCAGCTGCGACGTCCGCGCTGCGTGGCGCCGAAACTCTGAGCCGCGTCCTCGATGACGGACAAGTTGTGCTTCGCTGCGATGGCATTGATGCGGTCGTAATCAGGCATCTGGCCGAACAGGCTTACGGGCATGATGGCCTTGGTTCTCGGAGTTACGGCGGCTTCGATCTGATCCACATCCATGTTGTATGTGACAGGATCGATATCGATGAAGACTGGCGTGGCGCCGACAAGTCCGATGACCTCAGCCGTGGCAATCCAAGTGAATGCCACGGTGATGACCTCGTGGCCCGGACCGACGCCAAGCGCGCGAAGAGCGATTTCGAGACTGTCCGTGCCGCTCGCCACAGAGACAGCGTGCCGGACGCCGACGTATGCGGCAAGGTGCGCTTCAAGTTCTGCGATTTCGGGCCCCATGATGAAGTGACCATGCTGGAGCACGGTCTTCATGCGGGCGTCGATTTCATGCTGGTAATGGCAATACTGCGTTTTGAGGTCGATAAATTCCATGGTGATAGGACTCCCCGCAAGCCACGACCCGCTGCGTTCGCAGGCCAACACCTCACTGCTTGTGGCTTGTATCACAGCGCGTCTGCGCTAGGCAAGGGACGCATCCCCGTTTCAGATTCCGCTGAAGAAGGTCTGCGGTGGGGCGTCTGCCCTATCTGAAGA
>CAYRKB010000086.1:0-15484 GCA_964424705.1 uncultured Victivallales bacterium
GAATAGCACACCCCATGTCATTGTAAAGCTATTACTGAGACACTACACTAGGTGCATTGGTCTTTTCGGAAGTCATGAGCCGTCCTTATTCCCGTTTCGAGAGGGTGGCCGAATAGTGCTTCAACTCACGGCAGAACTTAAGCGCGGCGCCTTCCATCTCCAAGTGGATAGCCGACTATCTGATCCCGTGACCGGCATCATCGGCGCATCCGGTTCGGGGAAGACCACGCTGCTGCATATGGTCGCCGGTTTGGTGCGGCCTGCCACCGGCCGCATCGTGCTCGACGACGAGGTGTTGTTCGATTCCGAATTGGGAATTTCGGTTCCGCCCCACCGGCGCCGGCTCGGTTCGGTCTTCCAGGATTGCCGGTTATTCCCGCACCTTTCCGTGGCCGAGAACCTATCCTATGGCGAACGGCTTCTTCCGCCAAGGGAACGGCGCTTCAGTCCGAAGGCGATCATTGAACTGCTCGAACTGGATTCGGTACTTCACCATCGGCCCGGACAACTCTCGGGGGGACAGGCACAACGTGTTGCCGTGGGCCGGGCGCTGCTGGCATCCCCCCGGATGCTTCTGCTTGACGAGCCACTGGCCTCGTTGGACTGGAGGCTCAAGCAACAGATCATGCCGTTCCTCCGGCGCGTGCGCGACGTGACGCGCATTCCGATGCTATACGTGAGCCACGACTCGAAAGAGATCCTTGATCTGACTGACCGGGTCGTTATTCTGGAGAGCGGGAAGGTCGTGGGGGCGGGGCCCGTGATCAACATCATCCAGGATCCGCGTGTCCTGCGGCAACTCCGACTGCAAGGGCTGGTCAATATCCTGCCGCTGACGATCCTGTCACACGACCGTGTTGGCGGTTTGACACGCCTGCAAATGCGTTCCCCCATGGATGGAGCAAACTGCGGGCCGGCTCAAGTCAGCGGCCCGATTCTCGACACGCTGGCCGGCAGGGAGATCCACGCTATGCTGCGCCCCGAGGATATCGCCTTGGCAGCGTCGAACCTCCAGGGCATTTCCATCCAAAACCAAGTGCAGGGGCGAGTCGTTCGATTGATCCATACCCCCGACCGCGACATGTGTGTGGTAGATATCGGCATTCCGGTTGTCGTGGAGACATCGCCGAATGCAACAAAGGCACTGGGTCTTGCAGCAGGCAGTCCTGTCTGGTGCCTGTTCAAATCCAGCGCCCTGCAGTATCTGGGATCGTCAGCACTCCACTCACCGCGCGCGCATCTTCGCGCGCGCGGTGAGTGACATCCCCACCACGCATGCCAACGTTAGAGTCATCAGTCCGCCGACGAGTCCCGCCACGGAGGTTCCCGCCTTCACCGCAGGCCATGGTTCAGGTTCGGCTGCGGCATGTTCTGCGGCTGCGGATCCAGGCTGGGCGGACTTGAATCCATAATCGGGCAGGAAAGCCGTCTTCTTCTGCCACTCGGCCAGGTTCTTGTGCACACTCTCCTCCGCACCCGCCACATCGTCCTTGCTGCTGACCTTTGCGATTGACCATTCCAGACCGTCAGGATGCGTGGACGCAAACCAACTCGCCACACCGCCCATCACGACAGCAGCGATCGCCAATCCAAAGATAACCGGCCGGATGCTGCCCGCCCCCTCGGTCGCCGGTGCCGTCTGTACGGCCTCCGGCCGAGCCCGGGCAACGAACGAGACCACGGCGGCGGTTGCCAACCCCTCGACCAAACCAATCGCCAGATGAATCGGCAGCATCATCAGGAGAAATGTGCCGAACGGCAATTCCGAGATGCCGGACACCTTTGTCTCCAGCACAACGCTAAACGCGCCCAGTTGCAGGCCCGCAACCCCGGCCACCATCGCCGCCACCCAAGCCCGTCGTGTGCCATGCTGCGCCCCGGCAATGACCCGGTAGATCAGCGGATAGGCAACGAACGCCGGGAAGAATCCAAGGTTGAACATGTTGCAGCCCAGTGCCATCAAGCCACCATCCGCGAAGAAGAAGGCTTGAATGGTCAATACCGAGGCGATGACCAGGAACGCCGCGTAGGGGCCGAGCAGCACGGTCAAAATCAGCCCCCCGCCGAGATGCCCGCTCGATCCGGTGCCCGGGATCGAAAAGTTGATCATCTGCGCGGCAAAAATGAACGCTCCGAGCACGCCCATCATGGGCACGAGATTATTCCGCACGGTTTGCTTCACTTTTCGGGCGCAGAAAGCAATCAACCCGCCCGACACAGCCCACAACGTCCCTCCCACGGCAGGAGAAATCAAAGCGTCAGCCATATGCATGTTCAGTTCCTCCTACTTGTTTTCGTGACTCTTGGACCCGAACGCCCACGTCAGTCCAACCGTCCCCGTGAAATCCGGCCCGTCGCCACTGATTTTCGCTCCACCGGCGATGTCCACCGTCAGTCTTTCGACAGCGTTCCATCGGAAACCCGTATTGTACTGCACAACGGTATCCTCGCCGCCCGCGAGTTCCTTCTCGGCAGACACCTCTCCGACCCATTGCACCGGTTCCACAATCTGATAGTCCAGCGCCACCCCGTAGTGCACCACATCGTCATCCGAGCCGCCGATCCACGAGTAACCGAGATTGACGTGCACGCCTGTTTTCTCGCCGATAGACCTGGAGGCAATCCATGTCAGATCATAGTCCGTCTCGCCGCTGCCGAGCCCCGTGTCTTCGTCCGATGTCGGAAACTTCACAGAAGGGGCGATTGCATGCCGGGCGCCGAGCGGGCAGGACTCCATCAACTGCCACTTCGCGCCGACCACCAAGTCGCCGATGCTGTGTTCCCGAATGCACACCTCCCTCGCGCTGACCGCATGGTACTCAGTCCGTTCCTCCAACTGCCCGCCGAACCCGGCGCCAACCTCAACCCCCGGAACCCAGCCATAGGCCAAACCAAACGGGAAATCCCAATGCTTGCAGTCGGAATCGTGTTCGTAGCCGGCGCCAGCCTCGAACTCGAACTGCCCGGGATCTGCCGGATCCGCGTCGTCCATGGCCAGCGGTCGCCCCGCCCATGCGCTGCCGCTTATTGTTAATGTTCCCGCCAGAACGACCGCTGCCAGCACTCCGATCTTCGGCATCTTCCCACGTCCTTTCGCCCTCCCGTTCTTTCTCGCGCGACAAGAGGCGGTAATACGTATTCGAATAACGTAACACGATGCAAGTCGAAAAAACAGTGCATCACGACAGACGCACGCCGGTTGTTCCGGCGGCGAGCGAGACGTGCTTCAACCCTTTGACGGACTTCAGCCGCTTGAGGATGGATTCGATCTCGGCCGGCTTGCCGCGCACGGCCACGATTTCCAGGCAGTTGTCGTGATCCAGGTGAATGTGCTGCGTCGAGATGATGGCATCGTGGCAGTCGTGCTGGACATCAGTAAGTCTCTGCAAGATCTCTCGTGTGTGGTGGTCGTAGACCAGCACAATCGCGCCTGCAACCTCGTCGCCTGCGCGCCATTCCGTTTGCACCAGATTTGCGCGGATGAGGTCCCCCACGGCCTTTGACCGCGTGGGACAGCGGTCCGCCTTGATCTTGGCGTCGAACTGCCGAACCAACCCATCGTCAAGCGATATGCTAAAGCGAGTGAGGGACATGGCTCTTCCTCTTGATTGAAGGCACGGCGCGAACCATAGCAGTTAGCTGACCGCTTCGCAATATGCAAGCGCCCCACCCACAGTCCAGTCTGCGCAGAGTCGCATGAATGCGCCGATACGGCTATGCTACAGTCGGCATGGCGCGACTCTCCATTCTGTGATGCAAAACACACCTTATTGCTAGCCAATTGCTCCGCAGCAAGTTAGGTGACGTTGCCGCAGGTCAGCTCAAACATGGCACGCTTCGTGTTATACGGCAGGGTATCAAGATGAAAGACGGAGAATCATGAAAGTGGCGCTGGCAACGTGGAACGGGAGAATCTCGCCGGTGTTTGATGTGGCCCGGCAGGTTCTCGTGCTCGATGTTGAAGATGGCCGCGTAATCGCCCGACACGAGGAAACGCTGCCCGGCACGGACCCACAGGCCCAGGCGGCTCGTCTGACGGCGCTCGGGCCGGCACAACTGATCTGTGGCGCGATTTCGAAACCCATGGCCTGTCTGCTGTCCGCGGCCAATATCCGCGTCATCTCTTTCGCCGCCGGTGATATCGAGCAAGTTCTTGGCGCCTGGATGGTCGGGACCCTGCCCAGTCCGGCGTTGAGTATGCCGGGGTGCTGTGGCCGAAGACGGTGTCATGGTGGAAGAGTGCGCGGAAGGGGCGGACGAGGAATAGAACGCTCAACATCGAACGTTCAACGTCCAATTTCGAAGTGAAGAGAGGAAGAGCGTATGAAGATCGCAATTACGGCAACGGGCAAGGAACTGTCGAGCAACGTCGATCCGCGGTTCGGGCGGGCCAAGTACTTCATGGTCGTAGACCCGGAGACGAACGAGTCGGCGGCACACGACAATGCGCAGAACCTGAATGCCGCGCAGGGCGCGGGGATCCAGGCGGGTGAAACGGTTGCGCGATTGGGCGCACAAGCGGTCGTCACGGGCAATGTCGGCCCCAAAGCGTTTCGCATTTTGAATGCAGCGGGCATCAAGGTGTATCTGTCCGCCGAAGGCACGGTGGCGGAAGCCATTCGCAAGTTCAAGGCGGGCGAGTTGAAGGAAACTACGGTGGCCAACGTCGAAGGCCATTGGTGAAAAACAACAGAGAGGAGGCAGTCATGCCAAAAGGAGATGGAACGGGACCGAGTGGAAAAGGGGCAGGAACGGGCCGTGGAAAGGGACCCTGTGGCGCGGGCCAGCGAAAGGGTCCATCGGCAGGCGCCGGCAAAGGGAAAGGCCGGGGGCGAGGCGGACGTGGCCGCGGTGCGGGGCGAGGTGCTCAAGGACTCGGTGGCGGCCAGGGTGGTGGCGGAGGTCGGTAGACAGCAAACACGGAGGAAGGAGGCCATTATGCCAGCAGGAGATGGAAGGGGTCCCATGGGAATGGGGCCAATGACAGGTCGAGGCATGGGATTGTGCGCCGGGGTTGCGGCGCCGGGCCCCATGGACACGGTTCCGGGGCGGGGCTTTGGAATGGGATGCGGACGCGGCTTCCGGGGGCGTGGGGCCGGCGGCGGGGGCCGCGGGTGGCGGAACATGTTTCATGCCACCGGGCTTCCGGGGTGGGCGCGCGGTGGTGTGCCCGGCACACCCGCACCGGCCCAGGAACTCGCGGTTCTCAAACAGCAGGCTGAATCTCTCGGCAGCGCGCTTGAGAACATCCGTAAGCGTATCCAGCAAGTCGAGTCCCGGCCGGCGGACAAGTAGAGGAACGCCAGAGACTGGAACGATGAAGACCCCTGAGCTGGTCACGACGCACTTTCTGGCAACGTTTTGCCGGGTATGCCCGCTGTGCATTTGCGCGCGGCAATGGCCGAATAGTCGGTTCGCGAAAGCAATGAGAAAGATCGAGAGATCCTGTCCCGCATGCAAAGCCTACGCAAGACTGAAGAAACCATGAAAATAGCCATTGCCAGCGGAAAAGGGGGAACAGGGAAGACCACGGTTGCCGTGAATCTCGCCTGCATTCTCGCAGATAGTGGCCAGAAGGTTCAGTACCTCGACTGCGATGTCGAGGAGCCGAACGGCCATCTCTTTCTTAAGCCCCAGATCACGTCGACTCAATCGGCGGGGATTCCCGTGCCCGTGGTGAATGAGCAGAAGTGTACGGGCTGCCGCAAGTGCGCGGAGGTCTGCCAGTACCACGCAATCGCCGTCCTCAAGAAGGCGCTCGTGTTCCCGGAACTCTGCCACGGGTGCGGCGGCTGCACGCTCGTCTGCCCGGAGGGCGCCATCCGTGAAGAAGACCGGCCGATCGGTGTGGTGGAGGCAGGTCGGGCCGCTGGGATCGCCTTCGTTCAGGGGCGTCTGAACGTCGGCGAGCCTATGTCGCCGCCGCTGATTCGTGCCGTCAAGAAGCACGCGATCATGGACGGCATTGCGATCATGGACGCCCCGCCGGGCACATCCTGCCCCGTCGTCACTACCGTGCGGGATGCCGACTACGTCCTCCTGGTTACAGAACCCACGCCCTTCGGTCTCAACGACTTGAAACTGGCCGTGGAGATGATCCGGCAACTTGGCGTTCGACACGGCGTGGTGATCAACCGGGCCGACAGCGGTGACCAGCGCGTACAGGATTACTGCAAGGCCGAGAACATTGCCATCCTTCAGGAACTTCCCGACGACCGCCGGCTGGCGGAAGCGTACTCCCGTGGGCAGATGGCGGTCCGTGTTCTGCCGGAGTGGCGAACGATCTTTTCGGACCTATGGAACCGTGGCATTCGCAAGGAGACGGGAGACTTTCAGTCGTGATCCGCAAACCTTTTCGGGACATGGTCGCACTGGCTCGCAGCGAGCGGCGGCGCCTTGTGGCGCCCCTCGTTGGTTTTCCGGGCCTCAATATCACTGGATGCACCATAAAATTGGCTCAGCAGAACTATGGTGAGCACTTCCGCGTGTTGCGCGCTATTGCGGAGACCCTTGAGCCAGATGTCGTGTTCCCCTTGATGGATTTGGCTGTCGAGGCTAATGCGTTGGGCCGCCATACGGTGTTTCCCAAAGCTGAGGCAGCCACCGTCGTGAAGGACGTGTTCTCTGTCGATGACTTGGCTGCACACGAACAGACCAACATCTCTTTCGACACTCGTCTTCTCGGCTACGTGGAGACTGTCAAGCTGATGAGCATCGGGTTGCCGCGTACCATCCTGAAGGGCGCCTACGTGACTGGACCTTACTCCCTGGCCGCCTTGATCATGGGGGCTGACGAAGCGGCGATGGCCACCCTCTTGCATCCGGACGATCTGGAAGCGGTGTGCCAGTTCACGACAGAGAAGATCCAGCAGTATGTGCAGTTGCTCATTGCGGCGGGAGCCCAAGTTGTCTGCATCCTTGAGCCGAGCGCTGTCATGCTCGGTCCCGATCACTTCTGGCGCTTTTCTGCCGCCTATGTGCACCACCTTGTCAACAGTTGCCGATATACCGGGGTGAGCACGATCTATCACACCTGCGGGAATACCATGCATCTCGTAAGCAAGATGGCAGAGTCCGGGGTGGATGGCGTAAGCCTGGATTCTCCCGCGGCCGGCGTCGATCTCCCCGCCGTGGCTAAGAGTCTGCCGCCTGAAGTCGTGATCATGGGCAATGTCAACCCCACGGGCGCGCTCCTGCACGGGCGCCCTGCCGAAGTGGAACTGGAGACGACAGAATTACTGAGGCGTATGGCTCCTTATCCCAACTTTGTTCTGAGCTCGGGCTGCGATCTGCCCCAGGAAACGCCACTCGAAAACATCCACGCTTTCATGCGTGCGGGTCGCCGCTACCGAATGAAAGGAACCCGCTGCGGATGAACACCGCCATCGAGTGTATTCCCTGTTTTGTCCGCCAGGCGGCGGAGGCGGTTGAGATGTGTGTGTGCGACAAGGCGCAGCGCGAGCGTCTTCTCCGCCGTCTGCTTCACCAGATCGCTGATGCGGACTGGACGGTGATGCCGGTTGCCATCGCACAACGCATCCAGCGCCTCGTCCGCGACGAGACCGGACAGGCAGACCCCTATCGCCCGCTCAAGGATCGGATGAACCGCATGGCCCTTGATTTACTGCCCGCCTTGACCGCTCGCACGCGCAGCCATCCGCACCCGCGCGAAGCTGTGGTGCGTCTGGCGATTGCGGGCAATCTGCTGGATGCCGGATCCAAGAGCAGGCTTGCAGTGGAAGACTTGCCGGCGCGTCTGAATGCGATCTGGAATATGCCGCTTGTCGGGAGTGTCGAAGACTTGTTCCGGGCCGCAGCGGACGCCCGCTGCATTCTCTATCTGGCGGACAACGCCGGCGAAATCGTCTTCGACCGCCTGCTCCTTGAGGCGCTTCCCACCCGGAAGATCACGGTGGCTGTCCGGGGCGTTCCTGTCATCAATGACGCGACCATGGAAGACGCGCAAGCGGCTGGCATTTGCGAACTCGTGCAGGTCATCTCCAACGGGTCGGATGCGCCTGGCACGCTGCTTGAAGAATGCTCCGAGGAGTTCCGCGACTGGTTCAACCGGGCCGACCTGATCATCGCCAAGGGCCAGGGGAACTACGAGACGCTGTCGGACACGCCCAAGGACGCGTTCTTCCTGCTCACAGTCAAGTGCCCGCTAATCGCCGCGGACATCGGTGCGCCCGCAGGGGCGTTGGTTTTAAGACGCAGCAGGCAAGTGACGCAGGATAGGACGAAATGCCAATGACAACACCTGCCTACATCTTCCTTTTCGCCCTGCTCGGCAGTCTCGGCGCCGTGGCCGCCGCCGGCGTGATTCTGGTATTGCCGGAGCGGGTGACGCGGTGGCTGGTGCCGCATCTGATCAGCTATGCGATCGGAACGCTGCTCGGCGCGGCCTTGCTAGGCATGATCCCGCATGCGTTAGAGGGCCTTGCCGCCGGTGCCGTGATGGCTACCGTTCTGGCGGGACTGATCGGCTTCTTTGTCCTCGAAAGCCTGGTGCTGTGGCGTCACTGCCACGAGCAGGATTGCCCGGTTCACGGCACGAGCGGGACTCTGATCCTGATCGGCGACGCTTTCCACAACTTCGTGGACGGTCTTGTGATCGCCTCCGCTTTCATCGCCTCGGTGCCTGTCGGGATTACCGCCTCCTTGGCGGTTATTACCCACGAGATCCCGCAGGAGGCCGGGGATTTCGGAATCCTACTGCATGCAGGGTACAGTCGCCGAAGAGCGCTCGTTCTCAATGCGCTCTCGGCCTCGACGACCCTGCTGGGAGCCTTGGTCGGTTATATCGGCATCCAGACTCTGCAATCGATAGCGCCTTACGTTCTGTGCGTGTCGGCCGCCAGTTTCCTCTACATAGCGCTGGCGGACCTGATTCCGGCGCGGCGGGGGCGAAAGAGAATCGGCGCCGTGGCTGTCGAGTTAGTCCTCATCGCGGCAGGGGTTCTGACGATCGCTGTATTGAGGGTGCACCCATGAAGGAGATTGTTGTCATTTAGCCTGGAGGAACCCCCTATGAAGAAAATTGTCGATTGCATTCCGTGTCTCGTGCGGCAGGCATCAGAGGCGATAGCCTTCTGCGTTACGGATGGCGCGCGTCGCGCCGACATCATGCGTCACGTATTGTCCGAACTGGCGCGTGTCGAGTGGGCCGCGGTTCCCCCGGCTACGGCGCAGGCCCTGCACCGACAGATTCGCAAGGAAACGGGCACGGCGGATCCCTATCGGTCCATGAAGGAAAGCGCGAATCGGATCGCGCTGGAATTACTTCCGTGCCTGAAGAATGCCGCACGCATGGAGGAAGTGCCAGGCACCGCCATGGTCCGTGTGGCCGTGGCAGGGAACCTGCTCGATGCGGGATCCAAGACGGGACTGTCGGAGGCCGACATCCGGACGGCACTGTGCCGGGCATGCCGGGGAGAGTGCATACACGAATTGGCGCGTAACTTGTTTGACGCTGCGCAGCAAGCGCGGCACATCCTCTACCTGGCGGACAACGCAGGGGAAATCGTCCTTGATCGGGCGCTCATCGAGATGCTGCCCGTGTCCAAAATGACAGTGGGTGTCCGCGGGTCGGCCGTCATCAACGATGCGACCCTGGCGGATGCCGAGGCGGCAGGCCTGCCGGGCATCGTGTCCGTGATCCCGAACGGTTCCGATGCGCCGGGCACTCTGCTTGACGACTGTTCCCCCGACTTCCGTCGTGTTTTCGAGGAAAGCGATCTGATCATTGCCAAAGGTCAGGGCAACTATGAGAGTCTCAGCGACACCGCGAAGCATGCTTTCTTCTTGATGTATGTGACGTGCCCCTTGGTGACCGCGCACGCCGGCATACCGGTGGGGGCTATGGGCATTTGCGAACGCAATGGTGTCACAGAGAAGACGAGGACTTGTATTCTACAATGAAAGAAATCGTTGTCATCAGCGGCAAGGGCGGCACAGGCAAGACGAGCATCGTCGCATCGTTCGCGGCGTTGGCCGCTTCGACCCTTCGATCAGGCTCACGGCAGGCCGGGAACGCTGTGCTCGCCGACTGTGACGTGGACGCCGCGGACCTGCATCTGGTCCTGGCCCCCACAATCTTGCGCCGCGAAGAATTCCGCTGCGGACACGAGGCGATCATCCGCCAGGCGGACTGCATCGGTTGCGGCGCCTGTCTGGCCCGGTGTCGTTTCGGCGCGGTGGTGCGCCTGGCCGGCGCCGCGGACGCCTTTTTTGCCGAGGGCCGCACCGTGTGCGAGAACTGCGCGGACGGGTGCGCACGCTCCTGTCCGGTCAGGGTGGCGGATATGGTCCAGGCCATGAAGGATGCCGGCGGCCACCAGGACGAGCCTCGTTTTGTCATCGATTCCACGGCCTGCGAGGGGTGTGGGGTGTGCGTGTGGGCGTGCCCCGTGAAGGCGATTGATTTCCCCGAACGGCTCAGCGGCGAATGGTACGTGTCCGACACGCGGCACGGGCCGCTGGTTCATGCGCGACTGAACCCCGGCGGCGAAAACTCGGGCAAGCTGGTCAGCAAGGTCCGGGAGGCCGCGCGGGCACTGGCCGTGGAACGGAAGTCTGAGCTTATCTTGGTGGACGGTCCGCCGGGCGTGGGGTGCGCAGTGATCGCTTCGGTCAGCGGCGCGTCGCAGGTCCTGGTCGTAACCGAGCCCACCCTGTCGGGCGCGCACGATATGGCACGGGTGCTGGAACTGACGCGCCACTTCAAGATCCCCTCGGCTGTCTGTGTCAACAAGTGGGATCTGAATCCAGAGATGACGGAGCAGATCGAGGCCGACGCCCGTCTGGCCGGCGCCACAATCGCCGGGCGCGTGCGGTACGACCGGGCCGTGACAGAGGCCCAAATTCAAGGCAAGGCCGTGGTGGAACTGCGAGGCACGCTGGCAGGAGAGGATATACGAGCGGTCTGGGAGAGAATATGAGAATCAGAGCTGAAGTCTGGCCCTTTCTTTTTGCCGTCTTGTTGGGCCTCGGCCTGATGGCCCTCGTCCTGCGTTGGACCGGTTGCCCGTGGGTTCGGTTGTCCTGGCTTTGTGGCGGCCCCGCTTGCCTGTTGGCCGGCTACTTTCTCTACTTCTTCCGGGATCCCGAACGCACTCCTCCCGGTGACGTAGCTGCCGTGGTCGCTGGCGCGGACGGGACAGTAGCCGCCATCGCGGAGGTGTATGAGGGCCGTTACCTGAAAGCATCCTGCGTCCGAATCAGCATCTTTCTCAGCCTGTTCGACGTACACGTCAACCGGGCGCCCATGGCGGGAAAGTCCACGTTCCTGGGCTACTTTCCCGGAAAGCGGCTCTTCACCTTTCAGGAGAAGTCTTCCGACGTGAACCAGCACAACAAGATTCTGATTGTCGGCGAGAAAACGCAATGTCTGGTATGCCAGATCGTGGGCCCGGTATGCCGCCGGGCTGTCTATTGGCCGCCCCACGACAAGGCGGTTGGGGTTGCGATGGGAGATCGCATCGGAATGATGAAATTCGGGTCGCGTCTGGATCTGTACCTGCCCAAGGAGGATGTGGTGTTGAGCGTGAAACCGGGCGATAGAGTACGAGCGGGCGAAACGATCATAGCGCGGGTGAAAGGAGGAAGACAATGAACGTCGCCGTACTCGGAGCCAGTAATAAAGCCGGCCGCTATAGTTATAGGGCAGTGATGTTGCTCAAGGATAAAGGGCATTCGCCCTATCCCGTACACCCGACGCTGCAGGAGATCGAAGGTGTCCCGGTGTTCGCGTCCCTGCGCCAGGTACGTGTGCCGCTCGATGTGGTGACGCTCTATCTTGCTCCCGCCAATCAAGAGAAAGTCGCGGAGGAGATCATCCAGACCCGACCGCGACGCGTGATCTTCAACCCCGGAGCTGAAAATCCTGCCGTGGCCGAACGTTTGCAGGGGGCCGGAATCGAAGTGCTGAATGCCTGCACCTTGGTGCTTTTGAAAACGGGACAATTCGAACCATGAGTGCCAAGATAACAGTCACGGTGCTGGCCGACAATACGGTCGTCGCCTCCGACGTGCGGGGTGAACATGGGCTGGCCTTCTGGATCGACACCGGCGCGGACTGTCTGTTGTTCGACGCAGGCCAGGGCTCCGTGCTTGCCTGCAACGCGCAAGCCTTGCGCGTGGATTTGGATGCGGTCGATACCATTGTCCTCAGCCACGGGCACTACGACCACACGAGCGGCCTGGCATCTGTCTTGCGCCAGGCCGAGTCTCCGGTGGCTGTCCATGCGCATCCCGCCGCACTTTTGCCCAAGTATCGGCGAGGGGAAACGGGAGTCCGCGATATCGGCATGCCCGCGGAATGTCGGGCAGCCCTTCTGGCGGAGCACTCCCGATTGACTCTCTCCCGGCGCCCGGCGGAAGTCGCGCCTGGCATCTGGACGACGGGCGAGGTTCTCCGCCTGCACCCGGAAGAGGCGATCACCGAACACTTTTGCAGTGATCCGGAAGGTCGCGAAATCGACCTGTTGCCCGACGACCAGGCGCTCTTCATCGAGACTTCGCAAGGCACAGTCGTTCTGCTGGGGTGCGCGCACTCGGGCCTCATCAACACGCTCGACTACGTTCAGCAGCTCACCACCGGCGGCAAGCCCATTCGTGCCGTCCTGGGGGGTATGCACCTGCGCTCCGCAACCGAGGATCGCATTGCATGGACGATCCAGGAGTTGCGCCGGTTCAACATCAACCTTCTTGCCCCGCTGCACTGCACCGGGCAGAAGGCCATCGCTGCGCTCTGGGCGGCCTTTCCCGATGCCTGGCAAGCGGTCGGCGCGGGATCAAAATTCGAGTTCTAAAAGGAGATGACAGTATGGCAGAAGATCGGAAATGCAGTCACAAGCAGAAAACGACAGCAGGGCAGGGCGCCTGTGCCGCACACCATAACGCGGAAGAGGGTAGTCTCGAAGAGTTTCTTGAACAGCAGACGCTGGAGCAACGGATGGGACGCATTCGCCACAAGATCCTCGTGATGTCCGGAAAGGGAGGCGTGGGCAAGAGCACGGTGGCTGCCAACCTTGCGATTTCGCTGCGGCTTGCCGGGAAGAAGGTCGGCCTGCTCGACGTCGATATTCACGGCCCCAGCATCCCGAAGATGCTGCTTTTGGAGAAGGCCGTCGTTCAGGTGAAGAACGAAGCCCTCCAGCCGGTGGAGAAGGCCGGATTGAAAGTGATGTCCATCGGGTTCCTGCTTCGGGACAGCGACGAGGCGGTGATCTGGCGGGGTCCCATGAAGATGGGCGTCATCAAGCAGTTCCTCAAAGATGTGGAGTGGGGCGACCTGGATTACCTGGTCATTGACGCCCCGCCGGGAACCGGCGACGAGCCTTTGTCCGTCTGCCAACTCGCGGCGCCGGTGGATGGCGCGGTGATCGTCACCACCCCGCAGGACGTGGCGACCGCGGATGTGCGCAAGTCCATCCAGTTCTGCCGCCAGTTGAACCTTCCCGTGCTCGGGGTCGTGGAGAATATGAGCGGTTTTGTCTGTCCCCACTGCAGTAAGACAACCGACATCTTCAAGGCCGGTGGCGGGGAGCGGATGGCGGCGGACATGGGCGTGCCATTCCTGGGCCGGATTCCGATCGACCCGGCGGTGGGCGAAGCCTGCGATGCCGGCACTCCGTTCGTCTATCACCACAGCCGGACGGAAACGGCCAAGGCTTTCGAACGCATGGTCGCGCCTATCCTGGCGCTTTCGGACAAGCACACAACGCAACAAGCACAGACCACAGAACACAACAAAGGAGAGACGACAGTCATGAAGATCGCGATACCGATGACGGGCGGCAAACTCTGCATGCACTTCGGGCACTGTGAACAGTTCGCCCTGGTGGATGCCGATGCAACGACAAAGAAGATCACGGGGCAGACGATGTTGACGCCGCCGCCCCACGAACCAGGCGTATTGCCAAAATGGCTGCATGAACAGGGCGCGAACGTCATCATCGCCGGCGGCATGGGAAGCCGGGCGCAGACGCTCTTTGCCGAGAATGGCATCAAGGTCGTGGTTGGCGCTCCTGCCGACGCGCCGGAACAACTTGTCACTCAGTTCCTGGAGGGCAAGCTGGTCTCCGGGGCGAATGTCTGTGATCACTGATCGGAACGCGGAGAACAAATAACAAACGGAAGGGAGAGTGCATCGTGAACGAACAGACCGTTACGAGACTGCCGCTGATTGGGGAGAAGGCGCCTTCATTCAAGGCGGAAACAACCCAGGGACCGCTCAACTTCCCAGACGACTTCAAGGGCAAGTGGGTGGTGTTCTTCTCGCACCCGGCGGACTTCACGCCGGTATGCACGACGGAGTTCATGACCTTTGCCTCCATGCAGCCGGAGTTCGAGGCCTTGAACTGCAAACTGCTGGGCCTCTCGATCGACAGCACCTACAGCCACATTGCATGGCTGAGGACGATCAAAGAGAAGATCGAGTACAAGGGTATGAAGAGCGTCGAGGTCATGTTTCCGGTGATCAGCGATCTGACCATGGAAGTGTCCAAGGCGTTCGGCATGCTTCAGCCGGGCGCCAGCAACACGCAGGCCGTGCGGGCGGTGTTCATCATCGACCCCGAGGGCAAGGTGCGTGCGATCCTGTACTATCCGCTGAGCAACGGGCGGAACATGCAGGAGGTCAAGCGGTTGGTGACGGCCATGCAGTATTCCGACGAGTTCAAAATCGCCACGCCGGCCAATTGGCAGCCGGGCGACGATGTGATCGTTCCACCGCCGGGATCGTGCGGTGTTGCCAAAGATCGCATGACCAAGCCTGACCCGGACGTGAAGTGCCTGGACTGGTTCATGTGCCTCAAGAAGTGCCCGAAGAAGTAGCCATGAAGAACGCCGGGATAATGATCACCGCCCTGGCCGAGAATACGGCCCAGGGTATGGGTTTGCTCGGAGAACACGGCCTCAGTCTCTGGCTTGAGACTCCCGAGACTTGCGTGCTCTTCGACACCGGGCAGGGGTTGGTTCTGTCTCGCAATGCCGAAGCGCTGGGCGTTGACTTGGATTGCGCCGATGCGATCGTTCTCAGCCATGGGCACTATGACCACACCGGCGGGTTATCCCATGCGCTGAGCCAGGCGCCCCATGCCCGGTTGTTCCTGCACCCATCCGCCCTCGCGTCCCGTTTCAGCCGGCGTGCGGGCCTCTCCCGAGAAATCGGGATACCCACGGCTGTTCGGGAGGTCGTCAAGGGTCGGCGGACTTCGGTCACGTGGACGACCGGACCGACAGAAATCGGTCCGGGACTGTTCGTGACAGGCCCGATTCCCCGCCGGAGCCGATTTGAGAATACGGGTGGCCCGTTCTTCCTCGATGCGGACGGAAGCACTCCGGATGGGATTGAGGATGACCAAGCCATGTGGATTGAGACCCCGGCCGGAGTTGTCGTACTTCTCGGTTGCGCCCACTCGGGAGTCATCAACACGGTCGACTATATTCAGGATTTGGCCGGTCGAAAGCCGATTCGCGC
>CAYRKB010000086.1:15494-18798 GCA_964424705.1 uncultured Victivallales bacterium
GCCGTGTCACTGCACCGGTGCGACCGCCACCGCACGGTTGATGGCCACCTTTGGCGACCGGTGCCGCCCCTGCAACGTTGGCACACGTATTGAGTTCTGACCTGCCTGCGCAGACGGACGTTTACGCGTGATTGAGCCCGACGACTGGCGCTCAAGGTCAAGGGCAACCACGCCGGTTCAGGCGGCCTCAGATCTCCGGCTGCTGCAGCGGGGAGTCTTCTGTAGCCGCGTCCGGTGGGCGCGGTGATGCAAGGGGAGAGAGAAAGAAGAGACGCGGTCAGCGCCCGCGTCTACAGAAGAAGGGGCGGGGCAGGCGCTGGGCGGGCTCGACGCGGTCACCGCCGGCGTTTGCTGCAGAAGGTGGGGAAGGGCAGAGTCTTCTGTAGCCGCGTCCGTTGGGCGCGGTGGTGCCAAGGGGGAGAGAAGAGACGCGGTCAGCGCCCGCGTCTACAGAAGAAGGCGCGGGGCAGGCGCGGGACAGGCTCGACGCGGTCAGCGCCCGCGTTTACAGAAGAGGGGAGGCGGTTCAAGGCGCTGCTGGAACGGAGCCGGGCGTGCCCGCACGAAATACGGGAGGCACGGGCGGGTTTTGTGCTATCTTGATCGGCTCGGCAGTCGGTTGCCGGCCGTTCAACGAAGAAACAAGGAGAGCAGATGGCTACACAGAACTACTCGTTTGCGAAGCGCCAGCGGGATCTTGCGAAGAAGCAGAAGAAGGAAGAGAAGCGGCTGAAGAAGAGCGAGGCCAAGCAGGCTTCGGCCCAGGCCGTACCGACGGCCCCCGAGGCCCCGGCCGCTCCGGCGGCCGAGTAGGCGGCGCGAGGGGCTGCCGCGGCCCCTACGGAGTCGCCTTGGGCTTGGCTGGCGCCGGGCGGCCGCCGCCGAGCCCCAATCGCGCGAACTGGCGGTACAGGTTCGTGTAAACCCCCTTGCGGGCCAGGAGTTCGGCATGATTGCCGCGCTCCACGATGCGCCCGCGGTCCAGCACCAGCACCTGGTCGGCGTGGCGGACCGTGCTCAGGCGGTGGGCGATGACGAAGCAGGTCCGGCCCTTCAGGAGCACGGACAGCGCCTTTTGCACCCGCACCTCGGTCATCGTATCGATCGAGCTGGTGGCCTCGTCCAGGATCAGGATGCGCGGGTCGGCGAGAAGGGCCCGGACGAAGCAGACCAGCTGGCGCTGCCCCAGCGACAGGCCCGTCCCGCGTTCGCCCACATGCGTCTGGAGGCCATCCGGCAGGGCCTCGAGCAGGTCGAGGCAGTCGAGTTGGCGGGCGGCCTCGATGACCTCGGCATCCGAGGCGTTCGGCTTGCCCACGCGGATGTTCTCCATCACGGTCCCCGAGAAGACAAAGTTCTGCTGCTGGATGATGGCCATCTGCCGGTGCAGGCTCGGCCCCCGGATGTCGAGGGTCGACACGTCGTCGATCCGCACGACCCCGGCGGTGGGCAGGTAGAACTTGGTGATGAGGCTGATGATCGAGGTCTTGCCGCTGCCGGTGTGGCCCACGAGGGCCACGGTCTGGCCGGCTTCGGCCAGCAGGTTGATGTCGTGCAGGACCGGCCGCCGGGGATCATAACCGAACGTCACGCCGCACAACTCGACGCGGCCCCGGATGGCCACGTCGCGGGCCGTCGGCGAGTCGCTCCATTCCGGGGCGGTATCCAGGAGCCGGAAAATGCGCTCGGCGCCGGCCATGGCCGTCATGGCCTGGTTGTAGAGGTTGCCCAGGCTCTGGACGGGCTGGAAAAACACGTTGGCCAGGAAGAAGAACTGGATGAGCGTGCCGACCGACGTGTAGTGGTGGGGCGACAGGACCAGCCAGCCGCCCAGCAGCAGCAGGCAGGCCGTGAAAAACTGGGAGCTGAGTTCCAGCAGGGGCAGGAACAGGCCCGAGGTGCGGGCCATGTCGAGGTTGAAGCGGGAGTGGTCCTCGACGAGTTCGTGAAAGAGGTCGGCGTTGACGTCCTGGCGCACGAAGCCCTGGGTCACGCGGATGCCCGTCACGGATTCGGCCAGGGTCGCCGTCACGCGGCTGAAGCTCTCCTGCGTGGCGCGGGTGGCGGCGCTCAGGCGCGAGCGGAAGATGCGGTTGAGCGTCCAGACGACCGGCGCGAGGGCCAGGACGACGAGGAAGAGCCGGTAATCGATGATCAGCATCATCACCGACGAGGCGACCATCTGGCCGCCCTGGACGCAGGTGACGAAAAAGACGTCCTGCACGCCCGCGCGCACGGCCTCGACGTCAGTCGTCATGCGGCTGATGATGCGGCCCAGCTTGGTCTTGTTGTAGAAGCTCAGGGGCATGGCGAGGAGGTGCCCGAAGAGTTCCAGCCGGATGTCGTGGATCACGCGTTCGCCCATGAGCAGGGCGAGCCGACTGCGGAAGACGAAGGTGAACTGGGTGGCGGCGGTCAGCAGGCAGAACGCGACGGCGCCCACCACCGTGCCGCGCGTGTCGCCGCGGGTGATCGGCCCGTTGATCACGGCGCCGATCATCCAGGCCAGGAACGGGAGCTGGATGGCGCGCACGACCACCAGGAAGGTGAGCCAGTTGCGGATGGCGGCGTGGGGCCGCGTGTACCGGAACAGGCGTCGGATCAGGCCCAGGTCGAGCGGGCGTTTGTCGGCCTCGTTCTCGCGCTCACGCTGGTACCGGGTGAGCGTCAGCTTGTCGGGCGCGGGCTTGGTCATGGGGCAGTCCCTCCCGCCACGGTCAGGGGCCCGAGCAGTTGGAGGCTTTCGTCGTCGACCACCTGCAGGGCGGCCTGGCGCTGGTACGGCCCCTTGGCGGCCATCAGGGCCTCGTGCGTCCCGGCCTGCACGACGCGGCCGCGGTCGAGCACGATGATCGTATCGGCCCGGCGGAGCGTGCTCAGCCGGTGGGCGATGACGAAGGTGGTCCGGCCGCGCATGGCATTTTCCATGGCTTCCATGATCTCGTGCTCGGTCTGGGGGTCGATGGCGGCGGTGGGGTCGTCCAGCAGCAGGATCGAGGGCTCGAGCAGGAGGGCCCTGGCGATCGCGATGCGCTGGCGCTGGCCACCGGAGAGTTCCACGCCGCCTGCGCCCGGGACGGGGTCGTGGCCGTTGCGCGGGGCCGCGCTGAGCTCGTGGGCCGCCGCGATGCCGGCCGCGCGCTGGATCTGTTCGCGGGTGGCGCCGGGGTTGCCGAACGCGATGTTGGCGGCGACGGTGTTGCTGAACAGGAAGTTTTCCTGGAAGACGATGCCCACGCTCCGGCGCAGGTCGTCGAGCTCGTAGCGCCGGACGTCGAGCCCGTCGATGAGCACGGTGCCGCGC
>CAYRKB010000087.1:0-18698 GCA_964424705.1 uncultured Victivallales bacterium
GCTGTAGCCATGCATCCGGGCGAAAGCGCCGTTGACCTTGAGCAGCTTACCTTCGAGGGACATCAGCATCACGCCTTCGCCCGCCCGGTCGAACAGCGTGCGGTAGCGATCCCCGCTCGCCCGCAGTTGATCTTGCGTCTCTTTGATCCCGGTGATGTCGCGGGAAATGCCAAAGAGACCGACGACCCTGTTCTGCTCATCCCGCACCGGCCCCTTGGTGGCGAGAAAGGTGTGTACGGCGCCACCGATGCTGACGGGCTCCTCATACGTCTGCGTCACTCCGGACGCCATGACGCGGCGGTCGCCATCCATGACATGCCTTGCCTCGTCCGGCGGAAACAAGGCCGCATCGTCCCTGCCAAGAGCATCCTCAACGGGTTTTCCCACGAACCGGGCCCCGGCCCTATTGAGCAGGAGGTAACGCCCTTGCAGGTCCTTCACATAGACGGCGTCAGACGTTCCCTCCGCGACGGCGCGCATCAGGAACTGGCTCTGGCGGAGCGCCGCCTCGCTCCGCCTGCGCCTCCTGACTTCCAGCAGCAGGTAGACGAGAAAGATGCACAGAAGAATGAAGACACACAGGGCGACCAACAGCTCCTCCCTGTACATCTGAAGGACGGAAACCGGCCTGTTGACCAGAATGCTCCCCGGGGGAAGCCTACTTTCGGCAACGCCGAAACGGTCCATGACCCGGCGGTCGAACATGTACTGGTTCGGGCTATCCAGAAGGACGGGGATCGACTCGACGGGGGTGCCGCTGAGAATCCGCTTGACCATCTTCGCGGCGGCCTCCCCGTGGTGATAGCCGCTCACCACGTGCCCGCCCAGCGATCCCAAGCCGATGCGAATATCGCTCAGCACAAACACCGGAACTGTGGAGCGACGGGTGAGCAGCGGCGTGCTTTGCGCTACGGTATAGGTGGCCCCGTCCCGGTCGACAAAATGGTGAAGGAGCAGCACGACGCTGTCACTGGGGAGCTTCGACAGCTCCAGCCCGAGATCGTCCAGGGTCATATCCGCGAGGGAGAGATAGACGAATGTGAGCTGTTGCGGGAAGCGTCCGCGAATCTTCTCTACTGCGGAGCGGTGCGCCTTGCCGGTGGTGGTGGCATCCGTCACAACGACGATGTGTTTCGTCGCAGGGCGCAGCTTCAGCGCGCACCGTATCGTCCCCTCGTAGTCTGTGTTCTCGCTGGTTCCGGTGATATCTCTCCGCCCGTCCAGCATCCGCCCGTCGAAGTCGTTGATCGAGACGAAGACAACCGGCACCCCGGGGAACAGCTCGTCGCGGTATTCACGAAGGAACTCAAGCGCATCGTTGTCGCAGGCCAGAACGGCATCGAACCGGACGCCCTTGTAGCCCTCGCGGATCAGCTCCTTAAATTGCGCGAAGTACTGCGGGCTGGAAGGAACGCGCTTCATGTCCATGAAGGACACATACGTTTCCACGCCGGGGGCGGACCCGGCAAAGGTATCGTCAATCCCGCGCAGCATGTTGTCGGTCCATACGTAGCCGCGGTTGAACGAGTTGAGTACGAAGACGCGCTTCACCGGCTGAACGGCAGCGAAGGAGCCGCCCGACGCCACGCCGAAAAGGAACAGCGACGCAAGCACAAGATGGATCCGCATTCCCGATGTTTGCAGGCTCATGTTTCCTCCAGTATCACCCGTACCGTGCGGGCGAAGACGTCGCGTGAGAAGGGCTTCAAAAGGAAGTGCTTATCTTTGGTCAGGTCGCCATTGCCGATCAGGGCGTCGGCGGCGTAGCCGGACATGAACAAGCATTTAACGGCCGGGCGGGAGGCAAGGACCTGCTCCGCCAGCTGCCGCCCGTTCATGTCGGGCATGATGACGTCCGTGACGAGCAGGTCAATAGCTCCCTCATGCGCCGCCGCCAGGCGCAGAGCCTCCGCCGCGGACCCGGCGGCAAGCACGAAGTAGCCCAGCTTCTCAAGAAACATGCCGGTGCTGATTAGAACGGACTTATCGTCCTCCACCAGCAGAACGGTCTTCCGGCCGCCCGGGCGCCTCGCGGGCGGGGCGGAACCCGCCGCCTGCAAAGCTTCGGCCGCGGCGCGGGGAAAATGAATCTTGAAGGTCGTGCCTTTGCCCGGTTCGCTGTCCACATGGATGAACCCCTTGTTCTGCTCGACGATCCCGTGCACCGCGGCAAGCCCCAGGCCTGCGCCCGCGCTGAGGTCCTTGGTGGTAAAGAACGGCTCGAAAAGTGTGTCCAGCGCCTTCCTGTCCATGCCGCTGCCATCGTCCTTCACCGCCAGCAGCACGTAGTCGCCGGCGGGCGCGTCCATGTGACTGGAGCGGCCGGACTGTCTGATCGTGACGTTGGCGGTCTCCACGAAGACTCCGCCGTGGCCGGAGATTGCGTCGCGCGCGTTGCTGCAAAGGCTGGCGAGAATCTGGTCCACTTGGAAAGGGTCGAGCCTGACGGGCCAAAGCTTAGCACCCGGGGCCCACGCAATGGCGATGCCCTCGCCCACCACGCTGCGCATGAGCTTGAGGGCCGCGGCGACTGTGTCGTTCAAGTCCAGAACCTTGGGCGCGATGGTTTGCTTCCTGGCAAATGCGAGCAGCCGGCGGGTGAGGTCCGTCGAGCGCTCCGCGTCGCTGGTGATCGCGTCGAGAAAGGCGACCACCGGGTGCTCCGGCGGAAGCCCGTCCCGGCACAACTCGACGTAGTTCAGGATTCCCATGAGGAGGTTGTTGAAATTGTGGGCCACGCCGCCGGCCAGCAGGCCGACGGTTTCCATCTTTCGGGCCTGCATGAGCTGCGCTTGCATGACGGCCTGGGCCTCTTCCGCCCGCTTGCGGGCTGTAATGTCCTGCAGCAGGGCCACGAAGAAGTCCACAGTGCCGTCCGGCTTCCGGACACATCCCACAGACAACTCGACAAAGACGAGTTCGCCGTCTTTGCGGATGAAGCGCTTCTCCAGTCCGTACTGATCAATCGAGCCTTGAAGGACGCTGTTGAAAAGGGCCAGATCAGCGTCCAGGTCGTCCGGATGGGTGAGGTCCTTCCAGCTGGAACCGAGCAGTTCGGCGCGGTCGTACCCCAGCATCGTGCAGAGCCGGTCATTGACCTCCAGCCAGCCCTTCGTGAGCGATGTAATGCAGACACCGATCAGGGGCAGTTCGAAGTAGCTGCGGAACCGCATCTCCTTTTCCCTCAGCATCTGTTCCGCACGCTTGCTCTCGGTGATATCCAAGAAGGACACCAGGACATGGGACAAGTCGTGCGCATGCTCCGGCGGAACGACAAGCCTCAGGTCGAGCAGCAGCAGGTCTTTCCTCTTGTTCAGAACGGGGATCTCGGCCCGGAACATCCGCTTCCCTTCGGCAAGCGCAACCATCTCTTCCTTAAACACGCGCAGGGAGTCCGGCGTGAAATAGTCGGGCAAGTCACGGGCGACTTCCGCCGCACTGCCCGCGCCGAGCAGTTCCCAGCTTCGCTGATTGATTGCGAGAATCCGCACGCGCGCAGCCATCGCGACAACTTCGTCCGGGTGACCGTCCAAGTAGGATCGGACATCGACCACCCCTGAGCGGCGCAGTTCGTCAAAGCGGGACTTGACGGCCGAGAAGTCCTCTTCCCACAAGGCGATCGGCGACTCGCTGAAGAGTGTGCGGTACCTTTCCTCGCTCACTCTCAGCTCGGACTCCACTTGCAGGCGCTCCATTTCACTCGCGGCCCGTGCCGCCACGAGGTTCAATAAGCCTTCGGCCTGCGCGCGGTTTGAGAGCTGCTTGCGGCTGATAAGCGCAATCAATCCTATCGGCTGGCCGGAGTGGCTCCAGAGGGTCGCGCCGACATAGCTCTCCGCCCGCAGATCCCGGAGGACCTGATCACGCGGAAAGAACTGACACACGCTGGCAGGGAAGCAGCAGACCGCCTTGCCCACCACGTCGCCGCAGGGAGTGTCTTTCAAGTCATAGGTCACATTGTCCTCGAACCGGCCGTCACACCAGACGGCCAGAGTCCTGGCGGACAAGCTGTCCCCTTCAAGGCGGTCGATGCATACGAAGTCCATGTCAAGGCTCTGGGCGAGATAGCGCGCCAGCGCATTAAAGAAAGGCTCGCCGGACGCGCTCACGCCGCATTGTGCAAGAAAAAGGTGAACTTGCTCCACCCGCTTGCGCTCGGTGATGTCTCTGGCCGTGTGCACCGCGCCGTTGTACCGGCCGGCAGCGTCCGTGATGGGGTCAATGCTGATCTCCAGCCAGCGCGCGCCGTGCTGCACTTCCATGGACACGCGGCGCCCGCTCTGGCGCGCCCTGACCAGGGGGTCGTCCGGATGCGGCGTGGGAGAGCCATGAAGGATGGTCCAGCAGCGCTTCCCTCGCATGTCACCCGCCGGCCGATCGAAGAGCCGCTCAGCGATCGTATTGGCACGCAGCACGCGATCGTCGCAATCCAAAATCAAGATGCCGTCGTTCGACGCGTTGAAAGTAGCCTGCAATTCCCGCGTGATTCGTTCCGACTCCTGCCGCACCAAACGAAAGTCGGTCGCGTCGATGCATATTCCGGTCATGCGCAGAGGCCTGCCGGCGGCGTCGTACACGGCTGAGCCAACGGCATGGATCCAGCGCACTTCGCCGGACGGCATCACAATCCGGTAGTCATTCATCAGCCGGATGCGGTCGCGAACCGCCGCGCTGATGCGCTCCTCGGCCGCGCTGACGTCCTCCGGATGGACAACGCTGCGCCACGCCTCAAAACTGGCCGTGTCCCTGGCCGGATCGAGGCCGAACAGGCGGAACATATGCGGCGTCCAGGTCAGCTTCCCTGCCGCAATGTCCCAATCCCACACGCCCGCACCCGCGGCCTCCTGGGCCAGGTCCAGGCGCTCCAAGGCTATCGCCAGCGCGTCTGCAGACGCAGGCTTCTCGGCAGGCGCCGCCCCTGCCCGCTGGCGAAGGCTGGCGGGAGCCCCAGGGCGTGATCGCGCGCCGTTAGATTGTTCTTTCTTCACAGCTCCTAACGCCTCCCCGGTTTCCGCACGCCCCTGCCCATTGGCCGCCCGGCTACTGGAACACGTTACTCACGACCGACCCTGTTTAAGCATAGCATCTGCGGGGAAAACAGCAATTCCCGTTATGCGCGCCCCGTTCTATGGCTAAAGCGGACGATTTCCAGGGATGGTGGCGGAAGACAGGGTGATGAGGTCTGAAAGCCACCGACCGTTCCGGCATCTGGCGATCCGCCTGCTGAAGTCGCAGGGCCTGTTGTTCGATGACGGTTACAACCGTCGCCACCTGGCCGCGACCAACCGCACCGGAGCCGGCGACCTGGCGAGAGTGGATTGGCACCGGGAAAAGGTTGGCACGGTAGAGCATGTGCATGACGAGATCAACGGCCTGGCGGGCGGTCATATGCCGGGCTATCGCTTTGGCATGAACGCCGCCTGGTTCCGAATCGTCTGCCTGACCCACAATGACTTGACCGCGTTACGCCAGGGCTGGGCCGATGAGACGATCCGCACAGCAAAACTGAAACGACTCTGTTTTGCGGTGCTGATGCACCATCCGCACGATGGACGGATTGTTCTGGCGGACAAGTTTCAGAAGTGCGGTCCCCTCCATGCCCGGCATCTTCATGTCTCTCACGATGACGGTAACCGGCGTGGTCTTCATGATTGCCCCCGCCTCGGCTGCGCTCGAGACAAAGAACTTCCGATATGGCTTGCGTATCAGGTTTCGCGCCAGCGAGCTGAGGACGCAACCCTCATCATCCACGAGCAGAACGCTCTCGTCAGCATACGACCGGTCGCCCGTCTCATGGCTTTTCATGGCGCAGCTTCAGGCTCGTTTTCGACATCCAGTTCGGGGAACAGGACGTGGGCGCACTCAGGGCATATTCCATGGGTGAACACCGCCCTCGAATGAGCGGCAATGTAGTTCTCAATCCGCTGCCAATAGCCCTTGTCGTCGCGGATCTTCTTGCACTTCGCGCAGATGGGCAGCAGGCCTTCCAGCTGGCGGACGCTGGCCAGGCTTTCCGCGAGTTCCTGGTTGCGCTCCGTGAGCTGCACGATCAGGTTCTGTCGATCGCGGCGCAGGGCGAAGTGCTCGATGGCCTGGCGGATCACGGTCTGAAACTCAGCGGGGTCATCAATCGGCTTTGTGACATACCGGTAGATATCGCCGGTATTGACGGCGGCAAGCACCTGGGCGATCTCGGTGTGTCCGCTCAGGACGATGCGGACGGTATCCGGGTAGCTGGCTTTGACCTTGCCAAGGAATGTCAGCCCGTCCATCTCCGGCATGCGCATGTCGGTGACAATTACATGCACCGGCTCCCGCTCCATCTGCGCCAGGGCTTCGCGGGCGCCGGCGGCAAAAAGGCGCCGGTAGGGCTCCCTGATCAGGTTGCGCTCCAGCGCGTTCAAAACGTTGCGCTCATCATCCACAAACAGCACAGCAATGTCCTTCATGGCACAGCATCCTTTCGTGATTACACCGACGGCCGTTCTATGGGCAAGGTGACCGTGAACCGGGAGCCTTGCCCGGGGCTGCTATCCACAGCCAGCTGGCCATGATGTTTTCGAACGACGATATCATAGCAGATGCTCAGCCCCAAGCCGCTTCCCTGCCCGGGAGGCTTCGTCGTGAAGAAGGGCTCAAAGAGCCTTCGCAGGATGTCCGGCGTCATGCCGGGGCCGTTATCAGCCACCTCACAGGAGACGCTACCGGCGTCCGCCCACGTCCGCACGCTGATTCTTCCCCGCCGCTCATTCGCGCTCAGGGCGGATGCCTGCGCGGCATTGACAACCAGATTCAGCAGAACCTGATTAATTTCGCCGGGCACGCATGTGATCTCAGGAAGAACGCCCAGCTCGGTTTCCACATCAGCATGATACTTGTAACTATTCCGGCTGATGACGAGAGTCTCCCCGATTCCGTCGTTGAGGTCGTAGGGCAGGAGCGACCGGGGCTCATCGCTGCGCGAGAAGTTGCGCATGCTGTTGATGATCCCGGTAATCCGGCGGAAGCCGGCGCGGGATTCCTGAAAGAGCTTGTCAATGTCGTTTAAGACGAAATCGAGCGAAAGTCGCTTTTCCTGCTCCCGCACGGCGGCGACCTGCTCGTCCCACGGGGCGACGTTCTCGATTTGCGCGGCGATGCGGCGGTAGTGAACGAGGGTGTCGCGCATAGCCTGAACATCGTCAACCAGGGTGGCGAAGTTGGTGGCCACAAAGCAAACGGGGTTATTGATTTCGTGGGCCAGCCCTGCAGCGAGCTGTCCGATGGATGCGAGTTTTTCCTGAAGATAGAGCCTGGACTGGGCCTGCTGCAGCTCGCGGGTGCGCTCCTGGATCCTGCTCTCGAGCGTGTTGTTCATATCGCGCAGGGCTTCCTCGCTGGCGTGCAAGGTCTGGTCCGCCTGCTTCCGTCTCATCGCGCCGATAAAGATGTTGCCAAGCATTTCCATCGGCGCGATGCGGTCGCCGCTCCAGCTCCGTTCCGAGCTAACCGAATCGAACCCGAGAAAGCCTGACAGCTCCCCTTTCCAGACCATGGGCACCGCAAGAAGGGACTGAATCCCCTGCGCCTCGAGCACGGCGCGCTCGCCCGCGGCCTCCGGCGGCAGGTCGCGGACGCGCGGGATGTGGATGCTTTCCTGGGATCGCAGTCTTTCCATCCACCAGGGCATGGCGGACGTCGGGATGTCCTGCAGGTTCTGCATCTCGGGCTCAACGCCGGCCGCACACCACTCGTGCGTGTTGCTCATGAGCGCCCGATCGTGGGACAGCAGAAACACATAGACCCGGTCGACCTGCTCATGCTTCCCCACCTGGGCCATGGAATCTCGAATCGCCTGATCCGTCAGGCTGGAATCGATATTCATGAACAGCGTGGAAATGGACACGATCAAGTTCTCGATCTGCACACGGTACCGCAGCTCCTGCTCGGCCGCGCGCTGGGCCGTGATATCCACCATCACGGTTAGGAAGACTTTCTGCCCCTGGTTGTCGATGACTTCCCCGGAGAGGAGCCCCTCCATCAGCTCGCCGCCGCGGGTGCGGACCTTCACTTCCTTTCCAGCAACGCGCCCGCGGCTCTGAAGTTCGTCTTTGATGCGCGCCCCT
This sequence comes from uncultured Victivallales bacterium, assembly GCA_964424705.1. GTDB lineage: Bacteria > Verrucomicrobiota > Kiritimatiellia > UBA8416 > CAYRKB01 > CAYRKB01. Next base: position 8,106 of record CAYRKB010000087.1, read on the forward strand.
TCCTCCCGGTCCTGAAAGAGCGACAGCTCCTCGCTGGTCTTCCCGATCACTTCGTCGCGCGCGAAACCCAGGCGGCTCAGGAAAGCGTTGTTGACCTCCATGAACCTTCTCCCGGGCAACGTGCTGATGGCCATCGGGGCCGGGTTGCTGTCGAAGAGTTTCTGAAACTTCTCCAGAGCCGCCTGCTGCTCGGTGAGGTCTTTCGAAATGGAGAAAATGCAGTCGAGCCCATCCCACTTCCCGAACCAGACGCGGGTGTCCACCGGCACGAGGCTTCCATTTTTGCGCGCCAGCGGCAGCGGGCAGCTTTCCCGTTCGCCGCGGAACATCGCGGCCAGAACGTCCCCGGCCTCCTGTCGCCTGTCCATCGGATGCAGGTCGAGAACATGCATGGACGCCAGCTCCCCGGCGCTGTAGCCCAGCGCCCGCGTGACAGCGGCGTTGGTGAATCGCACCCGGCCGTCGGGCGTGCCCACAATAATCATGTCCGTCATCGACTCGAAAAACGTGCGGAAGTTGGCTTCGCTGGACTTCACCTCCGCCTCCAGAAGCATTCGCTCTGTCACATCTTCGAAAATGTAGAAGCGGCCGAAATACTCATCCTTGTCGCCTCGCATCTGCGTTGAATACCTGCGGATGGTTCTGCCGTTGACGAAGGGAATGTAGTCCTCCAGCACGATGCGGTTGTGCTCGCTTTGGAGCGGCTTGCAGGACTCGGCAAACGCCGGGATGTCCGCCAGCATGGGCAGGCAATCGGGAATGATCTGGTTGTTGGTGAGCTCGCCCCGGCTCAATCGTTCCTCAAGCTTCACGATGCCCCAGATCTCGCAGAACCGGTGGTTGAAGTAGAGGATCTTGTCGGTGCGATTGTCGACCACGAGAAAGCCCAGCGGAGACGAGTGTGCCATCAGGTTCAAGAACGAGGCGTTCCATTGCAGCAGCGCTTCGGCCTTCTTCTGGGCGGTGATATCCCAGTTCGTGCCGATCATGTGCAGCGCGAGGCCAGAGGCGTCACGCTGCACGACGGCGAGGGCGCGGATGTTACGGGTGCTCCCGTCCGGCCAGACCACGCGGAACTCGGTGTCGAATTCCTTCTTGCCGCAGAGCGCCATCTGGATTTCCGCGTCCCCGCGCGCCCGGTCATCCGGGTGAAGCCCGGCCTGCCAGGCCTCGTACGCGCCGCCGAATTGGCCCGCCTCGATTCCGTAAAGGTGAAACATCTGGCTGTCCCAGACCAGGCGGTTGTTGACGACGTCGAAGTCCCAGATGCCCACGCCCCCCGCCCTTGCGGCCAGCGACAGGCGCGCCGTGGCCGTATGCAGCAGCTCCCGCTGCCGGCGCTCGTCGGTCACGTCGCGGAAAACGAGCACCGCGCCGATGACGGTTCCTTCCGAATCGTGAATCGGCGCGCAGCTGTCGGCGATCTGCCGCTCCGAGCCATCCCGGCTGACCAGCGCCGTATCGTTGGCCGGGGTGATGGTGCGGTCTTCCAGCAGAGCGCGGCGGGTCGGGTCTTCAAGCTCCCGCCGGGTGGCGGCGTGAACGATGCGGAATACCTCGGCGACAGGCCGGCCCCGGGCCTGCCCTGTGCTCCAGCCCGTGAACGTCTCGGCCGCGGCGTTGAGGCTCGTGACGGTGCCGGAGGCGTCCACAGCGACCACCCCGTCGCCTATCGACCGCAGCGTGGCTGACAGGTGCACTTCGCTTTCACGAAGCTCCGCCGTGCGCTCGAAGACCACCCGCTCCAACTCCTCGCGGCGCAGCAGGGCAAAGCTGAGGATGTCGGCCATTGCGATGGTGAGCAACAGTCCGGCAAGGGCCACGAGCCAGCCCGCCCGTATCGGATGCAGGTGCAGGAACGCGGGCGTCGGCCACGCCGTGATGGAAAAGATCTTGTCAAAGGCGAAGACGATGCGCGTCGCAAAAAGCCCGGAAGCCGGGCGGAGCCCGGGGCTCCTCATGCTGGCAAGCGGAACGAGCGTGGCATCGGGCCGAAGGAGCGCAAGATCCATGAGCGCGGACCTGTCCTCGACTGCGGCCTTCAGCAGGGTTTCCATCCGCAGCACAGCCAAGGCGAAGCCGCTCAGGCGCGCGGGGTCGTCACTGCTGAATACGGGCCGGTAGACAAGCATCCCCTTCTGCCTGCCTGTTTCCTGCACCAGGGCAATGGCGTCCGTGCCAGTGGGCAGGCGGGTGCGCGCCGCATCCTGCATGGCCGCGCAACGCAGCGGCTCTGAGCCGAGGTCGTAGCCCAGGGCGCGCTCGTTGCCGGCCATGGGGGCAACCAGAAAGACAGGGTAGTATACCGCGCGCCCCGCGACGGGGCTCCTGTTTCCGAGCGCATCCTTCTGCCAGATCTGGAACCCCGTCAAACCCGCAGCGTCCGCCGCAGCTTCGAAGCGTGCCTTGTCATCGGCCGGCACTGCGGGAATCCATTCCCACGCCTGGAAGGACGAGTTGTTCGTCAGATATTGCGCGAACTGCTGAAACTTCTGCGGCGTGATGGTCTCGTTGGCTCCACAAAAGCGCGCCAGGCCCTCCAGCTCGGTGTCGCCCACGCTGCGCAACTTTTCGGCAATGCGCGCCGTCTGACTTTCCGCCAGCTGCCGGAAGGACGCCGTCCGGCTGAGCGTCTCATTCTTGTGGGCCGCCCAGGCTGCAAACAAGGTCAGGATCAAGCCGACTGCGATGATCACGCTCAGTTCGTAGTGCCGGGCAAAGAAAGGGACGGCTTTGTAGGACCTCACGCGGCGGGTCAGGAACGAAACGGCGCTCAGCAGAACGGCCAGGGCCAGAGCGAGGAGCACCGGCCGCATCGCGGCGCGCGCGATGAGCCACTTCCAGACGCCGGCATCCACGTCCATGGCAAACACGGCGACCGTTGCGCCGCTTTGCGGGTCGTTTATCGGAACCAGGGCAGATATCCATGAGCCCCACCGGTCAGCCGACGGGCCTACAACGGCTTCGGACTGCGTGTCAAACACCCTGCGATCGCTGGCGTTCACTTCCTCATAGGCTTGCCCGGGCGGGGAGTAGTCTTTCGAGTCGACGGGCTCGCTATCCACGAAGAAATACACCGCCCCGTCCGCCTTGCGCCCCATGAGATAGAGAAACCTGGATTTCGGAACAGCTGCCCGCGCCGCGGAGAGCTGGCCCTTGAGACGCTGGTAGCTGGGCGAAGCGAGGTCCTTTTCGGTGCCGGACAGTGTCCGGACGCAATCAATCGACACCGTCTGCGCCAGCATCCGCGCCTGCTGCAGCATGTCCTCGCGGAGATCGTGGTCGGCGCTCGTAGCCATCCAATAGGCAACAAGCATCCCGGCGGCAAGAACGGTCAGCTGCCCCGCAACCGTCAGGCGAGTGTGCCGCGTGGAGAGCTGTCGAGCCGCCTGATCCTTGCTCATTGAAAAAACACTCCATCGTGGAGCCGCCCGCCACACAGCTCATGCAATCGGCCACCTTTCGCAGGGCACCTCGATGATGCATTGTGTAATGAAACGCAGGCGGAATACAAGGTGAATACAAGGCGGAAAGGATCGAAAGAATCGCCTCTGTCACGGGAGGGGCACTCCGAGGCAGGGACCGACCTCCGGGCCGCACGCGGACGCCTCGGAGAGGCGCCCCCCTACCGAAAAGCCCTGCGTCACTGAGGCGTTATGTCGGAAAGCGCTTCCGCGACGCGTACGAGGAAGGCGCGCGTGAGCGATCGCTGCCCGAAGGTGGCTGTTCAGGCCGGAGGAAAAGGCGCGGCCGGCCTGTCGTCATTCGCCAGGGCGTACGACTTGGTATCCCTGCAGATGCCCTTGAGCTGACTGCGCTCGAGCCGCCTTTTGAATGCGAGCAGGATAACGATGTCCGGCAGCAACCCGACCATGGCCACGGGCAGCTTGCAAAGAGCCTGCAAACGGGAAACGTTGCGAGCCGCCTGAGGCGAACCGAAAAAGCGCCTGGGTTACATGCCCCACCACCCGCCTTGCCTCACGCGTCTCCGAATCAGCGCGCGACACCAGTCGGGGATCGCGCGCATTGTTCTCGGCAATAAGCAGCCCCGCATCGGACCCCTTCGCCGCCGACGCCAGAATAGCCCCGGAGGCAGGCATAGATGGCATGCGCGACCTGCTGCCGGCATTGATTGTTGGAGATATCCGTGATGCGCACGTACGACTCGAAGACGTGCGACGCGTCAGCGCGGACAATCCGGCTGCTGTCGGAGGGGCGGGTAACACGGTATGCGGCTGCCTCGATAGCAAACCTGCGTTGGATCAAGATATCCGATGTCGCTGGGTTATCGAGGGCACTGCTACCACACCGTGGCAGCGGCGTAGCTCGGACCACAACTTGCGAGTCACGTTAAACAAGCCTTGCGAGTCAATGAGGTTCAAGGTGTCACAAAAAGAGTTGAAGGGGCTGCATAGGGAGAGTATAAGCTCCTGGTCTTAAGCGGTATTTAAGCGCGGTTCCGCTCACGCGGGTGTTGCTTAGTGGCAAAGCTCCAGCCTTCCAAGCTGGTCACACGGGTTCGATTCCCGTCACCCGCTCCACCTTTCCCCAGCATACAACACCAGTATTCATTGGGCTTTTAGGCTGTTCTTCATTTTCTGCCTTTTGCGTGACCGCGAGCAACCGCGAGAAACGGGCAGCCCAAAATAGGACACATGCAAGGACACAAAGGACACGCGCCGGACGGTGCCCCAGGCAAGAATCCATTGAAACGAAAGAAAAGAGTTTTGAGAATGGCAGCGCGCACACGCCCCCACAATCCGCCCGCCCGTGTGCCCGTGCAATCATCGCGCCGGCCGCCGGTCGTGTCGCCTGGGGGCGGCGGGGCGGCGTGCGGTGGTCCAGGATCGCCGCGTCACGGCCCGCCATGAAGTTTCGCCCGGCCGTGCAGGGCGTCTTCTTGGTGTTGTCAGCCGGACCATGAGAAAAAGGGCGCGCCAGAATCCCCCAGGCGGCCCGATCTCGACGCGGGCCTTGTCCCGGTATGGCGGGCGGCTGCGCCCCGCCGGGCCTCCGCGACGCCCCCCCCGGTTTCGTTCTGCGGGGGGGCGCCGCAACGTTTTGCCCGCCCGTTTCACGTTGCGGGGGGCGGACAAAACGAGGGGGGCTGACGCAAGTGCGTTCCGATGCGTCTGCGCTGTCCGGTTCCGGACGGACCGTGCGAGGAACGAGCCGGTCCGGCACTGATGGCTTCACAACTCTTTGCGCTACCACTGATACGGGCGCATCGACCGCTGCCGCCCTGCGGAAACAGCCGCCGGAGGCAGCAGGCGGCGTGACACCGCTTTGGGTGGCGCGACGCGTGCCTTCCGCATCCAAGAGGCGTGTGGCTGACGCGAACAAGCCTAGCCTTCGAGAATACCGCGCGAGGGGAAATACTGAGCGCGAAGCGTAGCGAGCGCGCTATGTGAGCGAACGCAGTGAGCGTCAAGGCGCCGCCGGCCAACCACGATGGATTGCACAATCACGGTAACCGGCGGCGCTCCGATGAAGCGGAGCCGCTGGCGGCCGCCATGCCGCCGTAGGCAAGCATGGCGGATGACAGCGGCGGAGCGTAAGGGCGGGAGGCGTGGCGCGCCGCGTGCCTGGCTGCGAGCACGCGGCGTGACACGCCGGGGCAGCGAGGGATACGGGGAAGCGGTATGACTACGCGAAGACACTCCCCCACCGGAGCCGAAGGCGGAGGTGGGGGTGGCAAAGGCGAGATAGTGGAACGGGTGATTGTGTGGTGACGGGTGCTGATGGGGATTGGGTTGTTACACGTTGCGATGTGAACCCGATGCCGCATCCTTGTTCGCTATTAAAGGCCTGACCCCGCTGCCCCGCCGCTCAAGCCGCTGATGGAGCACCTGGGCTACCGGCTTGAGCCGCGGCCCAACGGCAACTTCGCCATCGCCGGGCTCGCTCCCGAGATCGTCGTCAAAGACCACTACTGGGTCCGTCCCGAGACCGGCGATGCCGGCAACGCGATCGATTTCTTCGTGCGCGTGAAAGGGACCTCGTTCAACGAAGCCATGCGCCTGCTGACGTCGTAAGACCGGCGACGACGTACGACAACTGCGGCAGCGGCACGGGCTCCGGAAAGCCAACCAGCCGACCGCAGCCGTCGTAAGCCGACCCGATATCTACGACGCCTGCGGCTGCAATGGCGAAAACCTATGACGGCAATGGAAGCCGAACGGGGGCCGGAGAAAGTCAGGCCGGACCGTCGTCGTCGTACGCAGGCCCAAGATCTACGACGAGAACGGATCAAAACGGGAAATCGTACGACGATGGTGGGAGCAGATTACGACCGGAGCGCGGGAATCACGGGCCTTTTACACAGTCATAACTTGGCAACCGCGTACGGTCACAATTTGATCGGTAACAACTTGTCTTCAAGGCACGCTCGCCGCGGCGACGTTCCACGGAGGGCCGGGAACCGTGCGAGCAGGTGAACCCGCGCAGCCGGTTCCCGGCCCGACCAACGCGCCCGCCCCTGGCAGGGGCGAAAGGCGCAAGGGGTCGGCACATCCCCCGCGCCGCGTCCGCGCGGCGTGGGGGCTTGGGGGTTATCATCGCGCGCGCCGTGGGGGCGCAGGGAACACAACACGATTTTATGCGACACGCGGAGGGGTCCCCGCGAGCGGGGAGGCGCCGCGTGTGCTTTAGCCAGCGAGTCCGCGAGCGTGCGCATAAACTCTGTTTTGTTTTCTGCGCTGGGGTCCGGTCGCAAGGGGCATGACAAGCGGCGGCCTGAGCTTGTCGAAGGCGGCCGCTTGGCGTGATCCCTTGCCAGGCGCGCGCGTACCTCGGAGACCGGCGTCTTCGCCGGGCGACCTCCGAGCGTAAGCGAGTACATGGGGCGGAGCACATGGAGCCGAACCTTCGGCTCGATGTGCGTAGGGGGTAAACCAGGTGAGCGATAGCGAACACCGCTTTCGAGGGAGCAACGCGACCGAGAGCCGGAGTGCCTGGCGCGCCGCGTGGCCTTCCGTAGCACGCGGCGTGTCAGGCACGTAGGCGACAAGTAAACATGAAGTGCCGCCGCCAAGTAGGTTCATTCGAAGCCATCACCGTTACCGGCGGCGCACCGCATAGAGTGCGAAGCAAAGCGAGCGGCGTACGACGGCACGAGCCTGCGTAAGCAGGCGTAGTGCCGGAGGGAAGAGGATCACGGCTGATAGACACGGCGTTTGTCCGTCGCCCCGAGAAGATTCCACGACGGATCGAACTCAAGATTCCGGTCGTTTGCCGTCGGGTTCAGGTAATAGACGAAGCGAAGGCGATCAAGATTCTTTCCGGCACCGTATTCGATAGGGCCGTATATCTTGCCGTAGTGAGCACTGACGATGTTTCCCTTGTCATCAAGTACCGTGCGAACGCGGCAGACAAGGTACTCAGACCGACCGATTCCTTGGGACTCCAATACCTTCTGTTTTGTCGCATCAAGAACCAGTCTCACGGATGCTTGATAGTCGTCAGGCACGGCTTCATAGGTCGACTGGAGATCGCTCCACATGTCTTTCTGCGCACGATAGAACCCGTCCAGTCGATTGGTGCAGGTAATGACGAGTTCCTTTTTCCCGGTCCAATAGTCTTTGATCTGCGCTTGGTAGGTGAAGACTAGATCGGTTTTCGTCCCTTTGCCATGGGGCGCAACCCAGTCGCCTTTTTCCAAGTCGAAGCCGACAGGTGCATCGCGAATCGGAACAGATTCATCAACGCTCTTGGCGCACATCGGAACAGGATTGCGGCGCTCTTTGAGTACAACTGTATTCGTCAGATTCCACGGTTGCCAGCGGCCATCCTTGACGGAGGAGTCCGCCCCTGGCCGATGGAAGGCGTAAGTCCCCTCAGTCTTGTAGTAACTGTCCTTCATGATCGTGTAGCGCATGTCGTCAACAGGCCGACCTGTGGCAACAAAGCATCCGTTCGTATCGGTCTTCCCTTCGGCTACCTGGCCGCGCTCGTGTGGGTTGTAGAAGCCCGCGCTGACATTTGCTAACTCTACCGGCTTAGCTGTCGAATCGATGACGCGAAGCGTGACTTGACCTTGCGCCCCGTACTGCCTGGCCTTGTCAACCTCCGCAGATTGAGATCTTGCGTTCATGACACACAGACAACTCGATAGAAGAACAACGGTTCCAATAGTGAAGCGGTTCATTGTAGGTCCCCCTCCGTAACGAGTTGATCGAACAGGTCATGGGTGTAAAAGTACGCCATGTCCCTCAAATCGCTATGGAGCCAACGGGCGCCGTAGGTTCCTCCGCTTCGTCCCCAGCCGTTTGGTTTGTTGTCCTCCATGTTGTAGTTGCTATCCCAACCGGGCGGAGTGATCGCATTCACACCAGCCGCATAGGACAACGCCGGGACCCCTTGCGCAATGATGTCGTTCACGACCTGTCCGGTGATATTGGAAGAGAACATCGTGGCCGGATCATGTAGGAAGACCGGGTTGGTGCGAAGTTGGGCATCACTGGCGGCGTTAGCCTGCGCCATTGTGTAGTCGTACACCCACACGTCATCTTCCCAGTGCCCGGCAAACCCCCATCCGGCCCAGTCCGTGCCGCCAAGACCCCCGCGGCCATTGAACATCTCCTGTTTTTGCCAGGCGTAACGCTCAAGGTGCCAGAGACCGCCCGAAAATGCCGACGGCGTTCCGGCGTACACTTCGAATAGCTCGTCGCCTGTGGAATGGAAGTTGTAGGCTGCCGACATGACCGCCGGGAAACGGTCCTTCCACGTCAGTTTCTCCCGATCGTCCGGCGAAGAGAACAACTCAAACCACTTTGCGCACCAAGTCTTGTTGCTGTATCCAGCCCAAGCCGTGTGAAGCATGTAGTTCCCGCTGGTCGCGTCGTTGAACGCTGCGGGCCAGTAACATTCCGTGGCTACGGCAGCATTGAGCATGAAGTATTGGTTCACGCTCAGGCTGTAATCCTGAATCGCGCTCGACACGACTATGTTGCCCAGGCTGTGCGCCAGAGCGATTTTGGTCCCCGAAATCCCGCCGACCTGCGCATTGAAGTTTGACGAGACGGTCAGTGCGTTCGCTACGTTCTCCTGGTAGTGAAGCGCGTTGATCAAACCGATGTCGCCTTCCCACGTCATACCCCAGAACTTCGCCAGCGAGCCGGATTGATAGAGTCGCTTGAATATCTCGGCATTCCATGCCCGCGCCGCGTCGGCGTCCACGTTGAACCCGTGTAGGAAGAAGACGTTCTTGCCGTTGGACAATGAGTCAGGATTATTCGCCGGTTCACCTGTCGAAGTCGGCAACCCGCCGGTCGGCCTGATGTTGATCCAGCGATACATGGCTTCCACGCCCGACAGTTTCAACGGCATTTCCTTCTCGCAGATTTTCACACCGTCCTTCCAGATTTCTAGAACGAGCGGCGACGTGGTCGTTGCCGCGCCTTCCATCAGCAGGATTCCTTTGGTCGCATCGTTCTTGATCTTGTCGAGGAAGTCGGTGGAGAGCGTCACGCTGGAAGACGTAACTTTAAAGGTGTCCGCCTCGTAGGAATTTTGATTGAAGGACGGGCCGTAGGTGTTGCCTGCCGTCGTCAAGAAACTTCCGGCCTGGCCTTTGGTCAAGTCGGTGTAGACCGCCCGGACCGCGCCGCTGGCTCGTTTGAATTTGTACTGAACCGTACCGCTCGGCGGCAGAAGGTTCAGCGTCTGATTCAAGTCGAGCCAGACGGGGAAGAAGTCCGGCAGATCGCAACGGCCGTTGACTTCGTCATCGTCGTAGTTGGCGTCCCCGAAAAGACCGCCGGATGGCCCGGGCATGTCGCTGTCGTCCGACGCTTCATTCCCGTCGTCGGCATCGTCATTGATCCAGAAGTGGAAGGGGCCGTTCGACGAGAGCAAGGATTTGTCGCCGTCGGTGATTTCTCCGTCGTGATTGAAGTCCGGAATGATGTCGCACTTTAGGACGAACACCTGCACCTCGATTGGGTTGCCGGCGATGTCATAGTAGTAATCTTCGCCGGCTTCCTTCACACCGTTCGTGTTGGGATCGCAAAAAGCCTTCACGTAGAATTGTCGAACCTCAGGCGTCCCAACCGTCAGGATGCTTTCGTTGACCGCGGGCACGGCGGAAACGACTCTGCCATGGTTCGGAACCGCGCGCGGGGGAAGGACCAAAGCCTTTCCAGCCCCACTCGCTTCCTCTATCTGCCAGCCGACGTAAACCATATTCGCTAGAGGGGCCACGACCGCCGACATTTGGATTACTGCGGTGTCCCCGCAAATGAAGAGCTTGACCTGATTTGACAGCGGGTTAGGGGTGGCTGAGCAGCATTGCCTGTGTTATTCTTATCTCGTACCGTGAACGCCGATAGTGTTGATAAACCTATCGAACAGTGTGGTCATCGGAATAGACCCATCGACGATGCCGCACTTCTGGTTCAGCAGCTGCGCATTGAGCGTTTCCGCCTCACGCAGGGCGTCCTTCTTCAGTCTGGTGCCCGTGGAACTTTCGCGGATCTCGTCTGTTGCCGGGATCTTGAACTTCAGATACCACACCCCTGTCTTGGTTCGCTTAGCCGCGGAAGAGGCTGGTAAAGAGAAACGCCAGGGCGTCGCGGAAATTGGAGATGCCGTCAT
>CAYRKB010000088.1:0-13668 GCA_964424705.1 uncultured Victivallales bacterium
TTCCGCGTCAATAGCGTGTCCGACGTCTGCAAGATGGGCGACAAGATGTGGGTCAAGTGCATCGGCGTCGATGATCGCGGCCGCGTCAAGCTGAGCCGCAAGCAGGCGATGCGCGATAAGGATGCCGAAGCCGCGGAGGCGACGGGCGGGGAAACGAACGCGTAGTCAGCAGAGCTTCCTGAGACAATCCTGGGCAGGCGGTCCACGTGGCCGCCTGCCCTTCTTCTTTTCAGCCTGCTAGAAACCGGCCGGCCCGCTGCGCAGGAGCGTTCCCCGGGGATAGCGCCAGCTTTCCGTTCACCAGGACGGTTTCGATGCCTTCCGCGAACTGGTGCGGGTTTCCGTAGGTCGCGCGGTCGCGAATGCGGGCCGGGTCGAAAACGACGAGGTCGGCGAACATGTTGCGGGCGATGCGGCCTCGATCGCGGAGCCGGAAATGATCCGCGGCGAGCGACGTCATCTTTCGGATGGCTTCCGGCAGGGGGAGGGCCTGGCCGTCCAGGGCCATGCGGAGAAAGCGCGGGAAGCTGCCGTAGGCGCGCGGGTGAGGGTGCTCCATGCTGAGCGGCCCGGTGGGCGCGCGCAGGGAAGCGTCGGAGCCGAGCATCACGTAAGGCTCGGAAAGGATGGCCCGCATGTTGTCCTCGCTCATTCCGAAGAAGAAGGCGCCGGTCTTCAGCTCGTCCATTTCCGCCAGGTGCAGCACCGCGTCTACCGGCTCCATGGCCAGCTCGCGGGCCACGTCCGGCAGCGGCATTCCCTTGAAGCGGAGGTTGTCGGGATGCGTGGTGGAGCCGATGCAGATCGTGCCCCAGTAGCTCTCGTCGCGGCCCTGCAGCAGGTCGGCGCGCAGTCGGGCCCGCTCCTCTGCGCTGTGAAGCCGAGCGAGGACGCGGGCCTGCCCGCCCGCTGCAGCCCAGGCGGGGAAGATGACGTCCAGTTCCGTGCCGGCCGCGGTGTAGGGGTAGCGGTCGGCCGCCACCTCCAGGCCGTCCGCCCGCGCCTTGCGGATGGCTTCCAGCGCGGGCTCCAGCAGGTGCCAGTTGCCTCTGCCGGACGTCTTCAGGTGCGAGATTTCCGCCCGGCAGTTCGCGCTGCGCGCGATGCTGAGGGTCTCCTGAATTGCCTCCACGAGGCGGGAGCTCTCGCTCCGCATGTGGGTGGTATATATGCCGTGGCGACTTGCCACGACGCGGGCCAGCCCGGTGATTTCCTCGCGTGACGCGAAGATGCCGGGCGAGTACAGCAGCCCGGTGCTGAGCCCCATCGCACCCTCGGCGAGGCTGCGGTCCAGGAGGTCGCACATTTCGTCGAACTCGGCCGTCGTCACGGGCCGGTCGTCATATCCCGCGACGCCCGCGCGCAGCGTATTGTGGCCGATCAGGAGCGCCACGTTCACGGCAGGCTGCGCCTGCTCAAGGAGCGCCCGGTACTCGGCGACGGACGACCATGTGCCGGGGATCGGCTTGTTTCGCCAGTCGGACGGCAGGCGATACGCCCCGCGCAACGGAGCGGCGGAGGCCCCGCAGTTCCCCACGACTTCCGTCGTCACCCCCTGCGTAATCTTGCTGGGGGCAGAGGGCTCGATCAGAAGGTACACGTCGGAGTGCGAGTGGACATCAATGAAGCCGGGACAAACCACGCGCCCGGTGGCGTCGATGCGAACCCGAGCTTCTGCCTTGCCCAGGTTCTTTCCAACGAAGGCGATCCGGTCGCCCTCGATTCCGACATCCGCCACCTCGGGCGCGGCGCCCGTGCCATCCAGCACCGTGCCGCCCTCGATCACCACGTCAAAAGTGTTCGCGCCTGCGCTCATTGGGTCGCGTCATCTTCTTTCAAAAACGAGCAATTCGTTATTGTCGCCATCAAGAAACTTCAGGGTCTTGTCGCTCAACGTGTACTTGCGTGCCTGCGCGAGTAATTCAAGGTAGGTGTGCTCCGCGCGCATTGCCTCTTCTGAGCCTGCCATCTGCGTTGATTGCAGTGCGCCGACCGAAAACGCGCCGCTGGCGGCCGCTGAGTAGGGTCCGCCATAGGAATTGACGGCGGAAGTTCCGGATATCGTCGTGTCATCGAAAGCGGCCGTGATGGGGAAACGGGCAGGATCCAAGGAAGTTTCCGGCCATGCGGATAATGCCCACTTCGTCCCCGCCAGCTTCGCTCCGCTATCCTCGCTATTTCCATTGTTGCTCTCGCACCCGTTCGCGAGTACGAGCAGTGCGCCGCATATCGACATCAGAATATGCTTCATTATCTGTTCTTCCGCTTGATTTTCCGGACAAAGCCTTCGGCGCCGCTCGCGCTGGCAACGCCGCCTATGACGCGATCATGGAGCGCTGGCGTCATACCATATCATCCGTGCCGCCACGGAAATCTCCGCCAAAAGCCAGCTCATCGAGAAGCCCAAACCTTACCAGAAGGATGTCGCATTCGCCAACACCATAGCCGGATTCCTCCAGGGCAGACGCATCTAGATTCTCAGCTTTCTTGGCCTATTCGCTCCGGGCCTTGGACTGCGGCGGCTGACGCCGTTTACTAAGGTCCGGCTTTCTGACGCCGGCGGATCTGTCTGTGGCACGAGACGGGCCACAGAGCCAGACAGGGCGAGTCATGCCGCGCCTGAAAAAACGGCGTCAAGCCGTACTCCAAAAGCCACACTTCCCCCGGTTTTACGGTCTGTCAACTGACCGGCAGAGTACTGGAGCCAGAATCTCAGCGAATGTGGATGCGTCTGCCCTCCAATTCCGTTGTGCAGCACAGGCAGCTCTGCTAAACTGCAAGCCTAGGTTAGAGTGTCGCCGCGTGAACTTGGGCCGCAGAACATGAAAGCCAGGTATGTCGCTCGCCGCTTCTATGCGGTGATGGTCCTGTTGGCTCTATTTCATTCGCCTGCCTCAGTCCTGGCCGTGACCCCCTTGGAATCCGACCCAACCATCAGCGCCGCCGTTAACGCCCAGTTTGGTTTCGCCACCGGCGCGAACGCCGGAGACCCGGGCGGGGTGGTCGGGGTGGCGCTGGACGGAGAAATGGTCTTTCAAAGGGCGTACGGAAAGTCCGACGTCGCTGCCGGTGCCCCCAACTCGACCGCGGCGCCTTTCTACCTCGCGTCCTGCTCCAAACAGTTTACCGCCATGTGCGTCCTGCTGTGCCAGGAAAGAGGGCTGCTCTCAACCAATGATGAACTTCGCCTGCACATTCCGGAACTGGATCCCGTGTTCAACGGCGTAAAGATCCAGCACATGCTCAATATGACCAGCGCCATCTATGGCACCACCTCAGGCATTACGTCGAATACTGCGAGTGGCATGCTCACCAGCCTGATGCAGGAAGCTCAATACGGCATAGAGACCAACCAGCTTCCTATCGGCAGCACGTTCGCTTACTGCAATATGAACTACATCCTGCTTGGCATCATCGTGGAAAGAGTGTCTCACAAAACGCTCCGCGAGTTTGCGCAGGATGAGATCTTTACCAAGCTGGGAATGACAAACACCGTCATCCACGACAATGTTGCCACGGTGATCACCAATCAGCCGAACGGGTACGGGGACGCAGGTCTAGGCGATGGGAGTCTGGGCATTTGGAGCACGGCTGCCTCGACCGCTCCCGTGACGGGATCCACCGGGGTTAGCGCGACGCTGGCTGACCTGTTGAAGTGGCACGACAATTTCTACTCGAATGAACTGGGCAACACGAACCAGAGCCTGATTACGCTCATGGAAACACCGGGGCGCTATACCAGCGGCGCTAAGAATGGGCAACTTGTCTCCAATATGGCACTAGGTTTTCCCTCGTACGCCTGCGGTCTCATGCCGGATGTCTCTGACGGGAACAAGCGGGTCTGGCATACAGGGCGATGGATGGGGTTCAAGTCCGCCATGTGCCGGTATCCTGACCTTCATCTCTCCGTCTTTATCGTGGTGAACCGAGATGACCAACTGCCATCGTTTCAAACTGTAGCCAATGCGTTCCTGAACAATGTTCGCTTCGCGAAGGACCCGCCGCCGCCGACCACGCAGCAGGGCTTGCCCTACAGTTTCAAGTATCTCGCCACCGGCGCGCCGCGGCCGGTGTTTACGTTGGACAGCGGAAGTCTTCCGGACGGCCTGACGCTCGGCTCCGACGGCCTGCTGGCTGGCACGCCCACGACGCCGGGCGATTTCAGCGGCGTGGTAAGGGCCACGAGCGGGGCCATGACCAGCGCCCAGGCCTTCGCGATCCACGTCAATCCTTCTCCTGTCATCGAGGCATACAGACACGGGACGTTCTTGATGTTCGAGTAGTTGAGACGGACGGCAGAATGAAGATGAACTGGAATCAAACAACGAGGGGGCTCGCCGCGGCTGCCGGGTTGTTGGCCGTTCTGGCAGGACCTGTTTCCGCCGCAACACTCTGGGAGTTCAAGTTCAACGAAACGGGCACCTCCCCGGCGAACACCGGAACCGGCAGTCCGGCCCCCGCCCTGGTGACCCAGCGGGATTTCTATGGCGCACTTGCGGATCTTCATGGCGCCGATGGCAGCGGCGTCAGCAGGCAACCCGGAGACCGCGCGCTTGATCTCAGCGGAATTACGACCAACGGAGGAATATACGCGGGAAAGTCCTTCCCTCCGCTAATGAACGTCGCCTATTCGAATTGCACTCCTATTCAGAACCTCACAACCTTGTCGCTCTCAGGATGGTTCAATGCGCAGGCGACAATTACGACAAACCAGGGCGTCGCAAGGTTGATGTCGTTCAACAACTACCTGGTCGGATTCAGCGTGGAGTTCTATACCACCAACATCGCAACCAACCAGATCAAGGTGCTCTTTGATGCTGCTCCCGCGCTATACTTTGACGTGACGGCGATCATGACTTGTGGAGACACTAATACGTGGTACTTCTGGGCAGTTACATACGACGGCACTCTCAGCGCCAATAACGCGAAACTCTACATGGGCACGCCGGGATTAACCGTTGTTCAGGTGGGCGCTGCCCGGACAGCCAATTGCGGGACGCTGGAGAGCACCACAACGGCGCCGTTCTCGCTCAATAGTGAGAACGGCTCAGGCACGCTGAAGGGGCTTCAGGACAACGTGCGCGTTGACAATGTGGTGCTGAGCCTGGCCGAACTGGATGCGCGCCGGATCGCGGATGCGGCGGCGGACATTGCGCTCTACGGCAAGGGTAATCTCGTCACCAATGGCGACGTCACTCCCATCCTCGGCGACGGAACGGATTTCGGCAGTTCAATGCCTGCCGGGGTGGCCGTCACGAACACCTTTGCGATCACCAATGCGGGAGCCGATGTCCTTTGCCTGACCGGGGCCACGCCGATTACTTTCGCCGGTCATGCGGGCGATTTCGCCGTAGACACCGGCAGCATGTCGACCAACATAGCCGCCCATTCCAGCACCGTCTTTAGAGTGGTGTTTGCCCCGAGGGCAACCGGCGCGCGGACGGGCACCGTCTCGGTGGCGAACACTGTTGCGGCCAGGAATCCGTACACGTTCAGCGTCAAGGGCAACGGCATAGGCGTTGAGCCGGTGATTGGCGTCATGGGCAAAGGCCTGGCGATAGACCACGCCAATATGGTTCCGACCGGGGCCGATGGGACAGACTTCGGCGGGGCGGATATTGCCGGCGGAGTGGTCACGAACACTTTCATCGTCACCAATGCCGGCCTGGCGCTTCTCACGCTCACAGGCGGAACTCCGGTCTCGCTGTCTGGCAACACGGGCGACTTCTTCATCGATGCGGCGGGCATGTCCTCCAGCGTAACGACAGGTTCTTTCACAAGTTTCAGGATCATGTTCGATCCCGCGGTTGCAGGGCTCAGGACGGGAGTTGTCAGCATCGCAAGCGACGATGCGTACATTAATCCTTTCACCTTCGCCGTACGGGGAACGGGACAGAAGCCCGTGATCGCGATTTCGGGGAAAGGCATCCCGATCACGCCGGGCGACCCGACTCCCGCTCCGGCCGACGGAAGCGACTTCGGCGACGCTGACATGATGCTTGGTGCCTCAATTACGAACACTTTCGCCATCACCAACGCGGGTGCCGCGGCTTTGCGTCTTGTCGGCGTCACGCCGGTGTGCATCACGGGCCATGCGTCCGACTTCACGGTTTCCGTGCCTCCCGCCACGAATATTGCCGTCGGTGGATCAACCGCATTCAAGATCGTGTTCTCCCCGACAGTGATCGGCATACGGACCGGGCTGGTGAGCATAGCAAACAACGACGGCGACAGGACTTCTTACGCATTCAGCATCAAGGGGAGTGCGGGCGTAGCCAGCAACAGCATACCGTACAGCGAGGCGTTCGAATCCTATCCGGACGGGTTCGCGCTTGGCGGCACCAACGGGTGGAGCGCTCAGTTTTCAGTGATGGCGGTTGTGACGAACAAGAGCTACACCAATTCCTATGCCGGTGCCTTCCCGATACCGTGGCCCCACGAGATGTCTCTGCGCATTGACGGGCGCGTGACCAATACATTCACCGCTTCGTCATACACCAACGTATGGGTGGATATGATTCTTGAGTCGAAGCACTGGACCAACGGCGCCCTGCCTTCCTTAAGCATCATGTCCAACGCGCAGTTTGCCGTGTGCATAACCACAAACCGTCGCGTGGCAGTCTGGAACTGTCTCTCCCCGCCCGCGCCGGCGTGCGCCTGGACGGAGCTTCTCGACACGGATGTGCCGGAAGATTCCTATGTTCGCGTCACCGTGGAGATGGCGTATACCAGGGATGCCGCCAATTACTTCTACTATCGGGTCTGGGTGAACGAGACGCCGTCGGTCAGCCCCAGGGCCTGGTACGCGGCCGCGAACACAAATCGGAATTCATTCCACAGAATCACGGCCGAGGGCCTGTTTCACATGGATGACCTGACCGTGAAGGCCGCGACCCCTTTCCCGCCCGTAAACATCCTCGCTTCCAGCGCCGGATACGGGGCCATAGAGCCGGACGGCACCATAGAAGTCCCCTACGGATCAACGGCAAGCTTTACGAACCAGCCATCCACCTGGTACCACGTCAGCAGCGTGACTGTGGATGGCGCCAGCATGGGCGCTCCGCCAGTCTACACGTTCACCAACGTGAAAGCCGGCCACACAATCGTGGCCAGCTTCGCGCCGGACACCGTATTGAGCAACACGCCCAACTGGTGGCTGGCTGATGCAAAATCAGCGTGGACGAACAACCTGAGCGCGGCCTCAACGAATGATGCGGACGGCGATGGCCTGTTCACCTGGGAGGAATATATCGCCGGCACGCATCCGACGAATCCTGCAAGCGTGCTTGAAGTTCAGATCACATGGTCCAATGGCCAGATGCTGGTCACGCTGCCGACGATCGAACCGGGATCCCGGCATGAGGGGCTGAGCCGGTACTACTCGCTCGAGAGTTGCACAAACCTCGTGGACGGCACATGGGTGCCTGTTCCGGGAGTGACCGGTGTCCGCGCCACCGGTCAAGTCCTGACCTGCACAAATCAGGCGGGCTACACCAATCGCTTCTATCGTGGTAAGGTATGGCTCGCCCCGTAGCGATGGAGACCGAGGCGGAAGCGACGGCCGCGCCCCAGGGCGCCGCTGACGTTCGCGCTGTGGACGGTGAGACGATCTTCGGGGAAGAGCAATGAGTGTAGCGCCTGCGACGCGGCGGCAAAAAGGATCGCTCGTCGCGCTCGTTGTTTGCTGTCTATCGGTCCAGGGCATTCTCCATGCGGAGATGCTCCCCACCAGCGGAACGTTCGATGGCGTCTACCACCGCGATCGATGGGGCGTAGGCCACTACCTTTTCTTCGTCGTCCATCCGTCGCTTCTGGATGAGTTGGAGAAGTACGACGGAAGCCTCATCCGCCTTACCGTCACCCAAGGGACGCAGCCCCACAATCCCGGTCCGGCACTTATGCTTGGCATCGGGCAGATAGAAGAGCTTCCGCAGCCGCCCTTGCGAATTCGCGTCAGGACGCGACCGACGCAGGTGGCGGCGGATCAGCCATTTCAGCTTGTTGTGGAGATCACAAATACGAGCAGTAACGGGGCGCTCCTCGACCCGGTTCATGTTTGTGCCACAATTCGGCAGCCTTCCGCGCGACCAAGCCAACAATCCAACGAGCTGCCCGCGCAGATCACTGGCGCTCCGGTCGATCAACTGTCTATTGGAGAGAACCGCATTCAAATGGGGGTATGGGAGACATTTCAGGGGCAGCGCAACCTGGAAGCTCGGGGCGGACCGATTCGGCTCTTGCCCGGCGCCTCCTATGCGTGGGTTACATCATTCGCCAACAGCGTGGCAACGTCAGCCGGCGAATTGAAGATTGAAGTGTCCTACGTTTCGGCCGACCCGAAAGCAGCTGATGGTGCGCGGCCGTCACGCAACGACTTTGAGGTGTGGCAGCCCTTCCCGGTCCTGCCAACGTCCGGCAATGCGGCCGACGTTCAGGATGAAACGGCGATTTCTGTCTCAGGAGGCGCTTTGACGGCCGAGGAAGATGAGTGGCGCGGGTTCGGGTTCAAGATACTTCCAAGGAAAGGCCGGACGGTTCGAGTTCCAGGACGATCAACCGTGTCACTGGGGTGGCGGATCCCGCCAAATACGCCCATGTTGCATGGCTCTCCGGCCGCGCCGCCGACTCTTCACTTGTTGCGCTTCAAGCGGTGCGCTTTTCCGAGCGGGCCACGGCGGACGATATTGCGCAGCTGCTCGATCTTCCTGGGACGGGTGTTGCCATTACGGGGCGCTTCCGCAAGCAGAGCCGGTTTGCGCCGCCGGTTACCCAGATAGTCCTCAGCGTGCTGACCGATTCAGGAATAGAGACGGTGACCGCGTTCAAGGACTTCAACGATTCGGACGTTGCGCCGCCTACGGCGTTCGGTCCGCCCACAGACGGCGTCAAAATGAGGATTCGCCCCGCGAAGGCGGTCTTCAAAGAAGGAGAACCGTTGAGGTTCCATCTTGAGGCTATCAATGTTGCGGGAAGCCCTGTTTGCTGGTGGAGACCGTTCAACGGGCTGGGCGAAAACGTAGTCATTGAGATCGATACGGCGAGGATGAAGCAGCCGGAAAGCCGCGCCGAGTGCTGTGATGGTTGGGCGGCAGAATGGACCTGCGGGAGTCCGGTGGAATGGAGCGTTACACTTCCCGAAGGTGTCGCGCTTGGCAAAGGCAGCCACACACTCCGGTACACGATCGTGTCCGAGGGCGGGAAGTATAAGAATGCAAACGAGCAGATGATCCCTCTCGTCTGCGGCAGGATAACAAGCGAGATGGCACGGTTCGCCGTAGAGTAGCCCGCGCGTGGATCGGTGCAGGCGCGAATACGAGTCAAGGTCTTGCAAGAATGAAACGTTGCGGAGACCTGCGGACGCCGCGTGACGTGTCGCAGTGGGGGCGCATCAGGCCCGGCTGGCCTGACTCTTTTTGCGGAACGGGGAAAGCGCACGATAGCTCAAGAATAGGATGCCTGATAGCCGGGCGCCAGGCAGCTAACCACATGAATGCCATCTCAATGAAGAGAACCGTGATCGGCTTGTTGGTGGTCTGCCTCAGTGGCTGCGCGTATTTCCATGATCGCGGACGAGACGCGTGTGACATGGTAACGGTCGCTGTGGAAGCTCCGACGATTAACGCAGCCGTCCAACTGGGGCCAATCCTGTCGGCCGGGCTAGGCGGCGCCGGCGGCAAGGGCTTCGGCCTGCGGTCGGGCGCCATGGGCGTCTACGACACGGAGGAAGCCAACCTTGTGATCGTAGGCCGCAAGGCGTTCGCACCGAGGGCTGCCGATCAGCTCAGAGACAAGGGCTACGACTTCGCGTATTTCTGGATTCCCGGATCCCATGTTCAACCAGATTGGGATATCCAGGAAGGAAAGTGGTTCAACGCGTTACAGTTTGAAGCCGTTTGCGGGGTCGTTGTGGGCGTCCGTGTGGGGGTCAACCTGGCCGAGATTCTGGACTTCGCTGCAGGTTGGACGACCGTTGACATTTGCGGCGACGACGAAGCCGCCATAGAGAAGAGGGAAGAGCGGGCGTTCAAGAAGAGGAAAGCGTCGGATGACAAGGCGAGCGGAGGCGCCGTCCGATAGGTCGGCTCGCGTGGCTACCAGCCGAGGCGACTGAAGAGAAAGAAGGCTGCGAAGCAGAACACGGCGACGGCAAGGACGCAGGGGAGGATCTGGCGATACACCGCGCGCAGGTTGGAGCTGAAGTAGTCCTGCGACACAATCAGGCACAGGTGGATGGGCGAGAGCATCATGCCGAGGTAGCCGGCCCCGTAGGCCAGCATGAGCGTGGCGGAGGGGGTGAGCCCCGAGCCGGGCGCGTGGAGAAGGCCGACCACGAGGGGGAGCGAGGTGGCCACAAAGCCGACGGCCAGCCCGGTGACCATGCCGGCCAGGAACGGCAGGAGCGCGACGGCGAGAAACGTGGGCATGCCGCTGCGCAGGAGATCGGCCGAGGCGCCCGGCAGCAGGCCGGACCTGTCGAGCATTGTTTTGAACACCAGGACGCCGATAAGGGACGTCAATACATCGATCGACCTCTTCTTGAACAAGGTCGCGAACATCCGGTGGTGACCGGCCTGGTGTTCATCCCATGCCACAACCGCGAGGGCGACTGCCAGGCCGAGCAGGATGGATACCATTTTGCCCGTCTGGAGCCCCAGGTGCGGTGCCGCAATCCTCAGGGCGAAGGGCGCCAGAAACATCGCGGCGAAGACGAGGGTGATCGGCAGCATCAGGACCAGCGCCCTGCTCCGCGAGCCGGCGGTATCCGCAGGCGCGGCGGCCAGCGGCGCGAGGTGCGGCCGGATCAGGAAGAAGTAGCCCGCCGCCAGCGAGACCACGGTGCAGGGCAGCTGGCCCAGCACGAAGCGCCAGTTTGGGATGTCGAAGAGCGACATGGCAACAATCACGCCGGGGTACAGGGGCCACCAATACTCCCAGACGTGGCGAAACCAGTAGTTCACGGCGGCCTTCCAATCCGCCGCATCGCGGATCGGCTCGCCGGCCTGGGCCACGAATGGCGCGGAAAAGATTGCCCCGGCGGGCATGGGCACGAGGCCGATCACTGCCGGGATGGCCGCCAGCGAAAAGGCTCGGCCGTGCCGCCCTCCCCAGCGGTGCGCGGCCGCGACCAGCTCACGGGAGTTGTCCTCCTCCGTCATGTAACGGCCGATTTCGATGATGAGCGCCACGATGGCCACAAACATCCACAGCTCGGAGGTTGAGAACGCGGCGCCCAGGCTCTCGGCAATCGCCATGGCCGGCCGGCCCGCGAAGGCGTTGAGCGCGATCCCCCCGAGCACGAGCGCAAGCCCGAGCGGAACCCTTATGCGGGTCAGGGCGAGCGTTGTGGCGAAGACCAGCAGGATAGTGAGAATGGGGGGCATGGCGTCCTGGAGCGCGTCTTATCCCGCGCGCCGGTAGCGGCGGCACTTCACGCCGGCCGACCGGAACAGGCCCCGGGTTTGTTGGCTGAACTCGTACACGTCCTCGTAGACGACCTCGTAAATCCCCGCGTTGATGATCATCCGCGCGCACTGAAGGCACGGGCTCAGCGTGCAGTATAGCGTGGCGCCGCGCACCTGAATTCCGTGGTACGCCGCCTGCGTAATGGAGTTCTCCTCCGCATGTGAGCAGATGCATTCGCCCAGGTCGGCGCCCGAGGGGGCGTTGCTTGCGCAGCGGGGGCATCCGCCCTCAAAGCAGTTGCGCACGCCGCGCGGGGTTCCGTTGTAGCCCGTCGAGATGAGCCGACGGTCCTTCACGATCACGGCGGCGACCTGCCTACGTATGCAGTTGCTGCGGCTTCCCACGACCCGCGCGATGTCCATGAAGTAGGCGTCCCACCCGGGGCGCTTGGCGTGCGGCTTGGTCACAGGCATCTTTTCCTCCCTCTCCCAGAGCCCGCAGCATGCCGCAATCAAGCCCTGGCCGTCAATGCCTCTCCTTTTTTCCTTTTTGCCGGGAAATCCCTAGTGTAACAATAGACCGTACGCGAAAGGAGCGGGGCACACTGTGAAGACGAAGATGCATCTCAAGGGGAAGTCCCTGCTGACGCTGGGCGATCTAACCGACGCGGACCTGCTCGCGCTGCTGGGCCTGGCGGCGGAGCTGAAGCAGAAGAAGCGGCGGGGCGAGCACGGGCACCTGCTGGAGCGCAAGAACATCGCGCTCATCTTCGAGAAGCTGTCCACTCGCACGCGCTGCGCGGCCGCCGTGGCGGCCGCGGACGAGGGCGGGCGCACAGAATACCTTTCCTCGCACGAGATCCACCTCGGGAAGAAGGAGTCGCCCGCCGATACGGCGCGCGTGCTGGGCCGGATGTTCGACGGCATCCTTTTCCGCGGCTACCAGCAATCCACGGTCGAACTGTTGGCCGGGCACTCCGGGATTCCGGTCTGGAACGGCCTGACCGACGAGTCGCACCCGACCCAGGCGCTGGCCGACCTGCTGACCATTCAGGAGCACTTCGGCCATCTGAATGGCCTCAAAGTTCTGTATATCGGGGACGGCCGGAACAACGTGGCCAACTCGCTCATGGAGGCCTGCGCCAAAACCGGGATGCAGTATGTGAACTGCACTCCGCCCGCCCTCATGCCGCGGGACGACCTGGTGCAAAGCGCCCGCGAGATAGCGCGGCGGAACGGGGGAGACACCACGATTGTGAACGACCCGGCGGAGGCCGCGCCGGGCGCGAACGTGGTGTATACTGACGTGTGGGTCTCGATGGGCGAGGAGGCGCAACAGGCTGAGCGGCTGCGCCTGCTCCGCCCGTATCAGGTCAACATGGACCTTATGCGCCTCACCGGCAACGTGGAGCGGGGGAGCGTGATCTTCCTGCACTGCCTGCCCGCCTTCCACGACGCGAACACGGATCTGACGCGCGAGTGCGGCGCGCTGGAAGTCACCGACGACGTCTTTACGGCGCCGTGGTCCAAGGTGTTTGACGAGGCCGAGAATCGAGTGCATACGATTAAAGCGATGTTTGTGGCGTATCTAACCTGAGGGCGAAACCGTGAGCGCTTTGGACCAGGTCCCGTGGGCGGAATTCCAGAACCTGCCGCTTGAGAAGAAGGCGCCGTTCCTGATGCCGGAGGGCCGCCCCTACCATGTTTTGATCGCGCAGCAATTCGGGCGAAGGCACCTGGATGCGCTCGGAACGCTGGCGACGCAGATCCGCTTCCTCGCCAAGCAAAAAGAGGGCATGGCGTTTTTACACGACCTGATGGCCTATAAGCGGGCGATGCTCTACTTCAGCCAGCCCAGCTCGCGCACGTTTCTTTCATTCTGCGCAGCCTGTCAGATCCTCGGCATTTCGATCTGCGAAGTGCGCGACACCGCGACCTCCAGCGAGTTCAAGGGAGAGTCGCAGGAGGATTCCGTGCGCACCTTCAGCTCCTACGTGGACCTGATCATCATGCGCACGAAAGAGTCGGGCCTGGCGGAGCGCATGGCCTGGATGCTGTCCAACACGGAGCGGCCCGTGCCGATCGTCAACGCGGGCTCGGGCCGGGACCAGCATCCGAGCCAGGCGCTGCTTGACATCTACACCTTGCAGCGCAGCTTTGAGGCGCGCGGCGGCATCGCGGGCAAGCGCATTGTCTTTGTCGGGGATCTGGCGCGGGGGCGCACGGTGCGCTCGCTGGCGTGTCTGCTCGCGAACTATCCCGACGT
>CAYRKB010000088.1:13678-18642 GCA_964424705.1 uncultured Victivallales bacterium
ACGCAGTGTTTCGTCGCCCCCGAGCCGTTCCAGGTGCAGTCCGACGTGCTGGGCATGCTCGACCGGGCCGGCGTGCGATTTGAACTGAGCGAAGATTTTGCGAAGATCATTCCGGATGCCGATGCGATCTACATGACGCGCGTGCAGGACGAATGGGATGCGAAGCAAGGCGAGAGCGCGGGGGTGGACGTGTCGCGCTACCAGTTCCCCGCCGAGTTTCTGCGCCTGCTCAAGCCGGATGCGAGCCTGATGCACCCGTTCCCGCGCCGCGGCGAAATTTCCCCCGACGTGGACCGCGACCCGCGCGCCATGTACTGGCGGCAGATGCGGAACGGGATGTGGATTCGCGTTGCCCTCATTGCGACCATCTTCGGCCACGACGCCGCGATCAGCGGATATTATGAACAACACGTGTAAGAGCGAGGGCCTCTGGCTTCGTGGCCCCGGCGTGGTTGTGGCCGCCGCGATGCTGGGCATTCTCCTTTCCGGGTGCATTTCGCCGCGCCCGGTCGTGGCGCCCGGCGTGACGACCTCTCCGGTCGTGTGTGCAAGCGCGACGAACGCACCGGACCGCTATACGCTCGACCTGGGCGTTCTGGCCTCTGCGGACACCGATCTGGCCGGCAGCCGGCGCACGCGCGCCCTGGGCCCCTTCTTTGAAACACGCGCTGCGCCCGACGGAAGGCGATTCTTCGCCGTGCGCCCTTTCTACAGCCGCGCGGAGGGGCCGGATAAGGGGCGGATCATCCACGAGGTGCTCTGGCCCGTGGCCAGCGTCAAGGATTTCGAGGACGAGAGGTTCTGGCGCTTCCTGGTGCTGTACGGGCACGACTTCGAACGCCACAAGGCAGGTTCACGCTACCGGCTGCTGCTGCTGCCGTTTCTTTTCGCGGGGCGCAACGCAGAGGGAGGGAAGTATTTTGCGCTCTTTCCGCTGGGGGGAAGGATCGACGAGTTCCTGACCCGCGACCGGATCAACTTCGCGCTGTTCCCTCTCTACTCGTACAGCACGATCAACGGGCAGCGAACGCACAGCGTCCTGTGGCCGGTGGGCTCATACACGAAAGGCGAAGGGGTCTCGCGGCTGAGGGTGTTTCCGCTGTACGGCCATTCTACGTACAAGGATCAGTGGAAGAAGACGTTCGCCCTGTGGCCGCTGTGGTCGACGGTGGAATACAGCTATCCGAACTCGAAAGGCGGCGGGTTCGTGCTGTTTCCGCTTGTGGGGCATGTGAAGCTGACCGATCAGGAGACCTGGATGCTCTTTCCTCCCTTCCTCCGCTGGTCCAAGGGCGCGATACGCAGCAAGCTGAATGCGCCGTGGCCCTTCATCCAGTACATGAAGGGCGATTCGGACCGGCTCTATGTCTGGCCCCTGTGGGGACGCAGCCGGCAGGCCCAGACCAGGATGTGGTTTTGCGCGTGGCCCCTGATCTCGGGGCAGGAGACTCAGTACAAGGATTCTGTCCTGAACCGTTTTCGCGTGCTGCCCCTGATTCAGTACGAGAGCCGTACGTCGCTCCCCGGGGCTGCCGCACCGACAAACTGTGTCGAGCGGCTCCCGGAGCCGGCTGCGCTGGAACGCTACTTCAAACTCTGGCCCCTGTTGTCCTACGCGCGCCAGGGCACGAACAAATGGTTCAGCATGATATCCCCGTGGCCACTGCGGGACGCCCCGTCCATCGAAAAGAACTGGGCTCCGTTCTGGACCCTGTATTCGTGCCGGAAGGCGGGTGCGGCCGGTGAACATGAGCTGTTGTGGGGGCTGTACCGGCAGGCCGGCGATGGCACGCAGCTGCGGCACCTGTCGCTCTTTCCCCTTGTAACGCTCGACCGGGGCGCGGCGGGGAGCTCCTCCCGCCGGGTCTCCCTGCTCCTGAACCTTGTGCACTATGAGCGAAACGGCTTGGATACGGGCTGGCGTCTGTTGTATCTATTCAAATTCGGAAGCCTCTATCGCGAGCCAGCGAACAGGCCGGGTAAGCAGCCATGATGATTACAAGGGAGCCGGAGTATCTTCCTGCAGCGACGAACGCCGTGGGGCGCGTCGGACGCTGGGTCCTGCAGGGATGCCGCGAATTCGGGCGTGCCACGATGCTGCTGGCCGCGACCGTGGCGTCTCTGCGTTTTCTCCCCACGCGCCGCGTGCGCCGCGAGGCGCTGGTGCAGATGTACGTGGGTGGGATCAAGAGCTTGGGAGTGGTCACCGTGGTCGCGGTTTTTACGGGCATGATTCTTGCCCTGCAGACCGGCATCGAGCTGCGCCGGTTCAACCAGGAAGTCAACATCGGCACTGCCGTAATGGTCTCCATGCTGCGCGAGATGGGCCCGTTCATGGCCGGCCTTGTTCTTTCCGCCTGCGTCGGATCGGCCATGGCGGCCCAGCTTGGCACGATGGTGGTATCGGAGGAGGTCGCGGCGCTGGAGATCATGTCGATCGATCCCGTACGGTTTCTGGTGCTGCCGCGCATGGTGGCCATGGCTGTTATGACTCCGCTGCTCTCGTTCTACATGTGCGTCATGGGCGTGCTCGGCGGCGGCGTCGTGGGCATGACGCAGCTGGGCGTGCCCTGGGCAAAGTATATCGATAACGCCACGCGCTTCGCGGACACCAAGGACCTGTACGTGGGGCTTTTCAAGGCGTTCTTGTTTGGCATCATCATCACCACCATTTCGTGCTACGAGGGCTTTGCCGCCAGCCAGGGCGCGGTGGGCGTTGGCATGGCCACGCGCAAGTCGGTGATTGCATCCTTTCTGCTGATTCTGATCGTCGGGTACTTTGTCACAAGGCTGTTCTATGTTTGAGCGGGATTCCAGCGAACTTCAAGAACAGGGCGCGGCGCCGGGCGAAACCTTGATCCGCTTCGATGCAGTGAGCAAGAGCCTGGGCGGCCGCACCGTGCTCGACGGCGTATCGTTCGACATCCGGCGCGGGGAGACCTTTGTCATTGTCGGGCCGTCGGGCGCCGGCAAGAGCGTGACGCTCAAGCACATGGTGCGGCTCCTGACGCCCGACGCGGGGAGCGTGCTCGTCGGCGGGCGGGCGGTAAGCGCCGCGAGCGGCTCGCGCCTGGAGGCCATTCGCGAGCGCTTCGGGTACCTTTTTCAGGGCGGCGCGTTGCTGGCCTGGCTGACCACGGCGGAGAATGTGGCGCTGCCCCTGCGGGAGAAGACCGGGATGGGGGAGGACGAGATCCAGGAGCGCGTGAGGACCATGCTTGCCCTGGTAGGGCTGGAGAAGGACGGCGGCAAACTGCCGGACGAGATTTCGGGCGGCATGCGCAAGCGCGCCGGCCTGGCGCGGGCGATCGTGCGCAATCCGGAGATCGTGCTTTACGATGAGCCCACGTCGGGGCTGGACCCGGTGACCTCGCGCACGATCGACGCGCTGATCGAGAAGATGCGGCATGAACTGGGCGTGACGAGCGTCGTGGTTACGCATGATCTCCATAGCGCGCTGTCAATCGGGACGCGGATCGCCATGCTGCATGGCGGACACATTGTCGAGCTGTCGACACCTGAGGAGTTCATTGAATCGCAAAGCGAAGAAGCGCGCGGGTTTCTGGAAGCGCAGTACGTGACCCGGCGCGGGGCGTGGGAAAGGAGCAAGACGTGAAGAAAGAATGGGTGGCGCGTGAGATGACGATGGAAATCGTTGTCGGCACCTTCGTCCTGATGGTGTTCCTGGGGATGGCATATTTTACAATCATCCTCTCGCGCACAACGCTGTTTGAAAAACGGTATAGCTGGGATGTGACCTTCGCCGATGTCATGAACCTGCGCGACGGCGACAGCGTCGTGGTGCGCGGCATGCCGATCGGCAAGGTCAAGTCGCTCGTGCTGACGAATGATCATGTGCAAGTGACGCTCTCCCTGAAGCAGAATATCCAGCCGCGCAAAGACTACAAAATCGAGGTCATCACCGCCTCCATGCTGGGAGGGATGTATCTCGCCATCGATGAGGGCACGTCTCCCGAGTTGGTGCCGGAGGGAATGCTGTTGAGGGGTCAGACCCCGCGCAACCTGATGCGGGATGCGGCAGAAGCGATCAGCGAGATCAAGAAGGGCCTCGCCGAGGGCGGGGTCATCGAAAACCTCGAAAAATCGATGAAGAACATCAGCGAGATCGCGGAGCGCGCCAATCAGGGCAAGGGGACGCTGGGCAGGCTGCTGTCCGCGGACGACACGCTGTACAACGATTTGTCGGCCTCTGTCGCATCGCTCAAGAGCCTTTCCGCCCGGTTGGAGCGCGGGGAAGGAACGCTGGGGAAACTTTTGTCCAGCGACGACCAGGTGTACAAAGACCTGTCTTCGACCATGGCCTCGATGAAGGAGGTCAGCGGTCGGCTGGAGCGCGGCGAGGGCACCCTGGGAAAACTGTTCTCCAAGGATGATCAGCTTTATCAGGATCTATCGGCATCGATGGGCTCGCTCAAGAACATCAGCGCAAAGATCGAGAGAGGCGAGGGCACGCTGGGCAAGGTCGTGCAGGACGATGCCCTTTACACCGAACTGACCAAGGCGATCAGCGAAACGCGCGCCGCGATCGACGATTTCCGCGAGAACACGCCCGTGGTGACCTTCTCCAGTATTCTTTTCGGGGCGCTATAGGACAAAAGCGCTGGATTATCAGGGGAGCCTGATGTAGCTTGCCCCGCGATTCCAAGAGCGACAGGTCAAGGCACGGAGAGGTGGCCGAGTGGTCTAAGGCGCGGCACTGTCCGCCACAGGCGGATCCGCCAGCCCGCCGAGGCGGGCGTGTGGCGGAGAAATGCTTCGGCTGATTAGTTTTGTTTGGGAGAGGTGGCCGAGTGGTCTAAGGCGCGGCACTGTCCGCCACAGGCGGATCCGCCAGCCCGCCGAGGCGGGCGTGTGGCGGAGAAATGCTTCGGCTGATTAGTTTTGTTTGGGAGAGGTGGCCGAGTGGTCTAAGGCGCGGCACTGGAAATGCCGTGTACGCCAAA
>CAYRKB010000089.1:0-18478 GCA_964424705.1 uncultured Victivallales bacterium
CCGCTCAATGCCATCTTCCGACGGAGGTTGGCGTGACAAAAGGAAAGATCATGGCAAGAATGTGGGCCCCTCTCAGTGTTCATGCCCGTGTTCCGGCTGGAGGGCCGAAAGTGCGGCCGCGGCCTGTGGCGGGGTGTCAGTGGAAGAGATGATTCTGGAAAGAGGCAAACATGAAGAGCTACAGGCGGGAGCTTTGGTTCGAGACGGCCGCGCGACGGGAGTTCATCAACATCACCGGGGATGTTGAACAGTGCCTCGAGGAAAGCGGCATCAAGGAGGGCCTTGTTCTGGTCAACGCCATGCATATCACGGCCTCGTGTTTTTTAAATGATGACGAGTCCGGGCTGCACGCGGATTTCGAGAAATGGCTTGAAAGGATTGTCCCCGAGAAGCCCCATTCGCAATATGCCCACAACGGGTACGAGGACAATGCGGACGCCCATTTGAAGCGGCAGGTGATGGGGCGTGAGGTCGTTGTCGCTGTCACAAAGGGCAAGCTCGACTTCGGGCCGTGGGAGCGCATCTTCTATGGAGAGTTCGACGGCAAGCGGAAGAAGCGCGTGCTGGTTAAGATCATCGGAGCGTGACGGCGGGCGTCGCCCAACAGGGATCGAATATGAAGGTGCTGGCAATCTGCGGGAGTCCGCGGGGCGAAAAGAGTCAAACCCGCATCGTTGCGGAGGCGGTGTTGGCCGGGGCGAAGGCGAAGGGCGCGGCCGTGGAGTACGTGGACCTGGGTACGGCGAAGATCGGGTTTTGCCGGGCCTGCGAAGCCTGCCATAAGGGACCGGAGTGCTCCCTTGACGATGACGGAAGGCAGATCCTTCGCAAGATGATCGAGGCGGACGCCGTGGTGCTGGCCACGCCGGTCTATCTCAACCAGGTCACGGCCCAGATGAAGACGATTCTCGACCGCACAAGTCACTTTGTTCACTGCTTGAAGCTGAACGGCAGGTATCTGGCGGCTGTTACGACGAGCGGAGGTGGGGGAGGCGGGGACGTTGCGGCGTACCTGAAGGGATATGCCCTTACGGTAGGCGCGCAGTTCGTAGGAAGCGTGGACGCGCGGGCGCCGCTGGAGGAATCGAGCTTCGCGTCGGCGAGGGAGCTTGGGGCGACGATCGTCGCCGCGGTCCAGGAGAAGAAAGCGTACCCGGAGCAGCTTCGTGCCATCGAGGCGCAGAAGGCGCGCTTCGGCCAAATCATCGCCATCCACAAGGATCGCTGGCCGTACGAACATAAGTATTGGCAGGACCGGGGCTGGCTTTGACGGGTGGAGAGGGTGCGTGCATGTTGGCGGCGACGGTAGCTGCCGGCGCCGGGCAAGCGAGTCGAGTCGGAGCGCCGGCTCCGCCGTTACAACGTTGACGCAAGCGTCTCGTTCGGCATAGTCTACCCCCCGCTCGGAAACGGTTACATGTCGGGGCGTAGCGCAGCCTGGTAGCGCGTCAGCCTTGGGCGCTGAAGGTCTCGGGTTCAAATCCCGACGCCCCGACCACTTTCATGATGAAAGTGCCAATGAATGAGCCGTTTGTGCGACCTGCAAAACGGGCTTACCAATTCCTGACCAATCAGTCGTCATCCTTTTTGCCGCTGGCGCGGTCTCGCTGGCGCTCGCTCCTTCCGCCTTCACGGGCCGCGCCTTGTCGAGGAATGCCCTGCCGCACTTACAACTTCTGTATAGAGGCTAAACAATTCCTTCGCCGACTTTTCTACTGAATAGGATTCTTCAATCCGCCTTCGGGCGCCAAGGCCAAGACGAGTGCGCAAGTCGGCGTCCCGCAGCAACCTGATCAGCGCATTTTGCAGGGCGGGCACATCATCCGGTCGGATCAGCAGGCCGTTCTCGCCATCAGCAATGACCTCGCTGCTGCCTCCGACTCGGGTCACAACCGGCGCCAGACCGCAAGACATGGCTTCGAGCATCGCGATGGAGAGCCCCTCCGCGCTCGAAGGCAGAACAAAGATATCTGCGGCTTGGAGAAAGGAGACCACATTGCCTTGGCGGCCAAGGAAACGGACACCTTCGCTCACGCTCTTACGCAAGTCGGCTTCCTGATCGCCGGTGCCGAGCAGGAGCAGCTCGGCTCTCGGGCAGGCGGCCCGAATGGAGGGCCAGAGGGTCAGAAGGTTGTCCAACCGCTTTTCGCGCACCAAACGCCCGGCAAAGATGACCGTCAGGGCGTCGGCAGCGATTCCGATCGTACGGCGAAGGGCTTGCCGAGATGCCGCGTTGAGCGGCGCGAAGCGGCATGTATCCACGCCGTTATTGATATACCGCATCTTTTGCGGCGGGACGCCGATCCCGCGCAGCTCGTCGCCTATTTCCCGGCTGATCACGACAAAAGCATCGGCCTGATCGCGCAGGGCTCCTAACCGCGCGCGCCCGCTGCTCCGCTGTTGCAGGCGACTGACATCCCCGATGGGGCCGGAACGATGCGGAGTGACCACGATGGGCGTGCCCAGCAGTCGGTTGGCTAGCAGAGC
Organism: uncultured Victivallales bacterium; assembly: GCA_964424705.1. Taxonomy (GTDB): domain Bacteria; phylum Verrucomicrobiota; class Kiritimatiellia; order UBA8416; family CAYRKB01; genus CAYRKB01. The sequence goes on from CAYRKB010000089.1 coordinate 2,488, forward strand.
CACAGTCGCGGGAGAGATGAATTCGTTGGCATGAATAACATCGGGGCGCAAGCGGCGCAGAAATGCCAGGGAGGAAATGGTAAAGGCCAGCGAGGCAAGAAGTCTGGGTGGCGGCGCCGGAAGCCGATGGACAGGAATGCCGTCAACGAGCTCGAAGGGCGCCGTGCCGGGAAAGCGGCGAGTCAGGATGGTGACATCCGCACCCAGCTCCTGCAGGGGGGGGGCCTGGGCGCGCAGCAGGGCTTGCGCCCCGCCAACGCGCGGGCAGTAATCATGGATCAAAACAGCCAGGCGCAGGCTCATATTGTCGCGCCTGCCCTTCTGTAAAGATCCACGAGCTTATCGAACCACACCGGGGCGCTGTAACAGCGTATGGCGCGTTCGCGGGCGGCATGCCCCATGGTGGCAGCACGCTCGGGATCGTTCAGCAGCGACAGGATGGCGTCAGCCAGTGCATCCGGTCTACGGGGCGGAACGAGAAGCCCCGTGCCATCTGCCACGACTTGAGGAGCATCACCAACAGAGGTGGCAACCACCGGCAGGCCGGCCATCATGGCTTCCAGATGGGCGATAGGCAGGCCTTCCCATAGCGAGGCATTGATGTATACGTCGGCAGCATGCAGTAGATGCATGACGTCGCCGCGCAGACCGAGCAGCTTGACATGGCTGCCCAGGCCGAGCGCAGCAACCTTCTCCTCGATTTCATTCCGCAGCAAGCCATCCCCGACAACCGCCAGGACAGTTCGCGGGCTCCTACGATGGACCTTAGCAAAAGCGTCCAGCAAGTCGCTGTAACCCTTCTGATGCGAGAACCGTCCGACCGCGATACAAAGGGGGCACAGGGGATCAACCGCCAGCCCGGCGCGCAAAACAGCCCTTTCCTCCGGAGTGGGCAACGTCGAAAGTGGAACCGCGTTTGGAATCACGTCTATCGCCCGACGGAGCAACGCCCCGTAGGCTCCAGCAACGCTTTCGCCGACAGCGAGCACGCGCCGGTCCACGTGGCGCATGACCCAGAGCTCAAGCCGGTCGCGCAGGGGATGCGAATGACGCGCATCCACGGCTGTATTGTGAATCGAAGCGACAACCGGAAGACCGCTCAGACGGGCGGCCAGGCCGCCATTAATGTTGGCATACGTCAGGTGAGTGTGGACAACGTCGAACGGACCAGCGCGTATCAGCTGCAGGGCCTGCCAGAAGCCTTTGGGGTCAAAAAGCCGGCGACTTGCAAGCACGACGACCCGCGCACCGTGCGCCTCCAGATCGGATAGGAGGGGCGCGCCACCCTTGTTGCTCAGGCTCAGCACCGTGGTGTTTACGCCACGTTCCTGTGCTTGCTGCGCAAATGTGACCAGCAACCTTTGCGCACCGCCATGCATCAGTGTGTCAATTACCTGCAACACATGCATATTACTTCTCCGGCACCTTTCGCAGGATCCCAGCAATTTGAATCACAACCGGGCGCTCCAGCAACAACAGCGTCATCGTATACACGATTCCTCCAGCACCGACGGACGACACCAGCTGAACCAGGTTGCTGGCATGCTGCAAGCCGGTCATTACCGCCATGACCGCCAGGCTCATCGTAACGCCGGCCAGAATGGCAGGGCGCAGAGCCACGGCCAGCGCCCTTAGAGGTGCATGCAGCAGCCTGCTGGCAACCACCAGCGTGATCAATCCGAACAAGAAGGCGATCACGGCATGGGCCCAGCCAACCATTTCGATGGATTTCGCATGAGCGGCAGCCCAATAGAGGCAGGGGACCAGCACCAGCATTCGTGCAAACGAAAGGCGGGTCAGGATTTCGGGGCGGCCCTGAGCTTTATAGGCATCGCCCGCATTGTACGCTAGCGATAGCATCATCGAGTAGACGGAAATGGCCCGCAACACAGGAACGGCCTCTTCCCACTGTGCGCCAAACACGATCAGGATCAACGGTCGCGCCACCAGCAGCATCCCAAGGCTCAGAGGAACCGTCACCAGGGCCACATAGCGCGTGGTCATCATGAAGCCGCGCGTCAGAGCGTTCGGATCTTCTCGCAGTTTTGTATAGAGCGGGAAGACCACCCGTCCAATCAGGGAGCAAAACTGCATGATCAGCATGTCTGGAATGCGGAAGGCGTTTGTGTAGACGCCCAGGGCGGCCGCGCCCAGATAGCGCCCCACAAGCAAGTAGTCCGTGTTCGAAAGAATGATTCCCAAGGCATCGACTGCGACGATGTTGACTCCGTACTTCAACAGGGCACGGGACATATTCATGGCGAAGCGAAAGGATGGCCGCCAGGGCTGGACGACCCACAGGACCACTGTGCCCAGCGCAACGCCGGCCAATTGACCAATGATCAAACTCCAGACACCAAATCCCGCCAGTGCGAGGGATATTGATACCACACCCTTGCCGACGGAGCGTGCAACATCCGGGAAGAACTTCCTCTTAAACTGAAGATCTTTGCGTAGGAGGGCGTCATGAATGCTGCCCAGGCCTGTGATCGGAAAGGAAAACGCAAGGACGCGCACCACCGAAACAGCGCGCTGGTCGTGAAAGAATAGGCCGAACAACGGGGCCATCAGCCAGGTGATCGCAAACAGCGCAGTGCTAAGGAGCATCCCCAGCCAGAATGCCGTATCGGCCGCCCTCGGTTCACCCCGGTGAAAGATAAGAGCCGGACCCACCCCCATATTAGCGGCTACTTCGAGGAAGCTCATTGCCGTCAGGGCGAAAGCCGCAACGCCAAAGTCATCCTTGCCGAGCAGGCGCGCCAGAATGATGGTGCTTGCCAATACCAGGGACTTACCACCGTAATATGCAAGGTAGGTCCAGAATATACTGTGTAAAGCCTTGTTTCCTGTCTTGGAGATCCCAGCCATTCTCTTCCTTACCGCAGGGCGCAATGGGCCCTGACATCCTCTGCGGGGGAGCCACACAGCTCCAGCCCCGGCAATCAAGCCCGCTCGACGGCCGGCGCCATGGCCTCAGTTCTGCCCGCCGGATTCTCGGGCTCATGACGTTCGGTCGCTGCGGAGCAATCATTGGCAGCCACCTGCCGGAAGGCGAAAGCAATGCCCACCAGCAGCCAGAGATAAGAGGGATACGCTCCGTGCAGGAACAGCGCGGCGACCAGATATCCGAACAGTCCCGCAGTAAGCGCTTCGCCCATGTCCGCATTGCCTTGTGCGCCGGCATCCCGCATCCGCCGGCATGCTTGACGGAGCGCACGAAATGCGGCACCAATCAAGAGCGCAAACGCGGCGAATCCGACCACCCCTGACTCAGCCAATACTTCCAGATAGAGACTGTGCGGCGTCCGGGCGGCGAGTCGCTTCTCCAGGCGAAGACGGCGGGCGTATTCCTGATAGTGATAGCTGTAGTTGCTCAAGCCAACGCCGGTCACCGGATGATCGACGAACATCATACAGCCGGAGAGTATTTCGCTGGCCCGTCCGCGAAACGAGCTTTCGGTCGTAACATGGCTGCCCGCCCCTTGCGCCGCGGCGACCAGCGTCATGATTCGCCGGCCGTACTCGGCCGGCATCATGACCAGCGCCAGAGCAACAACAGCCGCAATCAAAGGAAGCGCAAGCCGCGTGTGACGCAGGCGTACGACCGCCAGAGCGCCCATCAGGACGAGCGCGAGAAAGCCGCCGCGCGAAAAGGTCAAGATGATGGAGAGGACACAAACCCCGAGAACGAGCACCGCAAGCGCCTTGAGCAGCAGGCGCCGTTCGTTGCCAAATCGTTCCAGGGCCAGTGGCACGGGGGCCAGCATGACCTGCGCGAAGAAGTTAGGATCGCCGACAGGCCCCGACACACGGTTGCCGCCCACCTCACCCACGATCTGCATTTGAGGCGCCATGGAAAAGCCCCAGTAGCTGTGATCGAACGTATGCGTGAGGAACTGGAAGACCGTAAGCGTACCCATGAAGGCGCCAGCCATGAGTATGGCCCAGACGACGCTCCGCAGGGCATCGCCGCGCCGGATCACGGCGACCATGAGAAGCGCGATGAACGCATTCTTCACATACTCCACCAAAGCGCCCCGTGCGCCGGCACTATCCGCAGCGCCAACAATGGATAGCGCTGACGCCGCACCATAGGCGCCCAAAAAGACGAATGCGGGAAGGCAGCCTTCCGGGCGCTTGCGGTAGAGAAGCCACCGGACCATCAAGGCGCCCGCTATGATGAGCACGAGCGCTTTGTCCGGCGAAAGCACGCTGGAATCTATATGCCGGCAAATCACATCGGACAGGCGTGTGTACACCGCAAAGCACAGCAGTACGGCCATCCATTCCACGTGCGCCACGGCAGCCGCGCCCATCCAGACCGCCGCGCACAAGGCCAGGATGCCAAGGGCCTGCAACGGGTACTCCGCCAGCAGTCCCGCGGCCGCGGCCAATCCCAGGACAACAAACCACGCGGCACGAGGGCCGCGCCGTTTCTCTCCATCCGCTGCCTGGCCGCTGTGGGCTTCCGCACCGTACCCCGCCGCCGACTCTTCCGCGGCAGACCTTCTATCGCGCTCTCCGGGCTTGCTCTTCACGCGGCATCCTTTGTGATCTCGGCAAATCGTGCCGCGAGCCGCTCGACATTGGTGTCCAGCGAGTAATCGCGCAATACCCTCTCGCGGCCGGCGGCACCCAGACGATCGGCCGCCGCGGCATCCGCCCGGACGGAATCCAATGCGGCAGCCAGGGCTGCGGCATCGGCGGGCGGTACGAGATAGCCGGTTACCCTGTGTGCGACCAACTCAGGGATACCGGATATCGCTGTGGCAACGACGGGCAGGCCGCACACCATTGCCTCCATGATAGCCACAGGGATTCCCTCCATCTTCCCGGAAGAGGTAACAATACTTGGCTGGACGTAGCAGTCAGCAGTCGGCAGCAGGCGCGCGACCTCCGCCTGAGGCTGGGGGCCCATCAGATCCACATGGCGCTGCAGGCCAAGCCGGGCAATGTTCCGGGCCAGGGCCCGCCGGTCGGAACCGCCGCCAATCACCCGGCAGTGCACATCCCGCCCCTGATCGCGCAGGCGGGCACACGCTTCCAGCAGGTGCGGGTACCCCTTATAAGGCTGCAGGCTTCCCACGCTGATGATCTCGAACCGGCCTCCGGCGCGAGGCCGCGCCCTTACAGGGTAGCGCTCGGGCTCGATGCCGCAACGGATCACGTGCACCTTCTCCCTCACCCATGGACCGACGGCGCGGGCGAGATACTCGCGATTGAACTCCGATATTGCCACCACGAAGGCTGCATCGCGCATCTTGGCGGACAGCATCGCCGTGCACACAAAAATATCGTGAGCATGAACCGTTACGCTGTAGGGGATCCCTGTTATGCGGTGGATAATCCACGCCACAAGCGCCGGGTGCGTGGCATAGTGCGCATGAATATGTTGGATCTTCTCTTCCTGCATCCGGCAGGCCATGCGGAGCGCTTTTGGGAAAAGGTAAACTGACCGCATCAGAAACTTGGCGCTGGACCGGTTCTCCCACGCGCAGGTGCCCAGAAGCGTCAGCGACGCTGCAACCCCACGCGGATGCAAGGCCACGGCACCAGGTGAGAAGGCGGGGGGGCGCCGCAGCGTCGCCATCCAGCGGGCCGATTCTTCGTGCATTACGGGCTGGCGCTGAACGATCAGCGGATAGAGCGAGATTTGCCACCCACGCTTCCGCAGATAGTCCATTTCGCGCAGGATGAATGTCTCAGACAGATGTGGAAACCGCGATACGAGGTAGGCTATCTTCGCGCCCCGGATGTGATTGGCACACTCGCCGATGGAAGAATCCGCATCGAACCGCGGCACCGGTGCAGATCTGGGGTTCATGCTCGCTCACGCCGTTTTCCCAGCGCAAAATCTGCCAGCAGAGCCGCCGCCATGCCGGCCATAACACCCATCACCGCCGCGACACCAAGCTTGATGCGCAGAGGCACACCCGATGGCGAGACAGGAGCCGTGGCGGCCTGGAGGATGCTGATATTGGTCAGCCTCTGGGCGTCCATCTCTTCGGAGATGCGCGCTTCTTCAAGCCTCCGCGCGTAAGTCCGATACATCTCCTCGCTGGTCGCCATCTCCCGTAACAGATCGCGGAGAGTCTTCTCATGTTCGCTCGACGGGCGAGTCAGTTCGTCCATCTGCCGGAGCTGTTCATGGATCCCGCCCCGCTTGCTCTGGTTCGCGTCCTGCCCGGCCTTGGAAAGGCGCTTCTGCATTTCGACCGTCTGGTTATCCAGGCTCTTCAGCTGCCCTTCCAACCCCACCTTCTGGCTGAGCACCAACCTCTTCTGATCTTCGGGCGAGACCAAGGCGTGCTCCACGAGGACGCTCATATTCGTCAGTTTCTGCAGGTCCAACGCCTCGGAGATGCGAAATTCTTCAAGCTTGCGCGCGTAGGTTCGATACATCTCCTCGCTGGTCACCATTTCCCGCTGCAAGTTGCGGAGCTTCTTCTCGTGCGCGTTCAGCGTGCGCAGCACTGCGTCCATCTGTCGGAGCTGCGCCAGAAGCGCCGCCCGCTTGCTCTGGATCGCTTCCTGCTCGGTGTTGGTCAGGCGCTTCTGCATCTCGGCCGCCTGGTTATCCAGGCTCTTCAGCTGCCCGTCCAGCCCCACCCGCTGGGTAAGCAACAACTTCCGCTGCTCCTCCGGCGAGAAGAGGGCATACTCCAGCCGGTAGCTATCGAAAGCCTCCTCGGATTTCTCCAACTGGCGCTCGTAGGTCGTGATTTGATCGGCAAGGAACGACATCGACCGCGATATGCCGAGCAACCGATAGGTGTCGAAAGCCTCCTGGGATTCCTCCAGCCGTTGTTTGCAGGCCGCGACCTGATCGGCGAGGAACGAGATCGACTGCGACGCACCGAGGATGCTGAGCTGGCGATCCTTGAAGCAGTCCACGTGCTGATTTACGACCAGAGCCGCAATCGACGGATCAGTGTGCTCGAAGCTCACCCGGATAATGGCCGACTGATCGCTCCCTCGCACATTCAGCTTCTCACGGTACTCTTTCACTGCCGCCGCGATCACGTTGGCATTGGTGGCGCCGGGCGGTGCGATGTCGGGATAGATCTTGGAGCGCCCGATCTTGCGGATCGCGGCTTCAGCCACATCAAGGCTGGTGAGGATTTCAATCTCTGTGCTGATCATGTCCTCGCGCGCGTAATATTTGCCTTTCCCCCGAACATCCGTCATTTCCGAGGCGTACAAATACTCCCGTCCGGGGCGCACGAGCAGGCTGGCCTCGGCCAGATAAGACGGCGGCCGCCGCCACTCATTCCACGCAATGACTCCGAACAAGATCAGGAACACCAGAAAGAATATTCCGATCCGCCTGATGATGGCGCGATAGCAGTCGCGAGCCACAGTAAGGGTATCCATAGTCACCTCAACTAATAGCCGCGAAAGCTCAAGCCAACACTCGAGAATGGGATCAGCTTGCGCACGTACTGGTCCACCCAGACGTTCACATTCCCGATGCGGGAACGAGGCACCACAATGATGTCATTCGGCAAGAGGACAATATCCTGGGAAACATCCGTTCCGTCGATCACGCTCGCCAGGTTCACCGTCCTCACGTCGGGCGAGCTGTGGGCTAACCGGCGGATAATGATTACCTGATCGGCATGCGCCGTCGGCGTCAGCCCTCCCGCCTGAGAAATGGCCTGGAGCAGCGTCGTCGTTCCCCTCAGCTCAACCTGCTGCGACTTGTTGACCTCGCCGGCCACAAAGGCTTTCTGAGCGCTGAACGAACGGATCACCACCGCGACACGGACGCCGGTGATTTCTTTCCGGTACTGGATCTCCAGTTCCGCGGCAAGCTGTCTGGCCGTCTTGTCCATCGCCACCACATCGTTTAGCAGCTGCGGAGAAATCTTGCCGTCCGGACGCACCGTCACATCCTCATTCATCTGGGGCCGTTCAAAGAACTTGATGGTCAGCTCGTCGCCGATCTGCATCTTGTACTCGCCCGCCGGATAATTGTGGTCCAGCGCCTTCCATGAGGCTCCCACGGCGACTTGCTTCACGGCCGTGCTGCACGATGTCAGCAGGCAGCTTGCCAGAAACGCCAGCGCGCTGGAACGAAAGATTCGAATCGCCCGGCGCCACGTTTGCTTATTCGCAGGATCCTGCCAGAGTTGTGCCAGATTCATCATGCGTTTGTATCCTCACATATTCTATCAACGGACCGAACAGCCAGCCCTCTATGAGCTCCCATCGCGAGACACGCTTTGAGTATGAAGCATCATACCGTGCCCCGCGTCAACGCTTTTTCCATGGCCACAACGCGCGTCACGATCGGAACAAGCCGCTCCGCCACGTGGTCCCAAGTGTATTCTGACGCGACGCGCTTCGCGGCGGCCTGTCCAAAGCGGACCCGGAGAGCGTCGTCGCGCATAAGCCGAACCATCGCGGCGGCCAGCGCCGGCACATCGTCCGGCGGCACCAGGCATCCTGTAACGCCATCTTCAATGATTTCCTGCATCGGCTGACCTGTCACGCCGATGCACGGCAGCCCGAATGCGGCCGCTTCCAGCAGCACATCGCCCCACGTCTCGAGACGCGCCGGAAGCACAAACAGGTCCGCGCGCCGGTAAAGCGCTTCGATCGACGCCCGTTCCCACGTCGGAGATACGAACTCCACGCCGCCAACCGGCAGATCCCGGCGCGGGAAGTCACCTGTCAGGCACACCAGCCGGGCGTGCGGAAGCGTCTGTCGCACGCTAGCAAACGCGCGTAGCAGGAGATCGCCGCCCTTGCGGTAGAAATCCTTACCTATGAAGAATGCGGTGACCTCGCCCGCTGCCCTGCGTGGTGACAGCGTGATCGGAAGCGTCAGATTTACTCCGCCGCCGATCGCCGAAACTCGTGACGGATCCACGCCATAGTCCGCACACACCGATGCGCGCACCAGCGCGCTCCGGGCACAGACATGCGCAGCGCCCACCAGGGCCTGCCGTTCGCAGTTGATCCAGCGCTGCAAGTGCCCGGAAGTGAATGGCGAGCGCCCCGCGTCCGGCCGCTGAGCGGAGAGGCTGGCCGTGTAGTCCGTATAGATCACGTTGGGCAGCACTCCGCCACCCCGCCGCGCATCAAACAGCGTTCCAATCTGAAGCGATACATCGGCCTGCGCCGCCACGGTATGCAGGCGTCCCGCCGCCCGCCGCGACGTCGCATGAAATGCCTGGACATTCTTATAGAACTTCTCCCGCCACACATTGAGCCGCGTGTCAAACGCGAGCAGGGCATTCAGCAGTCGGCTGAATCCACGCAGTGTCACATCATGAACATCCACCAGATCGAAGCGACGGCCCAGCGCCTCAAACAAGAGCCCGTACTTGACTCGCGCAAACGGCTCGTGGACGATGTCCCCCACAAGCACGCCCGCAATTCGGATCCGCCGCTCCTTCATGTATCGGCTCCCGGAACAGAACCTGCGACTCCATCTCGCCGGGCCACCCGCGTCCATGCGGCATGCTGATGTTGCCGCGCAAATCGGATCAGACCGACAACAGCCGCCGCGTTGCTACTTACAAGAAAGGTGGGGACAAAAAGGATCTTCAGCCGCTTGCCCCTGCCGCCGGCCGCCCCGCCGAGCAGCGCGAGAACGTAGAACGCAATCTGGCCAAGCAGAAGAACAGCTCCAAACGGCGGCGCAAGGATCCACATCGACGTCGCGCTGGCCGAGGGAGGATTCACCACCAACGCCACATTGGTCGCCAGCGCGCCCAGCATGGCAAACGGAACGAGCGGACGGAGGAACTTGTGTGAGATGAGCTGCCACATCAGAACCGGGCGACGAAACGACAAAAGGCGGGGCGCCATGGCCATGCTCTGAAATCGGCCCGCCACGATCCTGGCCCGCCGCGCGCGCTCGTCGTTCAACGAAGGCGAAACGCGCTCCCAAGACCGGGCACGCGGGGCGTACGCGATTCGAAAGCCGCGGCGGGCAATTCGCATAGCTACGTGAAAGTCATCGCAGATCACCGTCTCCGGTGCCGGCTCAAAGAGCGACCGACGAACCGCCAGGATCTCTCCCGCCACCCCTGTGCAGGATCCCAGCCGGGATTCCGCCGATTTGATGAAGGATTCGTATTTCCAGTATAGCCCCTCCGAATCCCCCAAGGCGCCATCCCCCGGCAGAATGTGCTTGGCTCCGCTGACCGCTCCGATTCTGCAGTCACCAAAAGGCTCAACCAACTCGCGCAGCGCCGCTGGCTCGTACATATTGTTGGCGTCCGAGAACACGATAATATCTCCCCGGGCCACATCGACCGCCCGGTTGATGGCAGCCATCTTGCCCCGCCGCTTCGGACTGTAGCTCAACACCACGCCACGGTCCATATAGGATTGCACCACGCGCACCGTGCCATCCGTCGAGCCGTCCGCAGCCACCACGATCTGCAGGCGATCGCGCGGAAAGTCCAGCGCAAGGATGTTGTCGATCTTCTGGGCAATCACCGCTTCCTCGTTGTGCGCGGCAACAAGTAGCGTCACCGACGGCAGCGGTGCGCCGCAAGGCGGGGATTCGCGCCGCCACCTGGAGAATATCCACACCAGGAGCGGGTATCCCGCATAGGTGTAAAGAATAAGCCCGACAAAGGACCAGAATAGTGTAGACATTGTCTTCTCGAACAAATCTGCCCCGTGGAGATGAGGGAGCGAATACATTCGCGGAACGGGTCTCTCATGCGCCTAGTGAGTGCCCGTATCCGGCGAATCGGTCATGACCCGCATCCTGGTGGGCGGCGCCGGCCATTTGCCGCCAGACGCCGCGTTGGGATCCGTGCCGTTCTTGAATTCCTCCAGGTTCGGCATTCGATCGCCATCGGGATCCGCTGCAGGATCCGCGCCGGTTTTGGACCCGAAGTGGATCAGTTCCCAGGAATTCGGCATGCCGTCACTGTCCTCGTCAGCCATCCCGTCGAGAACCACGGGGCCCAGGCTCTGCGCCCAGCGTGGCGGCCCCGAGCCATCGTCAACCGACGCCACGATCCAGTACTTACCCGGGGGCTGGCTCTGAACATCCCAAACAAATTGCGTATCGACTCCCGCGGTCAGCCCCTCTGCAATCGGGACGCCGTTGGCGGCCGTTGCAGCATTGGTTGAGGCGTAGAGCACGATTGTTGCCGGAGAGTCCGGATCGGCAGCTGCCCAGCGAATGACCGTGCTCACCGTGCCGGTGGCGCCGTTGCCGGATGGTTGAGTCACGTCCATCCCGGGCGGCACGCCCTCGTAGACCGGAAGCGCCAACGGGCGCCAGTCGATGTCCGACAGCGTAAAATCGCCGCGGCGGCGAACGCTGTTCAGGCGCAGGTTGGTGCCAACGATCCGGTTGGTCAGGGCCGCATAGTAGGCGTCGTGATCGTCAACAATCCCGCAGTTACGCGGATCCTTGCCCTCTGGCACACCGTATCCGTTGTACCACTTGAACCAGGATTGACCAACGACCCAAGGGAGATTCGCAAATACGGCAGACAGATTGTGGTATCCGGCCCCGCGCTCTGCCTGCGATTCGACGGTGCGGTCATGCCAGCGCGCCACAGGCACACCAGCGTCCCGCGCCGCGATCCCGTACTCGGAGATGAGAACAGGCCGCCCGGTAGTGTCGTAGAACGTACGCCGCAGCGCCTCCACGTAACTCCGCGGGTAGTGATCTGCCCCGTTCCGGTAGAAAGGATACGCGTTGATCGCGATAACATCGAAGTCGCGAAAGACGTCCATGTTGCGCCGCAAAGCATCCGCCGCATAGCCAGGGCCTTCAAAAGCCACGCGGCACGACATGATCATATGTCGGTACCCCGCGCGCCCCTGCGCCGCGAGCTCCCCTATCAGCTTGTCTTCGCGACGGCGAACGGCACCGATCACCGTGTCAGCATAGGTCTTGAAAACCACGCGCTCGAACGCAAGAAGATTGGACGAGACCGGATCGTCGAAAGCCCGTACGCGCGGTTTGTCGCTCCCGTAGACCTCCTCGAACGATCCGTACGCGTAGGTGTGATATGCGGAGGACCAGGCCGAATTCAGATCCTTGACGTTGGCATAGGGATGAAGAAGTTGAAATCCGGCCGGCACATCCAGCGTGCCTTGAAGCCACGCCACCAGCGCCGTTTTGCAGTTGTCGGACCAGAAGAAATCGCTCATGGGGCCATATACCCACTCGTTGTCTGTCCAGTAGCCGACCGCGTCTGATCGCCCAACGAACGATGCGTCGATCGTGCCGGCTTCCGCAACGACGCGGCTCTGCCACGCGGGGCTGAACGGATCGGGGAACCAGTGCCCCGAACTCCCGAAAAGGACGCCTTGCGCATCCTTCAGGATCCAGTCGGATCCCGGAATCGACACCTCCGTGGAGAAGTTGAGCCAATCGGTGGCCAGTTCAGTCGATGCGGCCACATCCGGCTTGTAACCCGCGTTAAACAGAAGATCCTTGCGAAGGCGTACGGCAACGTCGGCCGCGTACTGTTGTGGGGTGAGGCGCCTAACCGTCCAAAGATAGTTCGTAAGAGCCATGTTCTCCGAGGGTTCGCCCGCGTTGACGGTGTTCCAGTAAAATGGCTCGCCATTGTTCTTCACCATCCACCAGGCCCCATCCGCCTGCCGAACCGATACAGCCCCCGGTGCAAAAAATGGCAACCCTCCGTTGGTAGCCAGGTTTGGCGGACAGAACCTGCCAAAGGGATAGACCGCGGGTATCTCCGCCGCTTCCAGCTTGAAAACGCCGATATCGTCAACCCAGAGCGTCCCCGGGGAGTGGTCAAAGTACACCTGCACCGAGGCCTGCACGGCACGAGCTCTGGCCGTCTCGTCTGCCGGATGCAGAAACAAGTCCGCGGGGCGCCAAGCCCCTGCGGTTGACTCGACTCCTGTCTGGTCGCTGTAAATCTCACTGCCTGCGGCGTCGAGATATCTGACGCGGATGATCACCGCGCCATCCCCTGCACCCTCCGTGCGGTACCACACACGGAAGATATAGCGGCTCGCCGCGTCTATGGAAAAAGGATCGGAAAGCGTATACAGGCGATCGGCCCAGTTTCCGCGACTGTACACATTGGAGAACTTGAGGCAGCGCCGTCCCCTATGGGCCAGGCTCGCGTCGTTCACGTAGGACCAAGACCATCCAAGCGTATTGCTGCCAGGCACATGCACAGACCATTGAAGGGGGCGAGCGCCGGATGTTGATGAATATTCGAAACCCGGATTGCTGACCATATTGCTCTTGGAGCCTACGTCAATGTAGTCCGTCGCCTTGCACGTCATGCTTATGGGGATCAGACACATAGCCCCCAAGACCATGCGCCGCCATGCTGCCCCGCAGCAGCCCGCCAGAGAGAGATTCCTCCTGCTCATGAAAACTATCCTTTCCGTCCGCTAATCTAGAGCACTCCGTTGCGAAAAGAAATGTGCCCTCACCGTTCCATCCGACTCGCAAAGCTCCGGCGCAAGATGTACTGTTCCAGTACAAATCGGCTGTAGTCCGAAGCGGGCTTGAAATCCACGATGTATTCGCAGCAGTCCCAGCTGTGTATTTTCCGAATCACGGTGCCGGTACAACGCATCCTCCGCAGCCAGCGATGCTTCCTTTCTTCGGGCAGAATAATCTCTACGATCCAACGGTCGAAATCCCCCACGTGCAACGGGCGATCCGCCCGGGCGCGAAACGCGGACTCGCTGATATCTATCAGCCTTAGCTTAGGCGCTCCACTGCACCATGTTCCAGCGTCGACCGGAAGAACCGAACCTTGATCCAGCCGGTGACGGGAAAGCACCCGCCGCTCACTCGGCTCGCCACGGCAGGAGGAACAAAAAATACGCCGCCGGACGCGAGCCAGTAAGGAGCGAGCCGCCACAGACAAGGTCAACAGCATGAGGCTAAGCCGCGAAGACAAGGACCGATGGTTCCTGACAAATCGGTTATCAATCCTCGCACGGATCGATTTCGGCGTGCCGTGGGCGGTATAGAGCTGCGCGTAGCCTGTCAATCCCGGCTTCACGGTGAAGCGGAAATGGTAGTTGCGAACAGAAGAGGACACGACCTCCGCAACGGCCGGCCGCTCCGGGCGCGGACCGATCAGAGTCATTTCGCCCCGCAGGACATTATAAAGCTGCGGCAGCTCGTCCAGCCGTGTTTCGCGCAGAAACCCGCCCCAAGGCGTCGTCAATTGATGCTTCTCTGAGACCAACTGCGCACCCACAATCGTCTCGGCCCCTTCCGCAAGAGTCCTGAACTTGTACATTGTGAAAGGCCGGCCGCGGGCCCCGAGCCTGGTTCCGCGGTACAGATAAGGTGGACCCGAGCACACATACATACCTAACAGGATCAGCAGTACGACGGGAGCACACAGGACCATAAGAAGCAGCGCCACAACGATATCAAGCGCCCGCTCCGTCCGGTTCACAGCAACGGAGTCGATGCCAACACCGGAATCACACCGCTCATCAGGTAAGACGTGTGACTCGATCAGCGTTGCCGGCATCAGCGCGTCCTCCGCCATGAACTGACGTTCCACGTCCTTCATCATAGATCTCCGTATTTGCTTTCGGAGTTTGCCGAGCACATAGGGTGCCAATCTTTAGTCTATTCACACAGAACAGTCAATTGAAGACGCGCCGTCCATGAGCACTCCAATCTGTACGTTTCGCACAACTGCGAACGCGATCAAGACAATCCGCCATTCCTTCTCTTCATGCCCACTCGGTCCCCATAACCACCTCCAGCGCCACCCGAACCTTGAACCGGTTCGCGCCTTGTTGGCGGGGATCTTAGGATAACCCTCGCAGGATGCATATTGGGGAAAGGCCGAGGAGCGCGATCCAAAAACCCTATCTCCGCAGCGTGTTGGGTGTTGGCTGACAAAGCAGGCATCCTTGCGGTAGCAGTGTGAACGCGCCGCGTCGCAATCAGCCCGCCCAGGATCCAGCATAGCGTTACTCGCTCCCTCGCTTTCCAGGTATTTCGTCGACCGTCGGCATCCGCGACTATTTTTGTTGTTGGGCGCAGGTGTGGATTGGAATATGCTGTCCCCAAGTCTCTGTGCCGTGCGAGGCGGTTTTATATTGTATGGACGTGTATTCGAGGCAGAGCTCAAGGCGCGAAGAATGATTTCACATAAGTACAAATGCATATTCATACACATACCCAAATGTGCGGGAACCAGCATCGAAATGGCGCTAGGGCATCTTGACGAGTACGACGGGAGAGAGGTGCAAGACCATAGAAGCATCAGGATGATTGAGCAGCCTTGGCTTACGCCGGACGCACTTTCTTCAAGAGACAATATGTGCGAGATTCTGCGACGGATACGCTACAGCACTCGTAGCGCGACGAATCCAAATGCAAGGCTTACGGTGACGAAGGCGCAATTTGACGAATACTACAAGTTTTCCGTAATACGCAATCCTTGGGCACGTGCCTTTTCGTGGTACCAGAATGTCATGAGAGATGAGCTTCACAGGAAGAATTACAGAATCAGGAAAGATCTCTCGCTTAAGGATTTCCTTAGAAGACATGCGGGAAAGGGAATGCTGAGAACACAGATTCACTGGATAAGAAGTTTTGATGGATCGATTAAGCTGAACTACATTGCGAAGTTCGAGACTTTGACCCGAGAGTTTCAACACATTTGTCGAAGTTTGCACATTCCCCAGATTGCATTGCCCCACAGGATAAAAGGTGCGGACGAAGACTATGTTGACCATTATGATGAGGCGTCGATTAGCCTCGTCGCAGACGTTTACAGGGAAGAGATCGCGATGTTTGATTATTCGTTCAAGCGCAGCACGTAAGCATCTGTCAGAGAAGCGTGCGGGGCCAAGCACATCGCATCGCCCGGACGCACATCTGCGCCTCCTTTTCTTGGAGTCGCATCATGCCTTGTGTTACCCAGCGTCGCTATCCCTCCTCCCGGGGTGTCCGACTTGAATCGGAATACGCACAAAACGACGTGAATTCCCCAATTGTGACCTTTCGAAACGCAACGGGGTATACTGTATATAA